>SYLY01000277.1 GCA_005808475.1 Acidobacteriota bacterium
CTACCAACTGAGCTACCTGGCCACGAGGCGTTCGCTTTATTGTATCAAACCACTGGAGCCGAAGCCGCTCACATGTGCGCGAGATACGGGTCGTGGATTCCGCCCAACTCACGTTGCGCGGAATTCCATCGGGGCCGCTCAGGAGAAATGCGCCGGGCTCGTGGCACGTTCATCGGCTTGACCACGTAGCCTGCCTTGGCCTCGAATCGCAACGCGTCGGCGCTCCGCCTGCGCGCCACCACGATTTTCGGCGGCTGGGTGGATTTGCGCCATTCGCACGCGCGCCATGTCCGCGGTGCGGGTACGTTCCCAAGCCTCCCGGCTCGCCTTCGCCTCGCGTTCCACCAGTTGCAGGGACTCGAGGCGCACCGCCTTGGCCGATTTTCCGAGCGCGTCCCCGATGTACGGGAACACGCTTACCAGACTCAGGGCCGCGCCCAACGCATCGCCCTGGCTGATCGCCATTCCGGCGCCACTGCGGTCGCTGATCGAGGTCGGATCCACGATTCCGAACGCATCCATCGCGGCTTGGTTCGTCCCGCACCTGCTGCATCTGATCGGGTGTCGCCACGATCTCCCACGTGCCCCATATTTGACCAAACCCGTCGGGCCCCCAGGAAGCCCTGCCCGTGAATCCGAACGTCGCGGACTTCGGGTTCAACGAGCCCTGGATGGTGTTGCCTATCAGCCTCCGCGAGTGGCGCGGTTGTGGTTCCCATTCCCAGAAGCCGAGCTTACCCTGCGTCCAGCCCTCGCGGGGAAAATCCTTCGCGAAGATCAATCGCCAATGCTCGTTGTCGCGGCTCAGCGGGAGGTTGCCCTAGGTCCCGGCGCGCCAGGCGCCGTTAATCGGCGATCGCGAGCCCGATAATCACCAGTGTGGCCACGGTAACCACCGCTCCCACGTGTGCGTGCGGCGGCGGCGCGGCGAACGTTCTCCGTCTGAACCGGACTACTTGTCGCAGGAGGGGGATGGGGCGGCGGCTATGATGCGCGGCGCATCGGAGACAGATGTTCCGCCTTGCTGTCGTGAAGGGCTGGTCGACGCGGGTGTGGTTGATCGAGACGCTGCCGTCTCGACGAATGCCCAAATTTGTTTGGCGTCCGCGGTCGACTGGTCCCTAGTGATTCTCTTCTGTTCCATTGTCCGGCTCTCCTATGAGATCTTTCAGCTCTCTGGCCACGTTCGCTTCGCGTTGCATGTAGGTAGAATCGGCCATCGAGATCCGCAGTTGAGGTTCCCCTTCAATCACCCTGCCGGCGGAGTCTTTCCTTCTGATCCTCACGCCGTCGCGAGTGGTAGTCGAAAACAAATCAGTATAGCGCCTCGGGGCAACACCGACGAACGGCTCGAACCGCACCTTGTCCGTCGACTCCGATCCTTCCTCGAGGGCAATGGAGTCGTCGTGCAAATCCATCGCCAAACTCTTCGGGTAGGGTTCGATGTACACCACTCTACAGATTCCTGCCACGACTATATGTTTCGCACAGCCGTGGCAGGGAAAGGTCGTGGTGTAAAGCGTTGCCCCGCGGGTGGACACCCCAACACGCAAAGCGGAAGACAACGCCTCCATCTCCGCATGTACGGCACGCATGAACTCCGTGAGGTTCATGATTCGAGCGTCTTTCAGATTTCGAATCGCGTCGGCAACGCTGGCGTGCTGCTCTTCAGGAGACATATCGTCCCAGCCGCCTTGGAGTTTTGCGAGGATCTCCGTCATGATTTCTGTCTTGAACGCGTCGCTGGTGTCAATGCCCCGCACGTGATCGCGAGAATCAGGAGACTCGTCTTGCCAGTACTGTCCTCCTCCAGCGCGGGGAACCTCATTTGTTCCTACCGCCAGAACCTCTCCGTGGGGTGAGAGAATCGCCGCACCCACCTGCCGTGCAAGCGAAGAGGAACGTAGGGCCGCCGCGTGCGCGAGATACATCCCGTATTCGTCTCGATGCGGGGAAATGACCTTCGTGCCGAACAGTAGATTCAGGAACCGATCGACTTGCGATTCAGCTTCGGCGGCCTCCTCTGATTTGCACGAGATGAACACGTCGGACAGGTAGAAGGTGTCGCGGAACTTCTGCCCCAGAGTCGGCGGCTCGTTCTCATCTCGCTCAATCAGTTCGTCCGCGCGTCCTGGATCCATCCCCTCATGCCGATGCAGAATCTTCCGCCGCGCTCGTTTCGGGCAATAGATACCAACCGTATGAAATCCGTCGCCGTAGATCCTCCTGAGGGCGTACACCTCATCGGGATGCTTGAGTTGCCGAAGGATGAATGCCTTCCCAGTGTTTGGCTCATCGCGCAGCGCGTTGATCTCCGCCGCGGCAAACATTGCAAGAATGTCGCCCCGTTGGGCGTTTGCGCGCAGTTCGTTCCCACGCTTCATCAAGCTGCCGATTCGTGTATAGGCATCCGTTCCTTCCGGGGGCCACGGCGTGCTGAGCCGCAGTGCTTTGGTGTACCTGCTGAGATGCAAAGTGCGTGGAGCATAGCCACGCTTCCGCATCGCCGCCTCGATCACGTTTGTGATGTACGTAACGGGTGAGCCGACCGCGGCGACGATGCCGAAGACTAGGTCGGCACGTGCAGGATTGGGCATGGTTACACTCACCTCAGTCCTCTGAGAGCAAGACACAACCTACCACAGATGTTTTGAAAGTGATTGGATCGCGTCCGAAATGGCGCCGACGCCGTCAGATCGTCTGGAGCTTCTCCAACTCCTCGCCCGTTTCCCGCTCCACGATGTCGTGCAGGCTGTTGCCGTGCGCGTCCATCGTCACGATCGCCATGAAGCCCCTCACCCGCAGATGCCACATCGCTTCGGGAATTCCGAACTCCTCGAGCAGATGAACGCCGAGCACTTTCTCCACCGATCGCGCGTAGTATTGCGCCGCGCCGCCGATGCCGTTCAAGTAGACCGCTCCGTGCTCTTTCAACGCGGCCAGCGTCTTGGCGCCCATGCCGCCCTTGCCCACCACCGCCTTCACTCCGTACTTGCCGATCACGTAGTGTTGGTAGGGCTCCTCGCGGATGCTGGTGGTCGGCCCGCCGGCCTTCATCACCCATCCTTCGCCTTGGCGCAGCATCACCGGACCGCAGTGGTACAGCACGCTGCCTTCCAGGTTGGCCGGAGGATCGTGCTTCATCAGGTGCTTGTGGATCTCGTCGCGGCCGGTGAACATCTCGCCGTTCACGATCACCACGTCGCCCACCTTCAGCGCCCGCATCTGTTCGGCCGTGAGCGGAGGCGTCAACACGACCTCGCGGCCCGTGAGCGGGAATCCCTCGGACGTGGCCATGCGATCCACCGGCCGCGACGGATCGCGGTAGATCCACTTCACGATCGCGCCCGTTTGCGCGTCCAGCCTCACGCCCAGCCGCCGGAACGCCCAGCACTCGTACGCCACCGACACGAAGAAGCTGGCGGGCAGGCGGTTGGCGGCGGCGATCTTGCACCCGATCAGCGACGAAGCGCCGCCGAAGCCCATCGGTCCGACGCCGAGCTTGTTCGCCTCCACCATGATCTCGTCCTCGAGCTTGGCCAGTAGTTCGTCTGGATTGCGATCGTCCAGCGTGCGCAGTAACTGGAGCTTGGCCAGCATATAGCCGTGCGCGCGGTCGCTGCCGATGCAAACGCCCAAGGCGCCCGGCGCGCAGCCCTGTCCCTGCGCCTGCCACACGGCATGCAGGATGCACTTGCGAACGCCTTCCAGGTTGCGATCGGCGCGGCCCATGTGTTCCAGCGTGCAGGGCAGCGAGTACTGGATGTTCTTGTTCTCGCAGCCGCCGCCCTTGAGGATCAGGCGGATGTCGATCTCGTCCTCTTCCCACTGTTCGAAGTGGACCACCGGCGTTTCCGCGCCCAGGTTGTCGCCGCTGTTCTTGCCCGTGATCGAATCCACGGAGTTGGGCCGCAGCTTGCCGAGCCGCGTCGCCTCGGCGACCGCCGCTTTGATGGCCTTCTTGATCGCGATCTGATTGACTCCCACCGGAGTATGGACGATGAACGTCGGCATCCCGGTGTCCTGGCAGATTGGACTCTGGTCGTCCACCGCCATGTCGATGTTCGACGCCACCACGCTGAGCGCCTGATTCGCCTGCGTGCCGGGCGTTTCGGCGGCGAGCGCCATTCCCATGGCGGCCCGCACGTCGGGAGGGAGGTTGGTGGAGGTCTGTGTGATGAGTTCGAGGATACTGCCGGAGAGGAACTGCATAAGAAGGGATTTCCCTTCCATTATGGCAGCTTGATCTTGATGATCGCCGTCAAGCCGGGCCGCACCACCGGATCGGCGGCCTGGAACTCCACGTGGAACTTGCCGTCCTCGTCCTTGGTGATTTCACCCTCGATCGCGTCCTGCGACAGCTCCACGATCTGCACCAGGGCGGCCATGCCTTCCGTGACCCGCTCCGCCGTTTTTGCGTCCAGGTCCAGGGGGATTTCCAGTTCCTCCGGCGCCACGGCGATCGTGAACAGATCCTTCATGTCCATGCTCACGCGCTCGCCCACTTTCGCCTTGGCGAACAGCAGCAGGCCATCCACGGGGCTGTTGACCGTCGCCGCCAGCAGATCGGTCTTGGCGTCCTCGAGAGCCGCCGAGCGCTCCTCCAGCTTCCTCTTGGCGCTCTCGATGTCGCGCGAAAGGAACTGGATCCGGTCGTCGGCGTTCTTCGACATCTCTCGCAGCGAATTGCGCTCCGACATGGCGAGTTCCAGGTCTTTTTGGGACTTCTCGTACACCAGCCGCGCGGTGGCGCCTTCCTTATACAAGAGCTGCTGCCGCATCGCGAATTTGTCCGCCTTGTCGAACTCCGCTTGCGCCCGCTGCGAATCCGCCAGCGCTCGCGACGCTTCGAGCCGCGCGTTGATCAGCGCGCTCTCCAGATTCTGGATGCGCCCCTGCATCTGCTCGAGCTCCTGCGCCGCCTGATCGTGCGCGGTCTGGAGCCCTTCGTTCTTGATCCGCGCCAGCAACTGCCCTTCGCTCACCTCGGTGAGGTCGTCCACTTCCAGCGCTTCGATCGTGCCGTCGATGGGCGCGGCGACGGGAATCAGGTTTCGGGCCTGAATCGTTCCGGTGAGACTGATCTCGGTGGCGGTCTGCTCGACGGCCACGGGTTCGGGCTTGGGCGCCACGACGGCCATCTTCACCGCTCCGCTGGGGCGCAGGAAATAGAAACCCGCGCCGGCCACGCCCAGGAGGACGACGGAGGCGAGCAACAGGAACCAGCGGTCGCGGAATCGAGCCCCCACGTATCCGATGATACAGTAGCAGGAATGCCGGACCCCGGCCTTCGATCCCTCGCCGGGATCTTCCTGCGAATCGGCAACCTCACCTTCGGCGGCGGCGATCCGACGATGGCGGCGCTGCAGCGCGAACTGGTGGAGCGGCGCGGATGGCTCTCCGCGGAGAGCCACGGACTGATCTACGCGCTCGCCCGTGTGACGCCGGGCACCAACGTGCTGGCGTACTGCGCGGGGGCGGGGTGGAAGACCGGCGGCTGGCCGGGGGCGGTCGTCGCGGTGCTGGCGGCCTCGCTGCCATCCTCGATCGTGGCGTACCTGTTGATCGCCGGTTACCAGTCGATGGAAGCGATCCCCTGGGCGCGCGCGGCAATGTCGGGCGTGGCGGCGTCGGTGGCGGGGATGATGGCCGCCGGCGCGATTCTGCTGCTGCGGCCGCAGTGGCGGGAAGGCCGGCGGGTCCGATCCGCGATCGTCGCCGCGGCGGCTCTCGTGTTGTCGCATCAGTTCGAGTGGCAGCCAGTGCCGATCCTCGCCATCGCGGCGGCGGCCGGCTATTTCTGGGAGGAACAGTGAGCTGGCCCATTCTTTATCTACTGCTGTTGAAGGCCACGTTGACCTCCTTCAGCGGCCTCTCGTCGATCGCCGTCGTGAGGGATGACCTGGTGGTTCGCCGCCACGTGTTGACAGACCGTCAGCTCAACAACGCGGTCGCGATGGCGCGGTTGTCACCCGGGCCGAACGGACTCTATCTGGTCTGCGTCGGACAGATTGCCGGGGGCATTCCGGGCGCGATGGCGGGCGCGGCGGCGATGATGACGCCCGCGTTCCTGATCGTGCCCATCCTGGCGCGTTTCGGGCGTCGCGCGGAGAACCCGGCGGTGAAACGCTGCATTCGCGCGGTGATTCTGGCGGCCGCCGGACTGGTGCTGGCGTCCACGATCCCGCTGGCGCGCGACGCGATCGTGGGACCCGCGACGGCGGGGATCGCCATCGCCACATGCGCGGCGCTCGTCCTCACCCGGATCGATACGGCGTGGGTGATCGCCCTGGCCGCGCTTTGCGGTCTCGTCTTGCGTTATACTACTTAAAACACGACGGTTCGAACATGTTTGAACTTCGCCTCGGAGACGACCTCGACGATTTCTGCATCAAGTGCAAGAGGATCACGAAGCACGTCGTAGTGTCGATGGTCGGCGACAAGGCCGCCAAGGTGCGCTGCCGAAGCTGCTACAGCGAGCACGACAACCGCAATCAGCAGGCGCCGCCCACCAAGAAAGAGCTGAAGAAGGCCGCCGAGGCGGCCGCCGAAGCCGCCGCCGCGCAGGCCGCTAGCGATTCGGCTCCCGTTCCGGATCCGGTGGACTGACGTCGTCCTTCGGCGCGTTCCGCAGTTCGCGCAGCAGATCCTCGCGCAGCGTCGGGTCGTTGTCTTGAAGGTCCCGCTCCATCCTCCGTAGCGCGACTCCCACGACGTCCCGATGGTGCAACTGCGCGCCGATCCGGTCGTCCCCGGTCAGTTGCAGCCACATTTCGTGCACGCGGTCCAGGTCTTCCGGCCAGAGGCGCGGCGGGTGCGGACCGAGGTTGACGTAGGTGGAGGGCCGGTCCGGCGAGATCACTTCGAGCGAGAAGGCGTGGCGGGGTTCGGGCAGAGTCTCCCAAGCCTGGCCGATCTTGTGCGCCAGTTCCTCGGAAGCCATTCGCGACGATACGCCCGTTACCAGTCGCGCGGCCTTGAGGTTTTGGGCCGCTTGCACCAGCGCCACGAACGGATTCACGCCAGGCACCACCAGCAGTTCCACCGGCTTGCCCTGCTTTTCCGCGCGCGACACGACGTGGCTGAAGAGTTCCTTTTCGTAGGGTGAGAACAACTGCGAATCGGCGAGCCCGTACTCGCCCGCGCCGGCGGTGATGTTGCGAACGGTCATCACCACGATGTCGTGCCGGCGGAGATTGGTCTTTTCCAGCACCTTCTCGAGGTGGAACAACCGGTTGTAGTCGCGCACGCTCACCAGGACGCAGCCGGGACGGGCATGGAGTCCCGATTCCTCGTCCACCGGCAGGTTAGCCACCTCCTGTTGATAGTGGAGATTGAACTCCTCGAGCGGCTTCTCGTGCTTGCGGCGGCGGAGGTTGATCCGTTCGGACGCGTAGAACAGGACCATCAATACCAGCGTGAAGCTCAGTCCGTAGATCGTGGCGATCTTCTTGGTGAGCAGGTTCGCGATGGCGATGAAGAAGAGCACCGCCGTGACCACGACCAAGCCCACGGGGATCTCCCGCCCGCCGATCGTGAAGTTGACGGGCGTCTTGTACTCCTGGTCTGTGCGTTGAAACCGCAGCACCAGCACGCCCAGCGATTTCAGAAAGAAGCTCCAAACCACACCGAACGCGTAGGCCTCGCCGAGCAGGTAAACGTCGCTGCCGCTGCCTACGATGGTGGCCACCTGCAGCATCGCGATCATGGTGATGATGCGGTAGGTGGTGCCGAACTTCTTCTGCGGCTTGCGGAACCAGTCCATCAGCACGCCGTCCTCGGCGACTCGGTTCAAAATGCCGTTCGCGCCGATGATGGACGTGTTCACGGCGCCCGACAGGATCAGTACGCCCACCAGCACCACGAATCCGTGGAATCCCAGCCGGAGCAGATAGGGGCCGCTCAGGTTCATCGCCAGGCCGGCGATGAGGTTATCGTAGTAGAGCTTGCGCGTGGGGTCCGGGATAATCATCACCGCCAACAGGCTGATGAAGCCGGTGGACATCAGCGCGTACGTGCAGACGATATTCGCGCTGATGCGTAGGTTCTTCAACTTGGGGAACGCGATCTCGCGGTAGATTTGCGCCAGGGTCTCGAAGCCGCTCATCGCCAGCAGGGAGTGTCCGAACGCGATCAGCAGTCCGCCGAACGCGAGTTGCGGCCAGATGGTGCCCTCCAGCCAGCCGAGCGACGCGGGGGTGAAGGTCAGGTTGGAAGGCGTGGGAGCCGGCGGCCAGTTCGCCTCGCCGCGGACCAACAGAGTCACCACGCACCACACCAGCAGGATGGCCACCATGACCGTGGTGATCTGCATGATCCGCAGCGCCTTGCCGCTGGATTCGTGAATCCCCTTCACGTTCTCCCACCAGAAGTAGCCGGTCACCGCGATGCCGAAGACCATCGCGAACCAGTTGGGATCGACGTGGATGTTCTGGTGCGTCAGTTCGGCGAGTTCGTTGATGAGCCGCCCGAGGTAGTGGCCCGCGCTCACCGAACTGATCGGGCCGGTGAGGATGTAGTCGACGATCAACGCGGACACCGAGATCTTCGCCATCGCGGGGCCCATGCTGTCCCGCACCACCACGTACACGCCGCCGCGTACGAAGAGTCCGCAGCTTTCCACGTGAACCGTGCGGATGGCGAATCCGAAGATCATCACACCGAGCACGAACCACGGCGCGGACTTGCCGATGGCCTGTTCGGCGATTCCGCCCACGTAGAACATCGTGGACGCGAGGTCGCTCAAGACGATCGCCGCGCCGCGCCAAAAGGAGATGAACGAAAGCGCGACGGTGGTTGCGATGACCACCTTCGCCGCCGAAGAGCTTCCCTTCGGCTGGTGAGGTTCCGCGTCGGACATATACCGCTAGAGCAGCAACTATTCTACGATCAATTGATGCCGGATGCTCAGGCGCTCGCCGGCGCCATCGTGCGGAAACTGCGCGAGGCCGGCCATCGCGCGTACCTGGCGGGCGGCTGCGTGCGCGATCTGCTGCTCGGCCGCGCTCCCAAGGACTACGATGTCGCCACGTCCGCGCGGCCCGGTGAGGTGTCGGCGTTGTTTCCCGGATCCGGACTGGTGGGAGCCCACTTCGGCGTGGTGATGGTGCGGGACGGCGCCGCTCAGGTGGAGGTCGCCACGTTCCGCTCCGATGGCGCCTACTCCGACCACCGCCGTCCCGACGAAGTGACGTTCGAGACCGATCCGCGCGCCGATGTCCAACGCCGCGACTTCACGATCAACTCGATGATGCTCGACCCGGAAACCGGCGAGGTCCTCGATTTCGTGGACGGGCGCGGCGACCTCGACCGGCGTCTGATCCGCGCCACCGGCGATCCGCGACGCCGCTTCGCCGAGGACCACCTGCGGATGCTCCGCGCGGTGCGGTTCGCGGCGCGGTTCGGCTTCGCGGTGGAGGACGCGACACTGGCCGCGATCGGCGACCTGAGCGGCGAGATCGCCTCGGTGGCGGCCGAGCGGGTGCGGGAGGAACTGGTCCGCATCCTCATCGAGGGCGGCGCCCGGCGCGGGTTCGAACTGCTGGACGAATCGGGGCTGCTCGCACGGATACTGCCGGAGGTGGCGGCGATGAAGGGCGTGGAGCAGCCGCCCGAGTTCCACCCGGAGGGCGACGTTTGGATCCACACGCTGCTGATGCTCGGCAAGCTGGATCGTCCGCCGCTCACACTGGCGCTGGGAGTGCTGCTGCACGACGTGGGCAAGCCTCCCACGTTTCGCCGCGCGGACCGGATCCGGTTCGACGGGCATGTCGAGGAGGGCGCGCGAATGGCGGTGGAGATCCTGACCCGGCTGCGCTTCCCGGCCGAGGAAATCCGCCAGGTGGAGGCGCTGGTCGCCCACCACATGCGGTTCAAGGACGCGCCGCGGATGAAGGAGAGCACGCTCAAGCGCTTCCTGCGAATGGACCGGTTCGACGAGCACCTCGAGCTGCACCGGCTGGATTGCCTGTCGAGCCACGGGATGCTCGGCAACTGGGAGTTCGCGATGGAGAAGATCCGGGAGACGCCGCCCGAGGCGCTCCGGCCGCTCCGGCTGCTCAGCGGGGACGATCTGATCGCGGCGGGGTTCCGGCCCGGTCCGGAGTTCCGCCGCTGGCTGGACGCGGTGGAGACCGCTCAACTCGAGGGCCGGATTTCGACAAGGGAGGAAGCGCTCGAACTGGTTCGGGCCGGTCCGCCAGATCAACGACCCATGGATGAATAGCGAAGAGAATACGAACCGGGACATCGGCTTGTACCCTCGATCCCGCAGGTAAACGGCGGTGGGCGATCCCATCACGCCGTTGATGTCTTGCCATCCCAGGATCTCCACGAGTACCATCTTCGGACGCCACTTCTCGATGTCGAAGGACTGGAGCGCTTCCAGGTCCATCCCTTCGGCGTCCACGTTCAGAAAGTCGATTTGTTTGCCGCCCGCGGAGTCGATGTCGGACTGGGAAAGAAATCCGTTGACCAGCACATCGTCGAACATCGAGTACGTCAACTCGCCCGGGGCCGCCGCCACGCCGATCTCTATGTTGAGATCTTCGGGCCGCCACTCATCGAACACCAGCATGACGCCCAGGTTAAGGATCGACGTTGATTCCCCGCAGCCAGCCTGGTACAGACGATGAGTCACCGACGCGGAGATCGGGCTGAAGGCGCCCCCATCGACGTAGAACCCGCGCTCGAGACCCATCAATCCCACCAGGGACGCGATCGTATGATCCTCGCCCTCCAGGGAGTATCCGCGGCGCGACAGAAAGTGTTCCGGGTTCTGTTCGATCGCGCGGTAACGCTCGAGCGCTTTTGCGGGATCCTCCGCTGGCGCCCTGTCGCGAAGGGAGTCAAGCATGTTTTCCCCCGACTTTGCCATGACGGGCGGCTTGACCCCTTGCCAGTGGGGAGCATGGTATCCTGCGACCCATGAGGGTCATTGAAAATCTCGCGCTAGCGCTCTGTCTTGCCGTCGGCCAAGTCGCGGCTCAAACAATCACCGGAACCATCAACGGCACGGTCGTCGACTCCAGCCAGCAGGTGGTGGCCGGCGCCAACGTGACTTTGCTCAACGAACGGAGCACGGAATCGCGGAGCACGACCACGAACGACTCCGGATCGTTCGTCTTTCCCGCCATTCAGCCCGGCCTCTACACGATCAAAGTGGAAGCGCAGGGTTTCCGCCCGTACCAGAAGACGGGGAATACTCTCACCGTGAACGAACGCCTTTCGGTGGGCACACTGGAGCTATCCGTTGGCAGCGTCTCCGAATCGGTGACGGTCACCGCGCAGGGGCAAGTCGTCAACACGACCTCGTCGGAACGCTCGGCGCTGTTGAGCGCCAAGCAGCTCGAAATGGTGGCGGTGCGCGGGCGCGACGTGGTGTCGATGCTGCGGCTGCTTCCCGGCGTCAGCCAGCAGGTGGACACCGAGAACCTGGGCGGATCGTTCGGCACCAACACCCCGAACATCCAGGGCCAGCGCAACACGTGGAACAGCCAGAGCGTCGATGGCCTGACCGGCAACGACCTCGGCAGCCCGAACAACTTCTCGAGCCCGATCAACCTGGACGCGATCGGCGAGGTGAAGGTGCTGCTCAACAACTACACGGCCGAGTACGGCCGGAGCGCGGGCCCGCTCATCAATATCGTCACCAAGTCGGGCACCACGGAGTTTCACGGCTCGGGCTATTTCTTCAAGCGGCACGAACAGTTCAACGCCAACAACTTCTTCAACAACCGGACCGGCATCCCGAAGCCGCTTTACCGGTTCACGACGCTGGGCGGAACTCTCGGCGGTCCGCTGTGGATCCCGGGCAAGCTGAATTCGAACAAGGACAAGCTGTTCTTCTTCTATTCGTACGAGAACACGCAATCGCAAGTGCCGCAGGCGTTGCGGCAAGTCACGACGCCTTCCGCGCAGGAGCGCGCCGGCGATTTCTCGCAGACGCTGGACCAGAACAACGCGCTCATCCGCATCAACGATCCGCTGGCCAACGGCGCGCAGTTCCCCAACAACCGGGTTCCCACCACCCGGATCAACGCGCGCGGTCTGGCGCTGATGAACGTGTTTCCGCTGCCCAACACGCTGGACCGGAACGTGACGCGCGGCAACTACAACTACCAGTTCCAGGAGAGTCTGAACTCGCCCCGCAACCAGAACCTGTTCCGGGTGGATTGGCGGCCGACGACCAAGGACACCATCGGCATGCGCGGCTCGCTGTGGTACGCCGATCAGGCGGGCTACGCGGTCGCCGCCGGTTCGGCCAACTGGGGGCTGGTCAAACAGCACTACACCTACACCGACAACGGCGCGGTCCTCATGTGGACCCGCGTGTTCAGCCCCACGGTGGTCAACGAATTCATGGGCGGACTGCGGCACGGCGTCGAAAAGGGCCCGCCGGTCTCCGAGGAAGAGCAGAACAAGATGGTGCGCCAGAAGATCGGCTTGAATCTAGGCCAGTTCTTCCCTCAGATCAACCCGTTGAACATCATTCCGCAGGCGTCGTTCGGCGGGGTCCCCGGCGCGGCTGCGATCACCTATGACGGCCGTTTTCCGCTCCGCGGCGCCGACACGGTCTTCAACTACAGCGACAACCTCACCTGGAACCGGGGCAAGCACACGCTCAAGACCGGCTTCAACCTGGAACGTAACCGGAACTACGAGGGCGCCACGGCCAACTTCGGCGGCAGCTTCGCGTTCGCCCGCGACGTCAACAGCCCGATCGATTCCAACTACGCCTACTCGAATTCGCTGCTCGGCAACTTCCAAAGCTACACCGAGGCGAGCTTCCGCCCGAGCACGGAAGGCCGCAAGTGGATCGCCGGCTGGTTCGTGCAGGATACCTTCAAGGCGTCGCGCAAGCTCACCATCGACTACGGCGCACGGTTCAACTACTTCACGCAGTGGGTGCACGCGAACAAGAACGCGGCGGCATTCGTGCTGGACCGGTACGACACCTCCAAGGTGGCGCAGTTGTACTATCCGATCTCCACGCCGCAGGGCCGCCGGGCGGTGGACCGGCGTACGGGCGCGATCCTGCCCGCGGTGCTGATCGGCGCGTTTGTCCCCGGCACCGGCGAGGCCGCCCAGGGCTCGGTGATCGCGTCGGACTCCGGCTATCCGCCGGGCTTCCGGAACCAGGAAAAGCCGGCTTTCGAGCCGCGGCTCGGACTCGCGTACGATGTGTTCGGCAACGGCAAGACGGCGGTGCGCGTCAGCGCCGGGTCGTTCCACAACGCCTCGGTGGGGGGCGCGCGGGGTTTCACCCAGAATCCGCCGGTGCAGTTCAATCCGAACGTGTTCTACGGCAATCTGGACACATTTCTATCCAGTTCGGGCACGCTCTTCCCGAGCAACACGAGCGCGTACGAGCGCCGCTCGCGCACGCCGCTGCTGTACAGCTTCTCGGCCGGCGTCCAGCACGATATCGGCTTCGGGTCGGTGCTCGACGTGGCGTATGTCGGCAACGTGAGCCGCTTCCTGCAGCAGAGCCGCAACATCAACACCGTCCCCTACGGAGCGCGGTTCCTACCTCAGAACGCCGATCCGTCCAATCCCGCCACGCCGCTGAACGACAATTTCTTCCGGCCGTTTCCCGGCTACCAGAACATCACCTACAACGAGAATTCGAGCACCGCGAACTACCATTCGATGCAGGCTCAGCTCAACCGCCGCTTCATCAAAAGCCTCCAGTTCGGCGTGGCCTACACGTGGTCGAAGTCGATGAATTACGGCGATAGCGACGGCGCGGGCGTGGCGATGTACCGTCCCATCCGCGTGTGGAACTACGGCAAGGCGGGTTACGACCAGACGCACATGTTCGTCGCCAACTACCTGTGGGATCTGCCGCGCGCCAGCAAGCTGGCGAACGGCAACAAGCTGGTGGGCGTGCTGTTCGACCGGTGGCAGATCTCCGGCGTGACCACCTTCGCCAGCGGCTTCCCGTCCGGCACTGGTTTCTCGACCGTGGACGCGGTGGACCTAACGGGTGGTGGTGACGGAACCCGCATCATCGTCACCGGCAAGGCGCAATTGCCCGCCGGGGAGCGCGCCTTCAGCCGCTTCTTCAACAACACGGTGTTCGCGCGGCCCGCTCGCGGCGATTTCGGCAACGCTCCCAAGGACGTTTTCCGCGGTCCCGGCATCAACAACCACGACCTGACCTTCTTCAAAAACTTCCCGGTCAAGGGCGAAAAGCGGAACCTGCAGCTCCGGTGGGAACTCTACAACGCGTTCAACCACACGCAGTACTCGGGGGTCGACAGCACGGCGCGGTTCGACGCGCAGGGCCGGCAGGTGAACACGCGGTTCGGCGAGGTGATCTCGGCGCGCCAGGAGCGGCGGATGCAGGCTTCGCTGCGGTTCAGTTTCTAGAGGCCTAGCCCGGTCAGTAGCCGTTGGGGAAGAGAGGTTTGATGGAGTCGTCGATGCACTTGTTGACTTGCTCCATGTCGAAGAAGGCGTCGTCGGGGTCGGCCCATTTGCAGAAGTACTCCTGCTGAATCCAGTTGTGGCCCTTCAGCAGCTTTGGTCGGGCGATCTCCTCCTTCGAGATGAAGGGCGAGTCGTCCGCCGTGGAGAGGATGCGGGTCCAGGATTTTTCCTTGGACATCCACTCTTTGTAGAAAAAGCCGCGCCGTCCGTGGGGCGTGGATGCGAGCCACAGTTCGCCGCCGGTGGTGGCGAGCATGGGGAGAACGGCGGGATAGAGGTCCTCGGAAAGGAAGGCGGCTTCGTCGAGGATGAGCAGGTCGGCGGCGATGCAGCGGATGCTCCAGGGATTGCCCGGCCGCGCGATCAGGCGGGAGCCGTTGGGCAACTTGGCCGAGTATTCGTAACCCTCGACGCGGCGCGTGCGGATGCCGAGACCGTAAAGGAATCCGGTGGCCTTC
>SYLY01000032.1 GCA_005808475.1 Acidobacteriota bacterium
CATGGTCGCCAGGAAGTAGCTCTTCGCCTGCGCGCCTTCCAGCGCCTCGTCGCGAGCCATCCGGAGTTCCTCGTTCAGGCGCGACAGTTCGGCCGCCTGCTGCTCGGCCTGGACCTTAGCCACCTGAATCTGCGCCAGATTCTGGTTCAGCACTTCTCGCATCCGGTACCGTTCGGTGACGTCCCGCTCCACTCCTTGTATGCCGAACTGCGAGCCCTTCTCGTCCCGCAATGGCCCCCACGTTCCGGCGAACCAGCGGATCTGCCCCTTCCGCGTCACAACCCGGAACTCGATGTCGGAAAACGCCTCGCCCTGGAACGCGCTTTCGAGCAGATCCAGCATTCGCCCCTCGTCCTCCGGGTGAATCCAGTGAACGAACGAGTTCCGCCGCACCTCCGCCATCGTGTACCCCAGCAGGCGCTCCACGGCCGGATTCACGAACAGCAGCATCCGGTTCATGTCGTAGGCAAGAATCAGATCGCTCGTGTTGTTGGCAATCAGATGGTAGTTCCGCTCGGAGTTCCGGGCCGCCTGCAACGTGAGGCGCAGCCTGTCGAGCAGATAGGCGATGCCGATGTTGGCTCCGACGAAAAATGCCAGTTGGACCAGCGATTCGGGCGTGAACAGATCCGGCGCGGGATCGAGAACGTTTGCCAGGCCCAGGTAGGCCAGCAGCAAGGCTATGGCGTGGAGCCGGGAGAACAGCAGCGCCAGTACGCCGACGCCCAGGCTGATCAGCGGCGCCACCCGCTCGATTACCTGCAATTGCACGAACAGCGCCGCCACGCCCAGGTAGGCGAGGGCGAAGACGAATCCTGCGATTTTGCGGCGTCTGCGGTCCACGGCGAGTCTCGCGATCTTGGAAAATCGCTCCCCTCTCCATCGGGCGTACGCCCCGTTTCCTTTAGGGGCATCTCCGGTACCCCCCGATGGGAGTAGTTGGTGGCTCAGCGCCGGCCGTACTTCGCCAACGCCTCCCGCAAGCCATCGTGCGGAAGCGCCACGACTCGATGGCCGTCCCGGCCCACCATCGTCTCCGCCGCCACCATGGCGTTCACGATCGCCTCCTCCACCGATTGCACGGTGGCGTCGAACAGCGGGTCCATACGGTCGTTGGGAAGCATCGAGACGGCAGCCGCCCCGGCGGCGCCCGCCGCGCCCGGGTTCGCCGTCGAAAAGGCGAGGAACAGGTCGCCGGAGCCGTTCCCCGAAGTCCCACCGGTCCGCGCGATTCCCATGGCCGCGCGCCGCGTCAGCCGCTTCAACTGATGCGGCAGCAAGGGCGCGTCGGTCGCGACGACGATAATGATCGACCCGTCCCGCGCTTCCGGTTGCGGCGCCGGGCGCGTGCGGCAAGGGACGCGCTCGCAGCCGATCTCGCGTCCCACCGGCACGCCAGCGACCATCAACTGCTCGCGCCGTCCGAAATTCGCCTGAACCAGCGCTCCCACCATATGCCCGCCGGCATCCGCCGCTAGCCGCCGCGAGGCCGTGCCGATGCCGCCCTTGAACCCGTAGCAGCTCATCCCCGTTCCGCCGCCGACGTTGCCTTCGGCCACGCGCCCAGTGGTTGCCGACTCGATCGCCTGCCGCAAGTGCTCCGGCCGCACGTGGAACCCGTTGATGTCGTTGAGCCAGCCGTCGAACGTTTCGGCAACCACCGGCAGAGCGAAGCTCTGCTTCATGGCCGCGCGCCGAACCTGCCAGTCCACGATGGCGTCCCGAACCACGCCGACGCTGTGAGTGTTGGTGATCGCCATGGGACCTTCCATGAAGCCGGATTCGTCCACCCACGCGGTTCCGGTCATCTCGCCGTTGCCGTTCAACGAGAACCAGGCCGCGAACACGGCGTCCGCGGGTGTGGACGCTCGCGGCAGGATCGCGGTGACTCCGGTCCGCACCGGGCCTTCGCCCACCTTCAGCGGACCGTCGCCGCGAATCAACGTCGTGTGGCCCACGGCGACCCCGGCCACATCGGTGATCGCATTGAGCGGCCCTGGCGAACCTTCGAACACCACGCCCAGGTCGCGGGCGCGGGGCTTGTCCTGAGCGAGCGCCACCAGCGCGAGGATCGAACCTGCGATGAGCCGGAACATCGCCGCCATGCTATCACGCGAGGGAGGCTGGCATCCGGTGAGAACCGGCGCCATAATCTACGAATGATCCCCATACTGCTCCTGGCAGCCTTGTCCGCTCCGGCCTTCGCCCAGATTGCGACCGGTACTCTCGTCGGCGCCGTACGCGATCCCGGCGGCTTGGCTGTCGCGGGGGCTACTGTGTCGCTGACCCACGTCTCCACCGGACGGCAGCGCGAGGCCGCCACCAGTCCTTCCGGCGATTTCGTCGTCGTGGGCCTCGAGAGCGGCGCCTGGACGGTCCGCGTGGCCATGACAGGATTCAAGCAAGCGGAGCGAACGGCTGTCAACGTCGCCACGGGCGAGCGAGTCTCCGTCGGTGAGATGGTACTGGAGATCGGCGCCGTGTCGGAGACCGTCGCGGTCACCGCCCAAGGGGCGATGGTTCAGACCCGCTCGGCCGAGCGCGCGGAAGTGATCACGCCGCATCAGGTGGAGAATCTGCTGGTGCGCGGACGCAACGTCGCCGATTTGGCGCAACTGCTGCCGGGCGTGGTCGTCGGAAATCCCCAGGATGAGCTCTCGAGCACCTCGACTCTGTTCGTGCAGGGCAACCGCTCCACCACCAACAACATCGCCATCGACGGCATTCCCGCCACCGACATGGGCAACGGATCGCAGCTCAAGCTCACCGTCAGCCAGGACGCGGTGGCCGAGGTCCGCATCCTCGTTTCGAACTACCAGGCCGAGTTCGGCAGAATGGCCGGCTCCAACGTCCAGATCATCACCAAGTCCGGTACGAAGGAGTTCCACGGACTGGCCTCCTACTTCAAGCGCCACGAACAGTTCAACGCCAATGACTTCTTCAACAACACCAACGGGATAGGCAAGCCACGCTACCGGTACAACACCTGGAGCTACAACCTCGGCGGACAGCCGCAACCTCCGCACCGATGTGTTCCGGCTTCCAGCGGTGGGCACGGTGGGGAACTCGGCGAGGACGCTGATCCGCGGACCAGGCACCAACAACTGGGACGCCGCCCTGTTCAAGAACTTCCCCGTGACCGAGCGCATGCGATTCCAATTCCGGTGGGAGCTGTATAACGCGTTCAACCACACGCAGTTCGCCGGGCTGGACACCACGGCGCGATTCGACAACGCCAGCGGGCAGCAGATCAACACCAGGTTCGGCGAGTTCACTTCGGCGCGCACGCCGCGTCAGATGCAATTGGCGCTGCGGTTCTTCATCTCATCTAAGCCTTCGTCAGAACCCGAACTTCAGGCCCAGTTGCAGGTTTCGCGGCCGGCCGGCGCCGCTGATCTGTCCCATGTTCGGGTTGCCCACCTGGGCGTTTGGAGAGTCGAAGGCCGGCGTGTTCGTGGCGTTGAACGCCTCGAAGCGGAACTGCGTCCGGAACCGGTCGGTCAACTGGAACTGCTTGTACAAGGCCAGATCGAAGTTGGCGAGCGGCGGTCCGCCGATGGCGTTCCGGCTTACCGAGCCGTACGTGAACGGCGCGTTCGCCACGAAGGCGGAAGTGTCGAACCAGCGCTCGATGGACCGCTGGCCAGGGTCGAGAAACCAGGAGCCCGCCACGTTGGGACGATCGGTTCCGCCGGTGTTGGAAGGGTTGCCGCGGACACTGAGGTTCACACGGAGTCCGCTCTGCATCGTGGCGATGCCGGCCAGGGTCCATCCGCCGGTCACCGCGCCGAGCACGCCGGTGGCGCCGCCCAGATAGGTCCGGCCCTTGCCGATTGGCAGGTCGTATACGTAGCTCGACACGAAGCGGTGCTTGATATGCTCGTCGGCGAGGGCGCGTTCGGCGCGGAAGTTCGTGATGTCCTGGGGGCCATTGGACGTTGTGCCGATGCTCGCGCCCCCTTGTCCGTCGCTGATCGCCTTGGAGAACATATAACTGCCGGACAAGCTCAGTCCGCGGGCCAGGCGCTTCTCCAAGCGGATCTGCAGGCTGTTGTACTGCTGGTTGGCATTACCCGTCTCGTAACCGATGTCGGAGAGCGGACCCACGGAGATTCCGTCGGGCGGCACGACGATATTGCGCACGGGCCTTCTGTTGTTGATCCCGCCGGCGCCCGGCGGCGGCGTATTGATGTCGTAGGTGCGGCGGATCTTGTGCGCGCTGGCGCCGACGTAGCCGAGTTCCAGCAGGATCTCCGACGGCAATTGGTGCTGCACGGTGAAATTCCACTGCTGGTTGTAAGGAGACCGCCGGTTGGAGTCGGTGGCGCCCAGGCCGATGTTGGACGCGTTGCGCGGAGACCGGAGGTTGGGCGGCAGTCCGTCGCGCGGGAACAGGCTCGGAATCACCGGGTCCGGCGTCAGGCTCGCGCCGTAGTAGAAGGGCGGATTGTTGGCGGAAACCACCATGCCGATCGAGTTGCCGTAATAGATGCCGTATCCGGCGCGAACGACCGACTTGCCGCCCAGTTGATAGGTGAGGCCCATGCGCGGCGCGAAGTCGTTCCGGTCGGTGTTCACCAGCGCGCGGTTGAACCGCGATCCCTCCGAGTAGACCTTCAACACCGGACGAAGCCGGTCGGTGAAGTCGAGGTTGCCGCCCCGGTTGTAGCGCGTGACCCACTCCGGATGTAGCTCGTAGCGCAGCCCGGGCGTGAGCGTGAGC
Source organism: Acidobacteriota bacterium (assembly GCA_005808475.1). Lineage (GTDB taxonomy): Bacteria > Acidobacteriota > Terriglobia > Bryobacterales > Bryobacteraceae > SYLY01. The sequence goes on from SYLY01000032.1 coordinate 4,724, forward strand.
CGGCGGCCGATGCGCCACTCGTCCTGGACGTAGAAGTCGTAAAAGGGCCGCCGGTTGTCGGTCCAAACCCAGTCGGTGACCGTGCCGGTGTTGGCGGCGCCCAGAAGCAGGTCGGCCGCGCCGTTGCCGCCTCGCAATGTTACCGTATCGCGGGTGTACCGGCCATCGAAGTTCCAGTTGCCCTGCGCGTTCACCGGATTGTTGAGGAAGTGTTGCAGCCAGTTGAGATTGGTTCCCCATTTCAGCGTGTGCGCGCCCTTGATCCACGTCAGATTGACGATCGCCTGCCTGTTCTGGCTGCCGGACAGGTTGGGTACGTTGGCGCCGATTCCGAGCGCCGTGTAGCCCGCCACGCCGAACACGCCCATCCCCGCGATCGACGTGTCGACGCCCTTGATGCCGAGCTGCTCGTTGACGTTGTGATCGATCTGCGACTTACGCGCCGTGAAGATTTCGTTCCACGCGATCTTGGCTTCCATCAGCAGCGTGGGACCGAAGATCCGGTTGTAGGTGAGCATGCCCGCGCGTCCGCTGTGGTCGAACGGCGTGCCCAGGCTGTTGGTTCCCCAGGCGGGCCCCGGCATGTCCGGCGCGGATCCGACCTTGTCGATGGAATCGCTGTAGCGGCCATACACCCGGTCGCGATCGGAGAAGGCATGGTCGATGCGCACGTCCCCCCGCGAGATATCCTCTGGCGCGGGCGGATTGAACAGGAAGTTGCGGGTGATGCCGGGCAGATTGGTTTTGGGATAGAACGACAGCAGCTTCGCTCCCACCGGATCCCATCGCGCCGCCGGAATCGCGGCGTTGGCGTAGGGCGCGCGCTGCCGCGTCGCCGCGTTGTAGCTGTAGGGGTCGTAGATGACGTTGGCGGGCAGCAACTCGGCGAAGTCGCCGGCCGCCTGCCGCGGAGTCGGAATGCTGTTGAGCACGGTTCTCGATTCGCGAATCCGCGTGGCTTCCCAATCGCCGAAAAAGAACGTCTTGTCCCGGCGGATGGGACCGCCCACGGCAAAGCCGTACTGGTTTCGCTTGAACGGGGGGCGCTTCCGGGCCGCCGGATCGAAGAAGTTCTTCGCGTCGAACTTGTCGTTGCGAAGGAACTCGAACAGGCTGCCGTGAAGCTCGTTGCTTCCGGATTTGATGTTCACGCTCACCACACCTCCTCCCGCGCGGCCGAACTCGGCCGAGTACGCGTTGGTGAGCACTTTGAACTCCTGGATCGCCTCCACCGACGGTTTGATCACTTCCGCGCGGCGCGCTTGCGAGGCCCGCTGCATCGTGTTGTTGTCGACTCCGTCCAGCAGATAGGTATTCTCGTACGCCCGCTGGCCGCTCGCGCTGAAGGTGTTCATGCGGCCGGAGGGCACGCTGCCGGCTCCGGTGGAGATCAGGGCCAACTGGAGATAGTCGCGCCCGTTCAAGGGGAGCTCGACGATCTTCTTGTTGTCGATCACCTGGCCGCGGGAAGCGGTGGCGGTCTCGAGCAGCGGCACGGAGGCGGCGACGGTGATCTCTTCCACCACGCCGCCGACATCGAGCGTAAAGTTCATGCGCGCCTGCTCGTTCACCGCCAGCACGATGCCGGTCTGGTTCAGCGTCTTGAAGCCCGCCTTTCCTAGCCGGATCCGGTACTCGCCCGGCCGTAACAACGGAAGGAGGAAGAATCCCGATTCGTTGGAGACGGTGGCGCGAGACTCGCGCGTGTCCACCTTGGTGACGGCGACCGACACGCCAGGAACCGAGGCGCCGCTGGCGTCCCGAATCGTTCCGCCGATCTCGGCGTCGCTTTGCGCGAACGCGACGGCTGTAAGCAGGCACACACCCGAAGCGAGTCTGAACATGGCGCCGATTATACTTCAGCCGCCGCGTTGGCGCGCTAGCGCGGAACGAACTTCTGCGCGCGCCAGTTCAGGATCTCCGCGGTGTAGACCGCGCCCGACGCATCGACGGCGATTTGGTGGCAGTAGTGGAGCGAGCCCGCGGTCTTGCCGAACGAACCGAACGCGCCGGCCACCTTGCCGTCCATCGTCAACTTCAGCACGCGGTTGTTGTAGCCGTCCGACATGAAGACGTGGCCGTCGTTCGACAGCGCCAGTCCCCAGGGCGATCCGATGCCGCTCCACACCGCCAGATGTTTGCCTTCGGAGTCGAAGACCTGAATCCGGTAATTCTCGCGATCGGCCACGTACACGCGCCCCTGCTTGTCGACGGCGATCGAATGAGGAGTATGGAAGTCGCCCGGCGCCGATCCGCGCGTGCCCCAGCTCTTGATGAACTTGCCGTTCTTGTCGAACTTCATCACGCGCGAGTTGCCGTAGCCGTCGGCGACGAAGATGTCGCCGTTCGCACCGAACGCGACGTCGGTGGGCCGGTTGAAACGGACGACGCCCTCGTCGCGCATGCCGCGTAACGACGCGTCGACGGTGGGTTCCGGCATCGTGCTCTTGGCGTCGGAGGTCTGGCGGTACCGCCCGAGCACCATGCGGACCCGGCCGCCGCGATCCAACTTCAGCACCGTGTGCGAGCCATCGTCCACGGCCCAGATGCTCTCGTCGGGGCCGATCCGAATCGAGTGCGGGCGGTCGAAAAGTCCGTCGCCCCAGCCGCGCACGAACGCGCCGCCCGGCGTGAACTCCATGATGGGCGTGGATCCCCGGTGGATCACGAATACCTGTCCGCCCGCGCCCACGGCGACACCTGCGGTCTCCATGAAATTGCGGTGCGGCGGCAGAGCCGGCCAGTCCGGCACGACTTGGTAACGCAGGGCGGGGAAGTTCGATTGGGCCAGACAGGCGGCGGCCAACGCGGGTAGCAGGATGTAGCGCATGAAGCAATCCTACAAGATGCCGAACTTGCGGAACGCGTCGCCGGCGGTCATCCCGTCATCCAGCGCCTTGCGGACGTTCTTTTCCTCTCGCGCTTTCTCGAGCGCCTTGGCGAACACGTCGCGCTCGGCCTTGCGCGGAATCACGCAGACGCCGTCGAGATCGCCGAACAGGATGTCGCCGGGTTCGATGCGCGCCTGTCCGATTTCAACCGGGCAGCGGTAGTCGATTACTTTGCCGCGCGGCGCCTGGTCCTGCGCGTAGCGGCCTCGTGAAAAGCAGGGAAAATCCTGTTCCAGGATTCCGTTGGTATCGCGCGAGTAGCCATCCATCACGGCTCCGAGCGCGCCGCAGGCCCGGGCGCGGATGGTCATCAGTTCGCCCCAAAGCGCATAGGTGGGCGAGGCTCCGGCGCACACGTAGAGTTCGCCGGATTTCAAATTGTCGAGCGCCTCGAACATCTTGCCGAACGAGTCCGGCCCGTCGTCGAAGCAGTCGGCCTCGAGCACGGTCATGGCGCGTCCGAGCACCACCATGTCGTCGCGCAGCGGTTGGATTTCGGGGGGAAGGAACTGGCGCCGGAGTCCCAGCTTGTCCATCACGTCGCCGACCACGGCGGGGAAGAGTTCGCCGCGGATCAGGGTGAACAGGTCCCGGTCGGATTTCCAGGTGACTCTCGATTTGGCCATAGAGGTTCATTATGATGGAAAGCGGGCGTCTGAATTAACATGTAGGGGATGCTCCGGTTCCGTTTGTCGTTCGGTCTCGTGGTCTGCTCGGCCGCGTTCGCCCAGACCGCACTCACGCCTTCGGCCTGCGGCAACGCCACGTCGGGCAACGGCTCCACGGCCACGCAGATCCGCTTCATCAACCAGTCGCTCGATCCGGTGAAGGTTTTCTGGATCAACTTCGCCGGCACGGCGCAGTTGTTCCGAACGCTGGGGCCTACCGAGGAGTTCACGCAGAGCACTTTCAGCACGCACGTGTGGCGGATCACCAACGCGAGCGACCAGTGCCTGATGCACTTCGTCGCGATCGCCACCGCCAGCACCATCGCCCGAGTCCCCGATCCGGGCGGGTCCGCTCCGGCCTGCCGTTTGAAGGCTCCGAACTCGTTCAGCGAAGGTCCCACCAACTATATCGACCGGTTGAGACCGTCGGGGACCCTTCGTGCACTGATCCTGTTCGTCGACTTCCCGGACGTGCAATCGTCGCGCACCATGCAGCAACTGTTCGACCTGATCGTGCCGCGAGCCGTTACCTGGATGTCGACGGTCTCCAACGGCAAGGTGACGCTCGCGCCCACCGGCGTCCACCAATTTTTTCGGATGCCGAAGAACGCAAGCGCGTACGGCGCCGCGGACGGATTCACGTTCGACGAGCACAAGGCGTACATCACGGACGCGCTGAACGCCGGCAACGCCGCCATCGATTACACCCAGTTCGATGTTTACTACATCGTATCGGCGCCGACCGCGCAGATTCCGATCTCCCCCACGTTCGTGCCAACGCCGGGCATCGGAGTCACGGTTGACGGCAAGGAGGTCCGGCACGTGGTTACGTTCGGTAACGACGTGCTCGTCAACGTGGATGGCTACGCGTCCTGGATCCTCGACCACGAGACAGGCCACTTGTTCGGGTTGCCGGATCTCTATCAGTTCGGCGTGGGCTATCCGGACCTGCATCAGTGGGTGGGATCCTGGGACATCATGGGCTGGATTCAACTCGGCCCTTCGTTCAACGCCTGGCACCAGTGGAAGCTGCTCTGGCTGGACGACACGCAGGTGAATTGCGTGGGCAAGGGGCAGATCGAGGAGACGTTGCAACCTCTCGAGGGTAACGCCGGATTGCGAGCGCTGATCGTGCCGGTGAGCGAAACCAAGGCGCTGGTGGCGGAGGTTCGCACGCAAACCGGAGTCGACTCCAAGCTTTGCGATCACGGGCTGCTGCTCTACGCGGTCGACTCTTCCGTTGACAGCGGTCAGGGCCCGGTCCGGGCCATCAACGGCGGCGGCGCAACGCCAGCCAGCCCGTGCGGCCTGCTCGCCAATGCGACCTTCCGGCCGGACACCGGAAAGCTTGCGACGTACACCGATCCCTCGTCGGGCGTCACGTTCACCATCACCGGGCGAACAGACAACAGCTACAAGGTCCAGGTGACCAATCCTGTCGCGGTGACAGGCGCTCCCGATCTGATCTCGCCCGTGCGGGTAAATCTCACCAACTCGACCCCGGTGCAGATCGCCGTGCAGTCGATGACGGCGACATCCTTCACCGTGACGGCGGACCAGCCGTGGATTCAGGTCACGCCCGCGCAATCCACAACCAACACGACGCTCTCCGTTTCGGCGAGCAGTTCGCTCGCGGCCGGAACCTACTCCGGCGTCATCACCCTCTCCACGGCGAGTCAGAAACGCCGGATCGCGGTGGATGCGGTGGTATCCGCGCTGTCGGTAGTCGCGCCCACCGAGGGGCAAGTCGTCGGCGTGCCGAATATCACGCTGCAGTGGACGGCCGTGAGCGGAGCCACTCAGTACGACCTCCGAGTGGCGAACGCCGGCAGCCAGACCGTCTTTTCGGGCCAACTGACCGGAGTGAATTCGACGCAGACGGTGGTGAATCTTCCCGCCGGCGCCTACACGTTTTCCGTGCGGTCCTGCGTGGGCGCCACTTGCGGAGCCTTCGTGAATCGGGGATTCGTGGTGCAACTGGCCTCTCCGCCCGCCGCTCCCACGATTCAGAATCCGGCCGCGGGCGCGACGTTGACTACTTCCACGCACGAGTTCCGCTGGACGACGGTCGCGAATGCGACGCTGTACGAAATCGCGCTGCTGAACCAGACCACCGGAACTACCGACCTGTTCCACACGGTGCTCGCGCCGGGTCTGACGACGACATTCTCGATGCGGAGCGGCCAGTACCGTTTGGAAGTCCGCGCCTGTCAGGCCGCGTGCGGACCGCCGGCCGTGCAGAACTTCACCGTCCAACTGCCGGCCGTGCCGACGGCCGCGCCTTCGAACCTGAACTGCAACGTCGCGAACATCTCCAACCAGAATCAGGTGTCGTGCACATGGAGCGCGGTGGCCGGCGCGGACCTGTATCAGATCCGCGCGGTGCAGCCTCCGCCGGCCGGACCGGGCGGAGGCGCGCTGACGGTGGCCTCCAACCAGGTGTCCAACCCGGTGGCCGGCTTCTTCGCGCCGAACGGAACCACCTTCGTGTTCGTGCAGGCGTGCAACGGCGATGGTTGCGGTCCCAACACTGCGGGTTTCCAGATCAACCCGGCGTTCGGCAATCCCGCGGTTCCCGTCGTGGGTGAACCGGTCTCCGGATCGGCCGTCACGGGACCCACGGTGGTGTTTACCTGGAATCGCATCCCCGGCGACAACGGATCCAACACCACCTACCGGCTCTACGTGCAGGACTTCTCGCGGCAACAGCCGGCGCTCGATGTCTACACCACCGCCAACTTCTACGGCGCGCAATTCGCCGCCGGACGCCGGTATGACGCTCTGGTGGTGGCCAATCCCACGAGCGCGAGTCCCATCACCGGACCGGCGCAAGGATTCACCACGCGCGGCAACAGTCCGTTCGCGCCGACGCTGGTGCAGCCGGGCCATCAGAGCCGACTCCAACAGGGGAACGTGAAGCTTGGGTGGACGCCCGTTCCCGGGGGTCAGCTTTATCAGTACTATGTGGCGAGGCCGCCCTCGGGCGACGTGGCCGCCAATGGCGTCACCACCGGTCTGGAAGTACAGGTTCCGCTGGCGGCGGTCAATAGCGCGGATACCGGCTACAGCGGGATCGTACGCGTGTGCCTCAGCGGAATCACGTGCACGGCGGCGGCGGATACCGGATGGGGGCCGTGGTCGAACACGGCGGGCGGACCCGGCGTCACCAATTTTACGATCACCCCGTAGGCAAGCAATCCAGGAGTAATCAATGGAAATCCCAGACGACGGAACGGCCCAGCGGATCGATGGCAGCGGCGGCCGGATTCGGTATCGCATGCACGCCGAGATCTTTTACACCCGCTATCTCGAGTTCCTGACGGCGTTCGCGGAAATTCGCGCGTACGAGGCGAAGATGGAATGGTCGGCCGCGCGCCTCTGGAGCCCGGTGGCCGGCAGGACCAACCACGTCGTGGTGGAGTGGTGTTATCCCGATCTCGCCGGTTTCGACCGGGAGCACGTGATGCGTACCCACGATCCCGGCTATCGCGCCTTCATTCGCAAGGCGGCCGAGATCACCGTCCAGGGATCGGCGTCGACGGAGTTGTTGCAGGAAGGCGCGCCGTCCGTGCCGCGGGCCCTGAAGCCGGCGTAGGCCGGCGAGGATTAATTCGAAGCCGGGCGGCTGGTCTCGTTGCGCCCGGCCGGGAATGGCCTGGTGGCGATCCCCAATGCACCCAGGCGGCATCCCGGTAGGCCTAAAAAGTCGAACTGCACCACTCCGCCGGTGGGCCCTTCGAAGGTGTTGGAGGCGAGCGCCAGTGGGACATTCGCCGATGCGGAGATGAACAGCAGCGTTCCCTGCGCCTCTCGCGCGACCGGCGACAGCCGCAATGCCTCCTCGAGCACCGCCAGGCGCGTCTTCTGCTGTTCGGTGAGCACCGCGAGATTCTTGTCGCGGATCGCCTTGCCGGAGCCCGCCAGTTCGCGGCAGATCCCCTCGATCTCGACGTAGCGAACGCCGAGGGCCTGCGCGCTGGGCGTGTCACGGCTGGTCTCTTCCAGGATCTCGATCTGGATCTGATACATCCGCTCCTGTTTGGCGAAAGAGTTCCGGTTGTACTCGGCGTTGTTCGCGGAAAGCGCCTGCGTCTGAGCGGAGGTGAGACCGTCAGCCGGAACTCCGAGGCCGGTGAAGTGGAGAGCGTTAGGCCGCGAGCGTCCGCGGCGATAAACGCGGGAGCCTACGGGCTCATCGACGAGATGCAAAACCGCCGGTCCTTATTGAGACCGTCCACCGCCTTCGCCGCCGCGGCCCGCCGAACTCTCCGACGTGCGCGCCGGCGCCGGCGCCGATGCCGCCGGTGAACTCGGAGCGACCGCCGGTTCGTAGGTGCGCTGCGATACCGTGGAGTAGCCGCCGCTGGAATCGCGGCCGTAGGTGGGCCCTCCACCCTGTTCCCCCATCGACGACGGCGTCTGGGGCGGCGGCGCGACGAACGCCACATAGAACGCCTGCGGAGAATAGAAGCAGTAGCCGAAATATCCGCAGTATTGGCCCGACCCTGGAATGAACGACCACATACCGTAGTAGGGGTTCCATTGCCACGCCGAGGACCAGCCCCGGCGCTGGTCCAACAGCGACCCGGTGGTCGCGCGGCTAGCCAGGGCCATCTGCTCCGAACGCTGAATCGACCACTGCACCAGGACGTCGCCCTTGCGCGGGTCAAACTTGCGGCTCATCTTCCAGTTGCCGAGCACCACGGCGCGGCCCCGGCCGAGCGTCCTGGTCTGGCCGGCCTGCGTCAGGTCCGCCTTGCCGTCGTAAACCATCAACTCCGGGATGTCGCCGCCGAGGCGGTACAGGCCCTCCCGCCGCGGAACCACGCGCGAGTCGCGGTAGCTGAGGGTGACGACATTTTCCTTCACCTTACCCATCACCTCGAGCAGCGCCGATCCGTTCACCAACTCGACTTGGGTATCGGTGAGCGCACCCGCCAGCAGCCGGATCGAGGAGTTGTTCGCCACGCGCAACGCGACGCCCGGCGAGAGCAGGATCTCGGCGCGTCCGTCCCTGGCGGTCAGGACCGATCCGTCCTTCATTCGGTGCGGCTGCGAGAACAGCTTCTCCGGCTTCACCGCTTCGACCCGCTTGCCGTCGATGTCCACCTCGCCTTCCACGTGGTGGACGAAGCCGGCGCGAACCGACACCACATCCTGCGCCAGCAGCGAAGCCGCGAACAGGAATCCCGCGACAGTCGATCTCATGGGATCCTCCCGGAACGAATTCGGAGCTATTGGGACCGGCCGCCGCCCTCACCGCCCCGGCCAGCCGCGCCTTCGCCCGAACGTGTGGACGGCTCTGAGGGCGCGGCGGTTGCGGCCGGCGCCGAACTTGCCGTGGATGGCGGGGGCGTGTACGTGTCGTAGGTTCTCTGCGACACCGTGTTGTAGCCATTGTTGGAGTCGTACCCGTACCTCGGCCCGGAGGCGCTGAAGCCACTGCCCGAATTCCCACCCGGGGCACGGTTGATCGCGTATACGCTAGAGGGCGAACAGTAGTAGAAGCCCCAGGGGCTCCGGTAACCACTCCCCACCGGCAGATAAGTGTACATCCCGAAGTAGCGGTTGAAGACCCAGCCGCCCATCGACCACGGCAGCCCGTTGTCGGAGTAGTAGCGCGCCGCCGCGATGTTGGCGAGTCCCATCGACTGCGCGCGCCGCGAACTCCAGCGCATCAGCGAGTCGGATTTGCTCGCGTCGAACTTGCGCGCTTCCGACGGCGACGCCAGCGAAGCCGCTCCGCCCCTCTTCACCTTCTTTCGGACTCCTGCCTTGGTAACTTCGGCTTCGCCTTCGTACACCAGCGCTTCCGGGGGATCCCCGCCCAGCCGGTAGATGCCGGGCCTGCGGATCTCCACCTTCGCGTCCTGGTAATCCACCACCAGGGGAGCCGCCTGCGCGATCTCGATCGTCACGGCGCCTTCCACCAACTGCAAATGGACGGCTGGCGTGGTCTGTACGAGCTTCACCGCGGTATTCTCTCCCGACCGCAAGATCATGCCGGGCGCGAGTAGCACTTCCGCCAATCCGAGCGACGTTCGAATCACCGAACCCGGCGCGAGAACGGCCGGACTATCGCCGGGGCTAACTCCGCTCCTGTCGATGTCGTCGACGAAGACCTTGCCCTGCACGTGGTGGAGCACCGCGCCCGCCGGCGGCGCCGGAGTGATTTGAGCGAGCGCGCACGCCGCGCTCAGACCGAGGACCGCGATCGTTCTCATGAAGTCTCCTTTGCGGACTGCCACGCCGTTGGACGCATGCCCCGCGCTCCGGGTTGCTTTCAGCTTACACGAGTTCGCTCAGCGCTGAATCCGGGCCGATCCGCCTTTCGCCAACGCCCGCACTTCGCCGACCGTCGCCATTGTGGTGTCGCCGGGATACGTCGTGAGCAAGGCGCCGTGCGCCCAACCCAATCGGACCGCCATCTCCGGAGATTCGCCGCTCATCATGCCGTAGAAGAATCCCGCCGCGAAGCCGTCGCCGCCACCCACGCGATCGAGCACGTCGAGTTCGATCACCGGCGCCTGATAGGTCTGGCCGTTCACCCAGGCCACCGCGCTCCAGCCATGCCGGTTGGTCGAATGCACCTCGCGCAAGGTCGTCGCCACCACCTTCACATTCGGGAACTTCGCGGTGACCGCGCCGATCATGCCGAAGAACACGCCCGGATCCAGCTTACCCTTCGATTCCACCTTCGGGCCCTCCACGCCGAGGCCCTTCTGCAGGTCCTCCTCGTTGCCCACCAGCACGTCGACGTTGTCCACGATTCGCGCCACCACTTCCACGGCCTTGCTGCCGCCGCCCCAGATGTTCCAGAGCTTCTCGCGGAAGTTGAGGTCGAACGACGTGATCGCGCCCGCGGCTTTCGCCGCCTTCATGCCCTCGATGATCACATCGGCCGTGGTGGGCGACAGGGCGGCGAAGATGCCGCCGCTGTGGAACCATCGGACGCCTTGCGAGAAGATCTCGTCCCACTTGAAGTCGCCGGGCTTCAGCAACCCCGCTGCTTCGTTGGCGCGATTATAAAAGACCACGGGCGCGCGCATGCCCTTGCCTTGATCGCTGTAGACGGTCGCCATGTTGGGGCCGCGAACGCCGTCGTGCTCGAACGGCACATAGAAGGGTTTCACGCCCATCGCCTTGACGCGTTCGGCGATCAGATGGCCGATCGGGTAGTTGACCATCGCCGTGGCCACGCCCGTTTTCATATCGAAGCAGTCGGCGAGGTTCGCCGCGACGTTGAACTCGCCGCCACTCACGTGGATGGAGCAAGCCGCCGCTTTTCGGAACGGGATCACTCCGGGGTCCAGCCGGTTAATTAACGCGCCAAGCGCCAGGAAGTCCAGCGATCCGCTGGAAGGGATGGAAAGTCCGTAGCTCATTCGAATTTCCCAATATAGCAGGGCCGCCCGTGCTACATTCGAGGAAAGGTTTGGAGAACAGTCGTTGGCCACGAGCGGCACAAAAGGTTCGCTGAGAGAGCGCGGAATCCGCCTGACGCGGCAGCGCGAGATCCTGCTGGAATTGATCGACCAGTCCGGCAAGCATCTCGACGCCGAGAGCCTGTTTCAGATGGCGCAGAAGCGCGATCCGAAGTTGAATCGCGTCACCGTCTACCGCACATTGAAGCTGCTCAAGAAAGGCGGTCTGGTCGACGAACTCGACCTGCTGCACTACGATGGCGATCAGCACTACTACGAGACTCGCACCAAACAGGAACACGCGCATATCATTTGCCTGCGATGCGGCAAGGTGGAGGAGTACTTCGGCGACTCCCTGCAGAAGCTGCGCCGCCAGGTCGAAGAGCACTTCGGATTCCAGATCCTGCTGACGCGCACCGAGGTCGGCGGCTACTGCTCGCATTGTCAGGCTTTGCGCGCCCGTGAGTTGGCCGCCGCCGCCGAGGCCGCGGCCGTTCCCCTGCCGGAGCCCAAGGACAAGCGGCCCGCGCGCAAGGTCTAGGCGGTGACGGCACACGTGCCCTCCGGCCGGCCAACGGTGTTGACCGTGATCGCTCCCGGCGGCCAGCGGTCGCGAACACCGGTGATCGAAACGCCCTTTCTGGTCGGCCGCCAGTCCGGCAATCACCTGGTGCTGCGCGACAACCGCGTGTCCCGGGTTCACGCGCGAATCGCCAACGGCTCCGGCGGCTACTGGATCGAGGATGCCAACAGCCGTCATGGCACTTTCCTCAACGGACGGCGCATCACGCAGGCGGAAAAGCTGTTCCCCGGCGACACCATTTCGTTTGGCGTACCCGATGGCTACGAGGTCGTCTTCGAGCAGGAAGAGGGCGGGGACCTGAGCCGGTTGGTGAGCCAGTTCGCCTCGTCCGGCCGTGCGCCCGGCGGCGGACTGGTCAAGCTGGGCGCGCTTGTCGAGGTCGCCCGCGCGGTGCAGGGATCGCTGTCGGTGCACGAGGTGCTGGAAGCGGTGGTGGACGCCGCGCTCACCGTCACCGGTTGCGAGCGCGGATTCCTTTTTCTCTCGGCGCCCGCCGGACTCGAGCTTCGCGTGGCGCGCGACAACGCGGGAAACACGCTTTCGCGCGACGATCTCGCGATCCCTTCCTCGACGCTCCAGGATGCGCTCCGCAGCCGCCGCGAGTTGTTCGCCATGACGGTGGAAGCCGGGCGCGGCCATTCGATCGGCGTGCCGCTGGTAAAGGTCCGCACCGGAGTGAGCCAGGAGACCATGCACGCCGCGCTCGCCGAGTCGCTGGGGCTGCTCTACCTGGACGCGCGCGCCGATCTCGGCGAGATGACGGCGGGCAATCAGGACATCCTGCAGACGCTCGCGCTCGAGGCGTCCACAGTGATCGAGAACGCGCGCTTGCTGGAGCAGGAGCGCGCCAAGCAGCGATTGGACGAGGAGCTCCGCATCGCCCGCGAGATCCAGCGCACGCTTTTGCCCGCGTCGCTTCCACGCGATGGGTGGTTTCGCGCCGCCGCGTCTAGCACGCCGTCGCTGCAAGTGGGCGGCGACTACTACGATGCCATCCGCTCCGCTCCGGATGCCTGGGTATTCCTGCTCGCCGATGTCAGCGGCAAAGGCGTCAGTTCGGGTCTGATGGCTTCGTTGCTGCAGGGCGCGCTGCTGGTGGCGCCGCACGACGCGCCGGGAATCGAACGGCTTCTGGGGCGGCTGGACGCGTATCTGTACGAACGCGCCGAAGGAGAGAAATACGCCACGCTCTTCTACGCCTGCCTCCATCGCGACGGCGAGTTCCTGTGGTGCGGCTGCGGTCACGGCCAAGCCGCCATCGTGATGCCGGGCGGCGAGATCCGCGCCTTGGGCTCCACCGCGCTGCCTATCGGGATGCTCGGCTTGGGCCGTTTTCCGGTTCGTTCGGAACGGCTGCCGGCGGGCGCGAAAGTCGTCGTCTACAGCGACGGCCTCACCGACGCCGAGAATCCGTCCGGCGCCGGTTTCGGCGCCCATCGCGTGGAAGATGCCATCCGAGCCGGAGCGGCGCTGGATGCCAAAGGCCTGCACGACGCCATCGTGGCCGCGGTGGACGCGTTTTCCGAAGGGACGCCGCGCATGGACGACCTGACGCTTTTTGTCGCCGAGTACCTTCCGGCGTCCGCCACCTGAGTTCGCTTGACGGCGCCCGCGCAATCCGGCATCATCGGATGACATGCTCATTCGAACCGCAGTCACTATCTGTCTGCTTGCCGCCGCCGCGCTTGCGCAGGATATCGCCGCCGCTGAAAAGAAGTGGGCCGCGGCCGTCAAGGCTCGCGACGTGAAAGCGCTGGATTCGATGCTCGCCGACGACCTCATCTACGCGCATTCCACGGGGATCGTCGACACCAAACAGACGTACCTCGCCAAGATCAAGGAAGGGCGCCAGGTTTACACGACGGTCGAGCATCAGAAGATGGACATGCGGATGCACGGCGCGGCCGGCGTCACCCATTGCATCATGCGGATGGTGGGCACCAATCAGGCTGGTCCGTTCGACGACAAGGTGATGATGCTGCACATCTGGGTGAAGAAGGGCGCGAACTGGGTGTTGGCGGCGCATCAGACCACCAAGGTGCAATAGACTCCGGTGCTGCTGGCGGCCGCCGTCTACCTGAACGGAACCATCCTCACGATGGACGCCGCCAACCGGGTCGTGGATGCCGTGGCCGTCGAGGAAGGCCGCATCGTTGGGGTAGGCTCGTCTCGCGAAATGCGGCAACGCGCGGGGGTGGGCGCGCGCGTCGTCGATCTCGAGGGCCGCGCGATGCTCCCCGGATTCTGGGCGGCGCACGATCACTTTCCCGCCGCGGCCTCCGATCGCGTGGATTTGAACAGCCCGCCGATCGGCCGCGTCCATTCGATCGACGAACTGGTGGCCGCCTTGCGCGAGCGCGCCCGCGCGACGCCGCCGGGACAATGGGTGCTCGGCCGGGGCTACGACGACACGCTGCTCCGCGAGCGCCGCCATCCGAATCGCCGCGATCTCGACAGCGTCTCCACGAAACATCCCGTCTGGGTGGTGCACACGTCGGGCCATCTCGGCGCGGCGAATAGCAAGGCGCTGGCGATGGCCGGCATCTCGCGCGATACGCCGCAACCGCCGGGCGGGGCGATTCGCAAGGATGCATCGGGCGAGCCGGACGGAGTGATCGAAGAGGCGCTCGGCAGAGTCGCGCGGCTGATCCCGGCCGCGACCCGGGAGGAGCGCGTTCAGACGATTCGCAGGGCCGGCCCTCTGTATACGGCGCGTGGCGTCACCACCACGGTCATCGCGGGTGGATCGGCGGAGAGCATCGCCGATCTGCGCGAGGCGCGCGACCGCGGCTGGCTGCCCCTGCGCGCGGTGCACATGATGAGGGAGGCGGACGATCACGGGGACGATCGGATTCGCGCGGGTGCGGTGAAGCTGTTCCAGGACGGTTCGATTCAGGGCTACACCGGGTTCCTGAGCGCGCCCTATCATCGCCAGCCCGAAGGCAAGCAGGACTTCCGCGGTTATCCCGCGCGGTCCCGCGCCGAACTCGCCGCGGCGGTGAGACGGTATCATCGCGCGGGCCGCCAAATCGCGATCCACGGCAATGGCGACGCCGCCATCGACGACATCCTCGAGGCGTACGAGACGGCGCAACGCGAATTTCCGCGCAAGGACGCGCGACATCGCATCGAACATTGCCAGACCGCGCGCGAGGATCAACTCGACCGCATGGCGCGGCTCGGCGTGACGCCGTCGTTCTTCAACGGCCACGTGTACTATTGGGGCGACCGCCACCTCGAACTGTTTCTCGGTCCCGCGCGCGCGGCCCGGATCAGTCCGCTTGCGTCGGCCCGGCGGCGTGGCATCCGGTTCACGCTCCACAACGACACGCCGGTGACGCCGGTCGATCCGCTGCTGCTGATCCAGACGGCGGTGACGCGGCGTACGCGCGCCGGCGCGGTGCTCGGTGAAGACCAACGCATCTCCGTGATGGACGCGCTCCGCGCCGTGACCATCGACGCGGCGTGGCAGAACTTCGAGGAGCGCCGCGGCGGCTCCATCGAGCCGGGCAAGTTCGCCGACTTCACCATCCTCGACGAGAATCCGCTTCAAGTGGCGCCGGAGAGGATCTCGTCGATTCGAGTGCGCGCCGCGATCGTGGGCGGCGCGGATACAATCAATAAAAGATGAAGCGCTTCGATGTCGTGGGCGTCGGACTCAACGCCACCGACACCCTTTTGCTGGTCCCCCGATTTCCCGCCTATGCCGGCAAGGAACCGTTCACGCAGGAGATTCTGAGTCCAGGAGGCCAGGTGGCCACCGCGATGGTGGCCTGCGCCGCGCTTGGACTGCGCGTGAAGTATGTCGGCACGTGCGGCGACGACGAACGCGGCGTGATGCAGATGGACAGCCTGCGGGGCACCGGCATCGATATCGAGGACGTGCAAGTGCGAAAAGGCTGCGCGAACCAATCGGCGTATATCGTGATCGACGAGTCCACCGGCGAGAGAACGGTGTTCTGGCGGCGGCCCGATTCGCTGCGATTGGAACCGCACGAGATACTGCCCGAGATGATCGCCGGCGCGCGCCTGCTGCACATCGACGGCCACGACACCGCGGCGGTGGAGCGGGCGGCGCAGATCGCCAAGTTGAACCAGATTCCTGTGACCGTGGATGTCGACACGGTGTATCACGGGTTCGACCGCGTGCTGCCGTTCGTCGACTACCTGATCACCAGTTCCGAGTTTCCCATTCGCTGGACCAACGAGAACGATCCGTTCAAGGCGCTCGAGGCGATTCAGGACGAGTACGGCATGCGCATCGCCGGCATGACGCTGGGCGCGCACGGCTGCCTGGCCCGCCGCGACGGGCGCTTCTATTATTCGCCGGCGTACGTCGTCAATTGCGCCGACACCACGGGCGCGGGCGATGTCTTCCACGGCGCCTTTTGCTACGCGGTTCTGCGCGGCCTCGACCTTCTGGAGGCGCTCGCTTTCTCCAACGCCATGGCGGCGCTCAACTGCACCACAATCGGCGCGCGCGGAGGCATTGCGCGGTATGAAGACGCGGCGGC
>SYLY01000278.1 GCA_005808475.1 Acidobacteriota bacterium
GGCCTTTTCCTCGGGCGCGTTGTCGATCGAGTCGAAACTGCGGAACTTCACCTTCGGGTTGTGCTTGGCAAGCGTCTTCGTAATCGCGGCGGTGAGGGTGGTTTTGCCGTGATCGATGTGGCCGATCGTTCCTACGTTGACGTGCGGCTTGCTGCGGTCGAACTTTTCCTTCGCCATTTTGGCTACCTCTGAATGCCCTGGGATGTCGCGGTGATTTTTGGGGAATGCGGGACGGGATGGAGCCGATGACCAGGATTGAACTGGTGACCTCGTCCTACCAAGGACGCGCTCTACCAACTGAGCTACATCGGCCCGAAGCTACCATGATAGCCACCCGGCGCCCGCGTTTGCAACCGCGCCCAGCGGGTGGGTGGTGGACAGGGGAGGATTCGAACCTCCGTAGGCCCAAAGGCCGACGGGTTTACAGCCCGTTGCTTTTGACCGCTCAGCCACCTGTCCAGGCAGCGACGTACTCACACGAGGGGGCTCGCGGTTGGAGCTGGCGGAGGGAATCGAACCCCCGACCGTCTGATTACAAATCAGATGCTCTACCAACTGAGCTACGCCAGCTCGTGAAAGCGAACGCCGTCCGCGACCCGCGTCGCGGATTGGGTCTCGAAACAGTGTAGCACAGCCGGGCCGATTTTCCGGCCGGAAAACGCTACCACCGCGATTCCTCGGTGGCATATGTACGAGACCGAGGGTTTCGCCGAATTTTCTCCTAGTGGAACTCGCATGAACTCTCCCCGATTCTCCATCGTCATCCCCACCAAAGAACGGCACGGCACGCTTCCCTACGCCATCCGGAGCGCCATCGATCAGGAGGGGCAGGATTTCGAGGTTGTCGTCCAGGACAACTGCTCCGGACCCGAGACCGCCGCCGTCGTCCGGCAGTTCCGGTCGCCGCGGCTGAAGTACGCGAGATCGCCCTATCCGCTGCCGATGAACGAGAATTGGGAGGCCGCGCTCCGGTTGTGCGAAGGCGAATACGTCTTCTTCATGGGCGACGACGACGCCATGATGCCGGATGGATTGGCGTTGGCCCGCTCGATCCTCGACCGCGCGCGCCTCGAGGTTCTCAGTTGGCGCAAGTACAACTATTGGTGGGACAACGCCGTCGAGCCGACTCTCGCGGGCCGCCTGTTCCTGCATTTGGACACCGCGTTCCAGCAGTTCGATCCGGCGATCCTGCTCGAGGCCTACTACGATTGGCGGGTGGGCTGCGACCTGATGCCTTCCATCTATCAGGCGTTCGTGCATCGCGATCTCATCGCGCGAGTGAAGGCGAAGGCCGGCGCCTACTTCGCCGTGGGAGCGCCCGACAACTTCACCGGCATCGCCAACGCCGCCATGGCGGCCAACATCGGCTGGTTCGAGCGCGGTCTGTCGATTTGCGGAAATTCGGGGGCGAGCACCGGCTGTTCGTATTATTTCCGGAGCAAGGGCGCGGCGCGGCGCGCCGCCTACCACCAGGAGGAAGGGAAGGGAATCGAGGAGATTATCCATCCGGCCCTGATCCCATCGGTGAACCTCGAGATCAATTTCGCGGACATGCAACTTCGAGTCAAGGACATGCTCTTCCCGCAAGACTCGCGGTTCCAGGTCAACATCCGCAAGGTGCTCGAGGCGATGGCCACCAACGTGAATCGCGACCCCGATACGTATGACGAGGTTGTCGCCGAGATTCGGGCGCTGGCGTCCAAACACGCCATCGACTGGTCATCGCTGACCATTCCGCCCAAGGCTCCCCCCGCTCGCCCGGTGATGCAAGGACCGATGGCTGGGCCAGACGCCAAGATCAATCTGCTTGCCGTCAATTGCACGCAGGCAGGCGTTCACGACGCCGCGCAGGCCGCCGTGCTGGCTTCGTCGATTCTGCCCGTGCTCACAATCCAATAGCGGCGGCGATTGGCCTATACTGGGGAAAACCATGACCGCGTTTCGCGTGGCTTTCCTGCTCTGGACCGCTTCCGCCTGGGCGCAGCAGCGTCCCGGCATGCTTCCCAAGGACCATCCGGCGCAGCCCTCGCAGGGCAGGCTGGCCGGCGCGTCGAAGCTGACCGTGTCGGTGGCGGGCCGGGGCGCCGCGCCTTCGGGTCCCATTGCGCGCAGGAACTTCATCGACGAATTCGTCTTCTCGAAGATGGCCAAGGACGGAATTCCGAACGCGCCGCTTTCGGGCGACTGGGAGTTCGCGCGGCGCGTCCATCTGGACCTCACCGGCAGGCTCCCCGATCCTGAGGCGGCGGAGAAGTTCGTCGTGTCCACCGATCCGGACAAACGCGACAAGCTGGTCGACGAACTGCTGAAGTCGCCCGCCTACCTCGCCAAATGGACGTACTGGTTTTCCGATCTGGCGCAGGTGAACTCGAATCGCCTGGGTACCGACGGACGCAATCTGTTCTATCAGTACATCCAGGATTTTCTCCATCTCGACCGGCCCTACGACGAGGTGGTCACCGAGATGCTCACCACGCGCGCCGCGTCGAACTACTACGTCGGACCGGCGAGCTATCTGGTTCGCTGGGTGGTCATCGGCGACAACTGCGAGGACGAGGTCCACGAGGACACCTCCGATGAGATCGCCATCTGGACGGCGAAGCACTTCCTCGGTCTCAACCTCCAGTGCGTTTCCTGCCACGACGGCCGGCGGCATCTCGAAAAGATCAATCTGTGGCTCACCGAGCGTAAGCGCGCCGACCTTTGGAAGCAGGCGGCCTTCTTCGGCAACACGCGAATCCTGCGCCGCACCGAGATCGCCACCACGCGCGACGAGTACTCGATCGACGACAAGGGCAAGGGTTACGATTCCTCGGCCCGTAGCGTGGTGCGCGTTCCCCGCGCGTCAAAGGGGCAGGTCGAGCCCGCGTTTCTGTTGACCGGCGAGAAGCCGCGGCCCGGCCAACCGCTCCGCGAGGAGTTCGCCAGGATGCTCACGACGCATCCGCAATTCGCGCGCGCCACGGTCAACATGTTCTGGGCGGAGATGATGGGAGCGGGGATCGTCGATCCTGTCGACGACTTCGACTTTACACGGCTGGACGGCAAGCTTCCCGAAGGTTGGACGGCTCAGGCCACGCATCCCGAACTGCTCGATGCGCTCGCCAAGGATTTCCGCGAGAACGGCCACTCGATGCGGCGGCTGTTCGGGCTGATCGCCAAGTCGAGCGCATATCAACTGTCGTCGCGGTTTCCCGGCGAATGGAAGGATTCCTACGCGCGCTACTGGGCTCGCAAGTTGGTTCGCCGCTTGACCGCCGAAGAGATGCACGACGCGATAGTCAAGACCACCGGTGTCTACCACAACATTCCCGTGCCCAATCGTGGATTGACGGTGAAGTTTGCCACCGAGGCTCGTTCGCCCGAGGATTTCCGGCGGCTGGGCGATGTCAACTTTTTCCTCGAGGCGTTCGGCCAGCCCAACCGCGACTATTCGCAACGAACCAACGACGGCGCCATCACTCAGGCGGTGCTGCTCATGAACAGCCCGATGGTGAAGGAGAAGATCAAGGCGTCCCCCGGAAGCTTCGTCGAGAGTCTGCTGGAGGCGCGGCCCGAGATCGGCGCCGGCGAACTGGCGCGCCGGTTGTTCGTGCGGTTCCTGGTCCGCCCGCCGGACGAGACCGAATCGGCGATGGCCGCCAAACTGCTGGCGTCGAACCGGCGCCAGGGCGCCGAGGATCTGCAGTGGCTGCTCGTGAACAAACTGGAATTCGTTTTCAACTACTAGGAGAGGCTCCCCGATGGCCATTTTCGATTCGTTCTTGACCCGCCGGGAAGCGTTCCGCCTCGGCCGCGCCGCCGCCAGCGGCTACTTCTTCCTCCCCTTGGTCTCGCCCCGCTTCGTTCGCGCCGCCGCGAAGACGGAGCCGCGGGCCACGGCCCGGTTTTGCCTGTTCTTCATGCTCGACGGTGGACAAAGCCACGTCGACGGCTGGGATCTCAAGGAAGGTCCCTGGACGCCCGCGAACTTCGACGTGCGCACCCTTTCCTCGGGCATCCGTTGGCCGATGGCGCTGTATCCGAAGCTCGCCGCGCGGCTCGACAAGGTGTCGCTGATTCGATCGGCGGCCGCCTGGGATGCCGTGCATGGCCGGGCCCAGTACTACGTTCAGTCGGGACATCCGCTGAATCTGGCGCTCAAGAAGGAGATCCCTCCGATCGGATCGGTGGTGGCGCACGAACTCGGCGCCCGGCGCCGGGACAGCGATTCGTTCCCGCCCTACGTCGCGATCAACGTTCTGCAGAGCCAGGCAGGGCTGCTCTCGTCGGGATTCCTGCCCGCATCGAACTCGCCGTTCCACCTCAACACCAGCACCGACCTCACGGCGTTCTCGCCCGATCCGGAATCGAAACGCGACCTCGACCGGCGCTGGAAGATGCTGCTCGAGTTCGACGGCCCCCTACGAACGAGCAAGAGCCTTGCCGCCAAGGCGTATCGCGACTACCACGATCACTACCAGGGCGCCACCCGGTTGATGTCGGATCCGCGCGCCGCGTCGATCTTCGCGATCGCCGCCGAGGACAAGAAGCGCTACGGCGACACCACCACCGGAGATGCCTGCATCCTGGCGCGGAATCTCATCCAGGCCGACGGCGGCACGCGGTTCATCTTCCTGCAGCAGAACGGCTGGGATCATCACGGCCAGATCTACGAAGAGAAGAACTTCTACCGCCACTCGTGGGATCTGGACAACTCGCTATCGGCGCTGCTGGACGACCTCGGTTCCATCCGCCGGCCGGATGGTAAGACGCTGCTCGACGAGACGCTGCTGTTCTGTCTTGGCGAGTTCGGCCGTACGCCCGGTCCCATCAACGGACTGAAGGGCCGCGATCACTACCCGGCCGCCTACACCGTGCTCACCGCCGGCGGTGGGACCAAGGCGGGCAAGATCATCGGCAAGACCGACGATCTGGGAGCGAAGGTGGTGTCGCCGGAATGGCAGGGACGGCGTCCCGTCTACATGGAGGACATCGCGACCACCGTCTATTCGGCGCTCGGCATCGACTGGACGAAGAAGGTCCGCGAGACGCCGTCGGGCCGCGACTTCTATTACGTGGAGCCGCTCACCGCCACCACCACGATCGCCAACCGCGAGATCGCCGAACTCTGGTCGTAGGCGCTACCGGCCGCGCGATGTCCGCATCGACTCGCGGATCCTGCGTACGGTCGTGTCGACGATCATCTCGAGGCCCTTTCTTCCGTATTCCGCCGACGCCCGCTCGGGATTCCCCGCGACGCCGCTCCCTTGGAAGCCGCCGTTGTCAGCGATCTTGTCCTTGCGCACCAGCCTGGGATCCACAGCCAGCAACAGCGACGTATCGTGGATTCCGGCGTGCGTGCCGATATCCGCCTTGCTTTCGCCCTGCTTGGCCAGCCAGTCCTCGAATCCGTTGCCTCGGTAGTACTCGGCGATGTGATGCACGCGGGTCTTGCCGGAAGCCCACTCCTTGTTGAGCGCTTCCGCCACCGCCTTTTGGCCGGGCTGGTTCGGGCCGCTATCCCCAATGAACACGATATCGGTGAACCCGTGCTTGCGCAGACTGCGCGCCGCGTATTCGAGCACCTTGCGAAAGTGCTCGTCGGGCAGCGTGATCGTGCCTGGATACGCCATGTGTCCGCTGGGCGGATCGATCGTGCCTTCGGGCACGTACGCCATCACCGGCGCGACCAACGTCTTTCCCATCGCCCGCGCGATCAGTCCGGCGTTGTGCCGGATCCGGAAGTTGTGCTTGCCGAGCACCATGTGAGGACCGTTCTGCTCGGTGCCGCCCGTCGGTACGATGATCGTCGTAACTCCGGACTTCAGCAGATCGCGCACTTCGGTCCAGGTAAGCTCCTCGAGGTGCACGGTATCCGGCGCGGCCGCGCCCGCCAACGCGGCGCACAGCAACAGCCCGGCCGCCGCGCGGCGCATCAGAACAGCCGCCGTTCGCGGCGCATGAACGCCGGGATGTCCAGATCGTTCTCGAGATCGCGTTTGGGCTCTGGCGTTCTCGGCACGGGCTCCTCGCGCGGCGCCGCTCGCTCCACGGGGGGCGGCGGAGGCGGATCGGGTTGGGGCGTCAGATCCTCGACGGCGAACATCTCGGGCGCGGGTTCGGGTTCGCGAACCGGTTCGGCGGGAGGCGGCGCCGGCGCGGCGGCGGCAGGCTCTTCCCTGCGCACCGGGGCGGCCGGACGGTGGATCGGCGTTCTCACCACGGGCGTGACGGTGGGTTCGACGCCGGGGCCGGTATCGCGCTCGAACCCCGTGGCGATCACCGTGACCTTCACATCGCCGTCCTTGGGTCCGGTGAGCACAACGCCGAACGACATCTGCACGTCGTCGTTGCCGGTGGCTTCGCTCACCAGCATGCAGGCCTCGTTGATGTCGCGCATTTTGAGCGTGCCCGGACCGGTGATATTGATCAGCAGCCCACGAGCGCCGCGAACGCCGCCGTCGTCGAGCAACGGGCAATCGATCGCCTTGCGCGCCGCCTCCACCACCGCCTTGGGTCCCGACGCGGTGGCCGTGCTGAGGATCGCGTGGCCCATCCCTGCCATGATGGCGCGGATGTCGGCGAAATCGCGGTTGATCAGGCCGGGCGTCATGATGATGTCGCCAATGCCGCGCACCGCCTGCAGCAGTACGTCATCCGCCATCCGGAACGCATCGACGAAACTGGTGTCCTCGCCGGCCACTTCCATGAGCCGCTGGTTCGGTACGCTGATCACGGTGTCGACGGTGGCGGCCAACTCGGCGAGTCCGCGGTCGGCGACCCGTCGCCGCCGCGTGCCCTCGAAGTCGAACGGCTTGGTGACCACGGCCACCGTCAGCGCGCTCAACTCCTTGGCGAGCGAGGCGACGATGGGCGCGGCGCCGGTTCCGGTGCCTCCGCCGAGTCCGGCGGTGATGAACACCATGTCGGCGCCTTCCAGCGCCTCGATGATTCGTTCGGTGTCCTCGAGCGCGGCTTGGCGGCCGACATCCGGATTCGATCCCGCGCCCAATCCGTTGGTGAGCTTGGCGCCGATCGCGATCTTGTTGGTGACGGGCGATGCGAGCAGCGCTTGCCGGTCCGTGTTGAGGACGTAGAATTCGATGCCGGTAAGTCCGGCGTCCATCATGCGGGCCACCGCGTTCCCGCCGCCGCCGCCGATGCCCAGCACCTTGATGCGCGCGCCCGTGGCCAAGTCCTCGGCCATTTCGAACCGGCCCGAATCGTCTAGGTTCAACATGGATTGGTTACTCCTCATGATATCGATGCGGACGACGGCCCGCTACCATCCGAGCCATCCCCAGAAACCGGGACGGCGGCCGCCCTTGTCGAGCTTGAGACGCGCCGCGTAGAGCGCCAGTCCCGCGGCGGTGGTCCACGCCTGATCCTGGAAATCGCGTGGCCACTCCTGAATGCCCTGCGTCAGGGCGTAGCGGGCGGGGCAGTTGAGCACCCGCTCGGCCATGTCGAGCATTCCGTCCAGACGGGCGCCTCCGCCCGTCAGAAAGATGCCTTCCATCAGTCCGCGATCCATGCCGGTGGACGCCAGGTACTTCCGCACGTAGTCGTCGAACAGTTCGGCGGCGCGCGCCTCGAGGATCTCGTTGATCTGGCGGCGGCTGTAGGCGTGCGAGGTCCGGCCGTCGGCGGAGGGCACTTCCACGGTGACGTTGTCGGCGCTGAGTCCCAACAGGGCGCAGCCGAAATCGCACTTCAGCGTCTCGGCGTCGTCGTAGGAAATCGTGTGGCCGTGCAGCTCGTGGAACGCCATCATGAGGTCGCGCGTGAAGTGGTCGGCGGACACGGGCAGCGACGCCGCGCCGACGGCCGACTCGCCGTCGTACACCACGATTTCGGTGGAATGCAGCCCGATGTCGAGCAGCGCCGCGCCCCGTTGCCGCTCCTGCCGCTGGATCGACGCGTAGGCGGCGGCCACTGGCTCGGAGGCGGTGTCTTCCACGATCAGATGCGCCTTGTGCGCCGCCGCGACCAGGAGCCCGTGTTCTTTCTCCGACATCGTCACCAGCCGCACGTTCGCTTCCAGCCGCTGGCATTGCGCGCCCACGGGCGAGCGGCATCCCGCCTTGCCATCCACGGTGAACTCCTGAGGCAGCACGTGGAGCAGCATGCGGTCCTCCTCGAGCCGCATGCGGGCGGCGAGTTCGACGGCGTAGGACAGATCCTTCTCGACGATCTCGCGCGGCCGGTTGAACTCGTAGACTCCACGGGCCGGCGTTGATTCGACGGCGGGGCCGCCCACGCCGATCACCGCGCCTTCGATGTCGAAGCCGACCGTGGCCTCCAGTTGCTTCACCGCCGTCCGCAGCGATTCCGACACCAGGTTCACGTCGTGCACGCGTCCCCGATGCCAGCCTTCCGAAGGAGCCGTGGACGCGCCGAGAAACCGCAGACGCCGCTCCTCGATCGCGCCGGCGACGCATCGGACGCGATTGCTTCCGATGTCGATGCCGACCGCGTACGTCGACCGCGGCCTGGCGCTCATGACGCCGCGCTCCAGCCGCGCCCGGCGCGCGGTCTAATCTCCACTCCGCGGCTCCTCCGGCTCCTCGAACTGCATCGCGTTGATGCGGCCGTCGATGCGCAGGTCCAGCTTGATCGCGCGGGGCATCCTCTTCTCCACTTCGGGCCAATTCAGTTCGAACTTGCGCAGCCGTTGGTGGTAGTGCCCGTCGCCCACCACCAGAGTGAGCGCGCGCTTGCGGCCGTGTATCGGGTACATGAGCTTCACGTTGTCGGGGTCGGCGACATCGATCTCGGACACCGATTTGACGTCGGAGCCCAGGTCCGCCACAATGCGCTTCATCAAGCCGACGCGCTCGATGATCTCCTTCTCGTCCTGGCCGCGGCGGACTCCCGTCATCACGGGGAACTTCGCCAGTTCCTTGTCGGCCGCGAGCGCCGGAAGGATCTTGCCTTCCGCGTCGACGGCGTGCATCGCGGTCTCGGGACCGCGCCCGGGACGCAGATTCACCAGAAACACGGGCGCCCGTTCGACGACTTCCACCGCGATGCGGTTCGGCCATAGGCGCTGCACGGATGCGTCGAGCACCCACTCGAGGCCGTCCACCAGCTTGCGGCGGCGGTTCGCGAGATCGATCGAATAGACGCTGCGGCCTTCGTCGGCCTCGAAGACGCGCCGGATTCCCGCCAGTTGGGTGCGCGTGGCGCCGCTAACCACGATGCCCGGCGCGATCGCCTCGCCGCGGCCGGCGGGCTGCAGCGTGAAGCGCGGATCCTCGGTGAGCAGGCGGTCGGCGCGCTGGTACGCCAGCAACAGCGCCAGGGCCGCGAACGTGCACGCCAGCACCGGCAGCACGTACGGCCGCGCATCCTCCAGCGTATCGCGAATGCCTTCGCGCCGTTCCTCGCGGACCTGTTTCCTTGCCATTACTTCTCCCCTAGTCCCTTCAGTATTCTCTCTCCGGCGAGCGATACGCTGCCGGCGCCCAGCGTCAACACCAGATCTCCGGGCCGGGCTTGCGCGACGGCGGCGGCCACGCCAGCGTCCAACCCCCCCACGAATTCCGCGCCCCGGTGGCCGAATTCGGCGATCCGCCGCGAGAGCGCCTCGCCGCTCACCCCCTCGATGGGAGGCTCGGAAGCGGCGTAGATATCGAGCACCCACACGTGGTCGGCAACGTGGAACGACCGCGCGAACTCGTCCATCAGCAACTGCGTTCGCGTGTACCGGTGTGGCTGGAACAGAACCAGCACGCGCTCGAACTCACCCAGCCGCACCGCGTCCAGCGTGGCCCGGATCTCGGTGGGGTGATGGCCGTAGTCGTCCATCACTGTCACGCCGGCCGCGACGCCGCGCGTCTGCATGCGGCGGTCCACGCCGGCGTAGGCCAGCAAGCCCTCGCGAATCCTCTCGCCGGGCGCTTCCAGCTCCATTGCCACGGCGATGGCCGCCGTCGCGTTGAGGACGTTGTGGGCGCCCGGCGCGTTCAACACGAAGCTGCCCAGACCGGCGCCGCGATGGCGCAATTCGAACTCGCTCGAGGACGGTCCGTAGCGGGCGTGAGCGATTCGCAGGTCCGCCTGAGCGCTGGTCCCATAGGTGATCGTGCGGCGGCGAACATGGGGGAGGATCCGTTGCACGTTGGGATCGTCCAGGCACAGGATGGCGGCTCCGTAGAACGGTACCTTGTTGACGAATCCGGTGAAGGCGTCGAGCACGCGGTCGAATGTCTTGTAGTGGTCCATGTGCTCTTGGTCGATGTTGGTGACCACGGCGACGATCGGCGCGAGTTCGAGGAACGAGCCGTCGCTCTCGTCGGACTCGACGACGAGGAAGTCGCTCTTGCCCACGCGCGCGTTGGCGCCGCCCATTGTCTTGACGCGTCCGCCCACCACCACTGTCGGATCGAACCCGGCGTGGTTCAGGATGGTGGCGGTCATCGATGTCGTGGTGGTTTTGCCGTGACTGCCTCCGATCGCGATACCGAACTTCAGCCGCATCAGCTCCGCCAGCAACTCGCCGCGCGGAATGACGGGAATGCCGCGCCGCCGCGCTTCCACGACTTCGGGATTGTCCTTCTTCACGGCGGAACTGACCACCAGGGCCCGCGCTTCGCCGAGATTTTCCGCCGCATGGCCCTCGAAGATCCGCGCGCCCATTTCCTCGAGGCGGGCGGTGACCGGTCCGCGCTTCAGGTCGGATCCGCTGATTCGATA
>SYLY01000279.1 GCA_005808475.1 Acidobacteriota bacterium
GGGTTCGTCGCCGGGGTGGAACGCCGTCAAAACGAACCATCCCCGCTTCGATCAAGTATAGGGGGGCCTTTCCTCCTTCGGCGCTCCGTCCAGACCTGCGATGTGCTCTCGACTTAGGAGTCTATTTTGGACAAGAGTGGGGTTAGGTAGTCAAATTTGGGGAGAATCCGATGTTCCATCCGTCAATCCACGGCGCCCCAGGTCTCAATCGCTCGATCATCCGCGCGTGGCCTTCGCGCCGCGATACGATCAATGGACATGATCACGCGAAGATCACTCATCCAGACGGCGGGAGCCGCGGCCGCCCAGTCCCGCCGAGACAGCCTGGAATTGTGGGCTTTCAGCGACGCACACGTGGGCACGGACAAGAAATCCGGCCGCGAGAGTCTGGTGGAGGCGATTCGCCATTCCGAATCGGACTTTGACTGGGAGATCGCACTGGACATGGGTGATCAGTCGGGCGGCCAAGCCGTTCCCCAGGACGATGAGGGCGAGGAGGTTGTCCGGCAGTTCCAGGCACTCAAGAAACACCGGCGAGAGGATGTGTACAACGTCTGCGGCAACCACGACCGCAGCGGGCTCGACCAGCCCAAGAACTGGTGGTGGCGAAAGTGGGTGGATCCGTTGGGCGAGAACACCGCTCACTCCCAGGTGGATCCGCGCCGCCGCAGATACAAGACCGAGGGCGCCTGGGAGCGCTATTCTTTCCGCATCGGCAACGTGTTATTCCTGATGATGAGCGATATCAACGAGCCGTCGCAGAAGGTGGGGCGTGGCTCTCTCGGCGGGAATCCCGGTGGAGTGGTCACGGGCGAAACGTTCGCCTGGTGGAAGAAGATGGTGGAATCCAACCGCGATAAGATCATCATCTCCGGTCACCATTACATGCTCAAGAACACAACCGTGGCGAGCGGTGAATGGGAGGGGATGCGCAAGGACGAGAGCGGCAACTGGAAATCGCACTACCACGGGTTGTTCCCACAGGGCTCGCCCATCGGCGCGTCATATCTCTACTGGGTTGACAGCAAGCCCGATGCCCAGGCGTTCGAACGATACCTGAAGTCGCATCCGGGCTCAATCGCAATGTGGTTGGGAGGGCACACGCACACCAACCCGGACGACACCTACGGCGGGAAGTCACATATCGAAACCAAGTGGGGCGTGCACTTTGTGAACGTTTCGGCTCTGTCGGCGAGCCACGGACGGCAGAACGTCCCCATGAGCCGCGTGCTCTCCATCCAGGGGAACCGGGTGCGCGTGCGCTGTTATTTGCACACTTCCCAGTATGCTCGCCAGGGATGGTATCCGAAAGTGGAGAAGACTCTAACGCTTGCCAAAGCGTTCCGGCGGTGAAGTTCAGAACACATACTTCAGCGCCATCTGCGATTCGCGCTGCCCGTATGCGCCGTTGATTCGTCCCGCCGTCGCGGCCACCGAGATGTTGGCCTGCGGCGCGTCGAACTTGGGTGTGTTGCTCACGTTGAAGAACTCAGCCCTGAACTCGATCCGGTGGCCTTCGCGAACGGCGAAGCTCTTGAGAACCGAAAAATCGAGATTGCGCAGCCCCGGTCCGGTGAGGATGCCCGGTCCGGCGGTTCCGAACGTGAACGGCCGCGGCACGGCGAATGCGGCCACGTCGAACCAGCGATCGATGACCGGATTCGGCAAGCGTCCGTCCCCGATTCGGTCCGGCCTCGTGCTTGTGCCGGTGTTGGCTGGATCGCCCGCGACCCGCGGTGTGACTGGGAAACCGGTGTGGAGCGTCAATATCCCGAGCGTCTGCCACCCGCCCAGAACCACGCGCAAGGGCTTTGCCCACCCGGCGCCGGAGGGGATGGCATACGAGTAGCTGGTTGTGAAGTTGTGCAGCGCGTTGAACTGATACGGCCCGCGGTCAATACGGCGGTTGCGGACATCCTCGAACCCATCGTTGAATTCGTCGGTATCGGTGAGGGCCTTGGAGAGCGTGTAACTGGTCAACACGGAAAGACCGCCGCTCAACCGCTTCTCGACCTTGACCTGAAGCCCGTTGTAGACGCTTCCCGTCACCGGCGAGTACATGTTGATGTTGGCAAACTCACGCGGAAAGGGCCGGCGTCCCTGAATGGCCCCCGGTCCAGGCAAGGGCTGGTTGACGTTCAAGACCGCGGGCAACCCGGTAGCCTTTGTGCGGACATAGCCGAACTCCACCATCAGATCCGGCCGGATCCGAACCTGGGGCAGGAAATTGAAGTGCTGCGTATAGGCGTCGCGCCAAGTGGCGCCGTCGATGGAGGACAGGCTCGGGAAGAGTCCTTCCGTGGCCCCGGCGAGCGCGGTCGCTGTCCTGAGAGTCGGCGAGCGCGGATCGCCGGTCGCCACCAGATTCGACACCCACGGAGGATTGCGGCCTTGCGTGTCCATGGCGTTGAGCGTCTCATTGCTGAAGAAGATTCCGTAGCCGCCCCGGATCACCCACCGCGTCGAGGCGCGATAGGCGAAGCCAACGCGGGGCCCGAAGTTGTTTGTGTCGCCGCTGAAGCCGGCGCGGGGAACGTCACCGGCGCCCACGGGAACCAGGAGGCCGGCAGCGGGCCGAAACACGGACATGCGGTTGCGTATCTCCTTGAGCGGTTCAAAGAAATCCCAGCGCAGTCCCAGGTTGAGGGTTAGCTTGGGATGAACGGTCCAATCGTCCTGTGCGAAGCCAGCGATCCAGCGCGAACGGCTCCGTGTGGCGTCGTTCTGGCGCGTCAGGTTGGCGCTGGATGGATATCCGAGCAGGAAGTCAGACATCCCGTCGCCGCTGTAGCGTCCGTTGAACGAGTAACTGCCATGCAGCGTGCTCGCCGAGAACACGTCCTGGCGGGTCCGCCTGCCATCCATGCCGAACTTTAGAATGTGGTTGCCGCGGACCACCGACAGGGTATCGGAAATCTGGAAGTTTTCCGCGACCCGGTTCACATAGCCAGTGCCGGCGCCGTACGGCGTCCAACCCGTCGGGTTGAATTGCGGAAACCTCCGGCGTTCGGGATTGGTGGCCGGCCCTGTCAAGCCAAGAGCCTGCGCCCAATCGTCGCCGGTGGTGACCGCTTGCCGGGTGTATCGCTTCCAGTTGTGACCAAGCCGCAGTTCGTTGAGTGTTCCCGGCGAGAAGATGTGCGTGTGGCTCACGCCGGTGTTGCGCACGTGCTCGCCTTGCCCGGAGCCAGTGTTGGCGTTAGCGCCGCCAATGGCGGGCGTATTGAAGAAGCCCTCCGCCAGGTCGTCCAGGTTGGAATAGTAGAAGCGCCCGAAGATGGAATCCTTTTCCGAGAAGCGGTGATCGATTCGGCCGGAAAATTGATTCTGGTCGACGCGCGTGCTCGACAGCCGCTCGAAGTTGAGTCCGCCGCGGGGCGCGGCGTTGGGCAGCGGCACATGGGAAAGGGCTTGCCGCGCCACGGTGTCCAGCCGGCTCGCTGGAATGGCGGCGCCGGGGAAGCGTTGTCCGCCGTTCAAGGGGTCGGTGGCGGCGGCATTGATCGTGGCGAGATTGCCCTCGCGCTCGACGCCGGACGGGACGCGGCCGCGCCGGAACACACCGCGGCGTTCGCGCAAGCCCTGGTAGTCGCCGAATCCGAACGTCTTATCGCGGCGGATGGGGAATCCGAGAACGCCGCCGAACTGGTTGCGCGCCAGAGGGTCCTTCGCGCCGGCGGTGTTGAAGAAGTTGCGCGCGTCCAGCACGTCGTTGCGCAGGAAGTCGAAAAGCGACCCGTGGAGTTGGTTGGAGCCGGACTTGGTGACAATATTGATCTGCGCGCCAGCCGTCCGCCCGAACTCGACGTCATACAAATTGGTCATCACCTTGAACTCCTCAATGGCATCGACATTGGGCCGCACCGTGAAGAAGTTGTTGATGCTGTCGTTGGCGTCGATCCCATCCACCGTGTAGGTGTTGTGGGAGGGGCGGAGACCGTTGACACTCACGGCGAC
Organism: Acidobacteriota bacterium; assembly: GCA_005808475.1. Classification (GTDB taxonomy): domain Bacteria; phylum Acidobacteriota; class Terriglobia; order Bryobacterales; family Bryobacteraceae; genus SYLY01. The sequence continues at coordinate 3,958 of SYLY01000279.1, forward strand.
GCCGGTCCGCTGGGCCTGGGTGCTGCCACGCGCCTCCGATGTTCCAGGCACGAGCAGGGCTAACTGCAGGAAGTTGCGGCCGTTCAACGGCAACTCCACCACCTTCTTGCCGTCAATGACTTCTCCGGCCGCCGATGTTTCCGTATCGAGCAACGGCGCCGAGCCCCGCACCTCCACCCGTTCGGCGAGTTGGCCGACCTCGAGCACCACGTCCAACCGGGCGCGCTGGTTCACCTCCAGTTCGACGCGGTGCGTCACGGACGTTTTGAAGCCCGCGTGGCTGGCTGTGACTTCATACGCGCCCACCGCCAACTGCACCAACGAGTAAGAGCCCGATTCACTCGTGACGCCTGCTCGCGAGAATCCGGTAGCCAGGTTTCGCGCCGAAATCCGCACTCCGGCGATCACCGCGCCGCTGGCATCCTTGACCTGGCCCACCAGCGAGCCCGAGGTGGCGCTGACCTGCCCGGCCAACGGCAGGGTGACCGCCACGAGAAGCGCGATCGAGCGATGTGTCGTCATGCAAGCCTCCGTTCCAATTTGACCGGCCAACGGCCGTGAACAAGAAATACCACATCGTGAGCCGAGCCGACGAGGACTCGGCCAGCGATGCGCGTGAGACCGAGTTCCTTGGCCGCCTTGCCGGCCGGCATCTTGCGGCCCGCAAACAGCGCCAGGTGTCGCGTTGTACGTAAATGGTGGAATGGCCATCTCGCATTTTCAATGGGTTGCACATTTTCGTACAACGAATCACTGTACTCAATTAGTGGAACGTTGTACTTAAATAGTGGATTGCGCGGAGCCTCATCTACGAAGAGTTCTTTTCAACAGTAACGACCTGGCTTCCGTTTGATAAAACTTACCTCGAAGCAGCGTTTGCAGAGGCGTGCGAGTCGGGCCTCTCCGCGGTTGACGCAGTTCACGTTGTGCTCGCCTCTCTGACGGGATGTGACGAACTAGTTACCTCTGAAAAGCCCACCTCGGCAATTCATCGAACCAAAAAAGTCCGTGTAGTGTCTATTGATTTCGATTGAACATCGCAGCGGACCGCGAGTTCGCCTGACGAACTCCCCCTTCGCGCCCCCCACCCGCTTTTCCGCTTTGCGGAATAGGCCGTCCGCCCCTAGACTCTAGTAAAGGTTCGATGCCCAGGCGCGGCTCCAGAAACTCGGCTCCGCCGGTTTCCGCTCCATGATCCAGATATCGCCTTACGAGGTCTGCCGAGTGACCAGCAGGCGTTTTCCATCCGGCGACAAGGAGGCCAAAGCTGATCCGAACACGAATCCGGACGGTAGGGCTCGCACCGTACTCTCGCGGCCGGACCCAACATCGATCGCGACGATTGACTCACCCGGCTGGCCCCGAACCGCATACAGCTTGGCGCCGTCCGGAGACCACGCCAGTTGATGCACCGCCGGTCTGGCAATCTCCTTCCTGCGCGACCCATCCGGCGACACCAGCATCGTGGCATCGCGGGAGGCGTAGGCGATCCAGTCGCCACGCGGAGACCACTGCGGGCTCGAATTGGCGAAAGTGTCGGGAGCCAGCTCGATGAGGCTTCGATCGCCATCGGCAAGCGCCTTGACGAGTCTTCGTTTACTCGTGGAATAGTCGCGAAAGGCCAGCCATCTTCCATCCGGAGACCAAGTGGCGGCGCGACCGGCAAGTCCGGTGTTGACTGGGCGGCCCCCGTTTGCCGGGACAAGCCAGAGCCCGAGGCTGGAAGTGAAGACCAATCGCTTGCCGTCGCGGGACAGCGAGGGGTGATCGGCCTTGAATCCTTCAGGCAACCCGGAACTGTCCGAGGGCCCGATCGACAGCAACCGGCGGTCGGAATCCTGGCCATCAGATCCGGTCCAAAGATCCTCGGTTCCGCTCCGATCCGAGACGAAAATGATCCGGCCGCCGTCCCCCGACCAAATCGCATCTTGGTCCTGGTCCGATCCCTGGCGAATGGGTTGTTCCGGGCCTCCGTCGAGCGGAATCGCGACCGCGTCCAAGTCGACGTTCGACGTGTCGAACGCAATCTTGTCGCCCGCAACGGAAAGCCCGCCGACGGCCCCGAGACCGCTCCACATCATTTCCTGCTGACCGCTGTCGACGTTGATCGCCGTCATCACGGTGGTGAATTCCTCACGGCGGGAAATAAGAACTCGCCGGCTGTCGGGCATCCACGTGACGCCGGAAGCTTGCATGAAGGTTCCGGCTTTTCGTGGCGGCTGTCCTTCGCGCGGCGGCAAAGGCGCAACCCACAGATCTCCGCTCGCGACGTGATACACCAGCAGCCTCTTGCCGTCGGGCGAGATTCTCAACCTTGTCGTGTTGAGAACGGCTGTGAACCCGAGACCCGAATAGGGCTTTGGCTCGCCGTCCGGCGGGGAAGCCACAACGACGGAAATCTTCTCCCCGTCAGACTTCCACGCTACCAGGGTCTTGCCGTCGCGCGAGATATCGAACTCCGCTGGTGTCTCAGCCCACTGGAACTCAGACCGGGCCTCACCGCCACTCACGCTCACGGATGAGATGCCGGATGTTTGAGGTCGAGTGAAGAACACGCGGGTTCCGTCCCGAGACCAGCGGGGAAACCTTCCGGGCCCCAGGTCCACCACCGAACTCCCGTCGACGGCACGCATGGTTATTTTCCTGCGAGATTCGTAGATGAGGGCTTTGCCATCCGGAGACCAAACTGGCTCCCGCTGGACTCGAGGCTCGGTGGCAATGGGACGGAAAGAGAACGATGTTTGTCGCGGACGAGGCGCGACGAGCAATCCGAGAACAAGTCCCGCCGCAAGGGCTGCTGCCGCCGGAATCAGCCACCGCGTACTTCGCGCCGGATTCTTCCCGGCTACGGATGAAACCGCCTCTGATACGGGCTCCGTGAGACGGTCCCGGAGCCTGCGCAGATCGTGGAACAAGTCGCGCGTCGAGCCGTAGCGATTCCGCGGATCTTTCTCGAGGCACCGTTCGATCACCCATCGCAATGGCGCCGCGACATCCGAACCGAGCTCCGGCGCGTCGTCCCGGAGAATCGCAACGAGGGTCTCGGCGCCCGTGTCGCGGTCGAAGGGCTTGCGGCCGGTCGCCATCTCATACAGCACGATGCCGAATGAGAACTGGTCCGACCGGAAGTCGACACGTTCGCCGCGCGCCTGCTCCGGACTCATGTACGACGCCGTGCCCATCACCACTCCTTCGCTGGTAAGCGGTTGCGTTCGGGTCGCTTCGTCGGGACCGATCGGAGAGGACGAACGCGCGAGACCGAAGTCGACGATCTTTGGACGGCCGTCGCGAGTGAGCAGGATGTTGTCGGGCTTGATATCGCGATGGACGACGGGCGCCGCGTGGGCCGCCTGCAAACCGTCGGCGATCTGCGCCGCGATCTCGACCAGTTTTTTCGACGGGACAGCTCCCCGCTGAACGATGCTCCGTAAGGACTCGCCGTCGACCAGTTCCGAAACGAGGTAAGGCATGCCGGCGTCCTCACCGATGTCGAAAACGGTCAGGATGTTCGGGTGATTCAACGCGCTGGCGGTCCGCGCTTCCTGCTCGAAGCGGCGCCGGCGTTCGGGGTCCGACATAACGTCTCTCGGAAGGACCTTGAGGGCAACGTCACGCCCAAGTCGCGGGTCGCGCGCACGGTACACTTCTCCCATGCCGCCCGCGCCGATCGGAGCGAGAATTTCGTAATGTCCTAGTTTGGCCCCAGTAGCCAGAGGCATCTCGGAGATGATATCAGCTTCGGGCTATCGGTTCTGTCGCGGCTCCGTCAGAGCCGTCCGCGCACGGGTTCCCCGAAAGCGGTCAAGCACCGGCGTGGTGGATTCGAACGATGCCATGAACCGAACAGACGGCATCTGATTGCGGCGCTTGCGGCTCGGGCAGCGCCGGCGGCAGTTACGCGGCCGCCGAATGCGGTCTTGATCTTCACCGGCGGCCAGGGCTACGGCGGCCTCGGCTGTCGCGGAGCGCGCGACCTGCACACGCCGCATATCGACAAGCTCGCGGCCGAAGGGGTCCGATTCACGGACTTCTACGCGGCGGCGATCTGTTCGCCGTCGCGAGCGGCGCTGCTCACGGGCTTGCTATCCCGTTCGCGCGGGTATCCCCGGCGTGCCGCGGTTGAACGCGAAAACGGGATTGACGCACGGGAAAAGCTGCTGCCCGAGATCCTGAAGGAGCGCGGCTACGCGACCGCGATCATCGGAAAATGGCGCCACCGTGCCGGGAGCCGCGTCACCGTCGGCGTCCATTGCCGTGCCGGATCGCCGTTCCGTGTTTCGGCGAGAATTTTGCAAAATCTGCAAACCGCTTCATTTCAACCGCTTGCATGCGATTTCGAGCTCCGCGAGGCGCCGTTGTTTCGGCGACTCCCGGAAGTCGCCATTGCATCCTACGCGCGGGGGGCGAGTTACGCTCTCGAGTACGAAACGAGGAGAAATCGAATGGCAACCGAACTGCAAATCGCGGCATCGCGCACCAATGGAGCTCGCTCTCAGGGCCCCATCAGCATCGACGGAAAGGCGCGCAGCAGCCAGAACGCGGTCCGTCACGGGCTGACCGCCAAAACCGTCGTCCTTAATCACGAGGACCCGGCCCAATTCAAAATCCTCTGCGAGAACCTCGCCAACGACTACCAGCCGCGGACCGAATACGAGCACGAACTCGTCAGCCAACTCGCCGGCGCCCGGTGGAAGCTCCGCCGCTGCAACATCATTGAAAAGGGCATCTTCGACAAGGCTGTCGACGAGATCCGGCCGAAGATCCAAGCCGAATACGAAGGCGCGGACGAAGAGATGTTCACCATCTTCGCGCTCGAGCAGGCCATCGACTCGCCCCAACTGAAGTCGCTGCGCCGGTACATGACGCAGATCCTGCGCGAGGAGCGCCACGCCTCCTCCCAGCTCGAAAAGATCCGCCGCGAGCGCCCGCCCCAGCCCCCGGCGGCCGTTTCCGCCTCCGAAATCGCCGCCAAGCGAAACGAACCCGGTGAAAAAGAGCCGGAAAACGGCGCTTCGCGAAACGAACCCGGTAAATCGGGTCTGACGGGCCAGATCGGGCCGGTCCCGGTGGATCAAGAGCGCCGATGACCTGGGCAATCCTCTTCATAACCTCTCCGGCGCCCCGTTTCGTGAAGCGAAACCGGCCCGAAGAGCACAATCCAACCGTCGCCGAACAAGCGACACCCGGCTCGCCCACCATAAGTGTGTCCGAACTCCCCGGAATCGGCCTCGATCCGCTGACCTTCGCCCGCGAGATCCTCCACTTCCAGCCTTTCCCCAAGCAA
>SYLY01000280.1 GCA_005808475.1 Acidobacteriota bacterium
GACCCCGCCCTTGCCGCCTTTCCACTCGCCTCAGCCCCACGGCGCTCGTCCAAAAACGACTCGCCACTCCCGCAGGCCTCAAAATGCCGGTCCCAGCCGGAGATCCAATCCCGTGCCGCTTCGCGGTTGCGGAATCGCTGACTGAGAGGGGAGAAGGTTTACGCGCACCGGACGCTCATGCTACGCTCGGGATATCGAGCGCCAGAGCGCCCCCTCGCGACCGGACTCCCACGAGTCCCTCGGCTTCGGTGGTCCGGGCGGGCCTTGCGCGATGCCTAGCGATTTCGTCACTCGGAGAGAGTAGGGCAAGATTCAATGAGTCGTTTCGATTTTTCCTTCGCAGGCGGTCGCGCTTTCGCCGTCGCGCTGGTTTGGGCCGTGTTGCCGGCCGCCGGCCAGGTTCCGCTGAACACGGTGCCATCGCGCGTGGTGGGTCACGCCCGGACGCTGCTCGTGAACCGGCAACCCAATCTGGTGGAGGGCAGGGAACTCAATAGCCCCAGCGCCGCCGCGGCCGATACGATTAACAACATCCTCTGGGTCTCCGACACCGGGAACAACCGCGTTCTCGGGTGGAAGAACTTCGAGGCGTTCGAGAACGGCGCGATGGCGGATCTGGTTGTCGGCCAGCGCGACCTTTTGTCCACCGATTCCCTGGGGCCGGGGACCAGCTTCACATCGGGTTTGTTCGCGCCGACAGGACTGGCGGTGGACGCGCGCGGAAACCTCTATGTCGCCGATTCCGGCAACAACCGGATTGTGCGTTTCCCGAATCCGGGTTCGCAGACGCCGGGCGAGCCGGTGCTCGCCGACATGGTGATCGGCCAGGCGAACTTCAACACCCGCGCGGTCAACGCCGGCGGCGTGTCGGAGCGGACCTTGTTCACCGCGATTCCGGACGTCGGCATTCTGTTCGTGGGCATGGCGTTCGACGCCGCGGGCAACCTCTGGGTGTCGGACTCGGGCAATAACCGCGTGTTGCGTTACGCATCCACGTCGTTGGGCCAAAGCGCCGCCAATCAGCCGGCCGCGACGCTGGTGCTGGGCCAGCAGGATTTCCGCACCAACACGTCGCTTCCCGAGGACATCGACGCGCGGACACGCACCCGGAAGGAAGCCATGCGGCAACCCGCCGGTTTGGCGTTCGACCAGGCGGGCCGCTTGTTCGTCACCGATGGGCTGAACCGGGCTCTGGTGTTCCGCCCTCCGTTTACGATCGGCATGGACGCGGCCCGGATCATGGGATTTCGTCAACCCGTGGCCGGGCAGCCGCCTCCGGCGCCAGTGAACGATCAGACCGTCGGGGCCTTCGTCGGCTTCCGGTTCCTTCCCGCCAACGGCGTCTTCACGATCGGCAACGTACCGTTCGTCGTGGATACCCCGGTGAGCCGGATCCTGCGGTACGCGCCGTTCGATCAGTGGCCGGCCGAGGCGACGCAGTACTCGCCCGCGGCAACCGCGATCATCGCGCAGGACACCCTGACGCAGACCGAATTGCGCGCCAACCGCGGCTTGCCCGAGCCTTCGGCGGCCACGATGAACAATCCGGTGGCTGCCGTGTTCGCCAACGGCCAGACCTACGTCGTCGACGCGGGCAACAATCGCGTGCTCGCGCTCGGCGACATCTCGACCGGGCCGCTACTCTCGGCCGGGCCGCCCTACGCGGCGCAGCGCGTGCTGGGCCAACTCGCCCTCGAGTACCGCAGTCCCAACCTGATCGAGGGACGGGAGCTGAACTCTCCGCGCGGCGTCGCGATCGACTCGAGCAGCACTCCGCCGCGGCTCTACATCGCCGATTTCGGCAACAACCGCGTGCTCGGCTATGCCGACGCGCGGCGGGTCCGTCCGGGCGACCGGGCCGATATCGTGATTGGGCAGCCGGACTTCTTCCGGTCGCTGGTCAACTTTCCCAGCAACAACAGCGACATTCGGGACGACGCCAGTCTGAACGGTCCCAGCGGTCTGGCCACCGATTCGTCGGGCGGCCTGTGGGTCGCCGACACGCTCAACGGCCGCGTGCTCCGTTTCCCGTCGCCGTTCGAGCAGCGGGGCGTCATCAAGGCCGACGTCGTGCTTGGGCAGTTGAACTTCGGCAGCCGCAACACGGACCCGACCTCCCGTACGATGTCGGCGCCGTGGGGACTGGCGCTGAGTTCGCAGGGGCAACTGTTCGTGTCCGACGCGGCTCATAACCGCGTTCTGATGTTCGAGGCTCCCTTCCAGAATGGCAAGGCTTCGTCCCGCGTGTTCGGGCAGCCGGACTTCAGTTCCATTGGATCGGGCACGGTCAACAACCGCTTCAATTCTCCGCGCGGCATTGCCGTCGATACCGACGACCGTCTCTACGTCACCGATTTCGGGAACAACCGGGTGCTGCTGTTCGCCCGGGCTCCGCTGGCGGGCAACGATCCGCAGGCGTCGTTCACGATCGCGCGCGAGGTTACGCAGCCGCTGGCGGTGTACGTGAGTCCGGTGACCGGCGAGATCTGGGTGACCGGCCAGAGCCCCGCCGGGCTCCGCTTCCCCAACTTCAACGTGCTGCTGATCTCCGGCGACCAGCCCGACTTCCGGATGCCGGTGGGCGGTGGCCTGGCCGTGGCGCAAGACCAGTTCGGCGCCCTCTATCTCGCCGATTTCAACAATCGCGTCGCCATTCACTTCCCCGGTCTCCGCGTCGTCAACGCGACCAACTTCCTGCCGCGCGTGGCGCCGGGAATGATCTCCACCATGCAGGTGTTGACGCAAGGCCAGATCTTCAGCGAGGATTCCGCCAACGCCGAGCCAACGGCGTGGCCGCGCGAACTGGCCGACTTGCAGGTGCTGGTGGACGATAGGCCCGCTCCCATTCAGTCGATCACACCGACCCAGATCAATTTCCAGATGCCGAACTCGGCGCCGGGATCGGGCACGGTGGACGTGCTGCTTTTCCGCCCGTCGCAAGGGCGCATTATCGCCAGCCAGCAGATCCGGATGGACGTCGCGTCGCCGGGCCTGTTCACGGTGAACGGCTCGGGCAACGGCGCGGTGGTGGCCCTCAACGAGGACGGCGCGGCCAACACCCGCCAGACGCCGGTACCGCGCGGTAAGGTGATCACGCTCACCGGCACCGGCCAGGGTTTCATCCCCGACGCTCCTCCGGACGGAACCGCGGCCGGCGGCGAGGTGATGACGCCGTTCCTCCCCCGTGTATTCGCCGGCGGAACGACGTTCGTACCCGACGCCAACATCGTTTACTCCGGTCTCGCGCCCGGCCAAGTGGGCGTTTGGCAGATCAAGGTGAAGATCCCCGACACCGTGCCGCCGGGCGAAACCGTGGTGGTAGTGGTGGCCAACGACACGCCGAGCAACGACGGCGGACGCCTGCGCCACACCATTTTCGTCAGCCAGTAAGGCGGCTCCCCCGGTCCATGGGGTGATCGCGATAGAATAGCGCGCATCGGCATGACGCGCGCTATTCCCGTATCGATTCTCTTCGCACTAGGCTTGGCGGCGGAGGACTGGCCCGAGTTCCGCGGCCCCGGCGGCCAGGGGCATTCGGCGTCCAAGCGAGTCCCCGCCGAGTGGTCGGAGACGAGCAACATCCGCTGGAAGGCGGATCTGCCGGGGAAGGGCTGGTCGTCGCCGTCGGTCCGTGACGGGAAGGTGTGGGTGACGTCGGCCACCGATGGCGGCAAGTCGCTGCGGCTGCTCGCCTTCGACGCCGGTTCCGGCAAGCCGCTGCGCGACATCGAGGTGTTCCGCCTTGACGATCCCAAGAAGATGCACGCCAAGAACAGCCACGCCTCGCCCACCCCGCTGGTCGACGGCAATCGCGTCTACGTCCATTTCGGCGCCCACGGAACCGCCTGTGTCCGCACCGACGGCAAGATCCTGTGGAAGACGAAGCTCGAATACGACCACCGGCACGGCACGGGTGGATCGCCGGCCCTGGTGGGCAACCTGCTGGTCTTCAACTGCGACGGCTACGACAGCCAGTACGTGGTGGCGCTCGATCGCAGGACGGGCGAGGTCCGCTGGAAGAGCCCACGCAAAGGCTATCAAGCCTACACGACGCCGCTGCTGATTCGCGTCGATGGCCAGGATCAGATCATGAGCGTGGGCGCGCATCGGGCGGTCGCCTACGATCCGGAAACCGGCGCCGAGATCTGGTCGGTCCGCTACGCGAAGGGCTATTCGAACGTCCCCCGGCCGGTTTTCGGCCACGGCATGGTTTTCATTTCGGCCGGCTTCGACGAGCCGCTGTTTCTCGCCGTCCGGACCGGGGGCAAGGGCGATGTCACCGACACCCACATCGCGTGGTCGTTGAAGAAGGGCGCGCCGCTGACTCCGTCACCCCTGCTGATCGGTGACGAGATCTATCTGATCAGCGACAACGGGATCGCCAGTTGTCTCGACGCCCGCACCGGCACGCGCCACTGGCAGGAACGGATCGGCGGCAATCACTCGGCCTCGCCCATCTTCGCTGGCGGACGCATCTACTTTCTCAGCGAAGAGGGTGAATCGGTGGCCGTGCAACCGGGTAAGGAGTTCAAGAAGCTGGGCGCCAATCAGCTCGATGGCCGTTTCCTGGCGTCGATGGCGGTGACCGACGGAGCCCTGTTCCTGCGCGCCGAAAAGCACCTGTACCGGATCGGCAAGTAGGCGGCCGGTTGTCCTAAATACGGCGGTTGAACCGAAATGCCGCACCGGAACCGTTTCAAATTTCAAATTCCGTTTTTAAAAGCAAAAACGGCCATTTGGGCCGCTTTTCGATTTCTGGTATCTGATTGATACGGTTGAAGATATTCTGGAGCCACCCGCCGGGATCTAACCGGCGACCTGCTGATTACGAAGCCAGGGCTGTCAAGTCTCCGGCGTAATTTCTCTTCTCAGCTTCTCTCGATTCGGTGAGGGTTACGGGCGCGCTGGGCACGCGGGTGGACTCGGTCGGACAAAACTACGAGCGTGGCGCCAGCGGAAACCGGTGCGGTTCGAGCGAGTATTTGCGCCCGACCTTGGTGAGGTTGATCGCCAGGCTACCATCGTCGAGCCGTCGTAAGCGGTATGTGCCAATACGACCGCGTCTCTTCGCGTTCGGCCGTATTCAGGTTGGCTACGTCATCTGCAAGCCACTTCCGTGGTACCGCAAACGCCGATTCCAAGTCCATACAGGCAAATATCGGATAGCCATCACCTTCTTGAAGGAATTCGTCCCATTTTGGATGGTACGCATACCAGTAGGGCTGGTAGTCGTTGTCATAGCGCTTTGGGACAGTGCAGCAGGCACGAAGTTGCTTGTCCACGCTCCAGAAGTAGCTAAGCTACGGCTGCGTCGCACAAGCCCAACGCCTTTTACCGCCGAGAAACCCTTGATCGCTCGATCCTTCATTTCCTCGATCAATGCCCGATCGGTCTTCTCCTGCGTCTGAGGCGTTGCCTCCTCTGCTGCGGGTTCGGCGGCTACTGGTTCGAGTTGCTCCTCTTCCTGCTGACTCTCGACGTCAGCCGCGGTCGTGAAGAGGATGTCGATGATCTTGTCGACTTTGGTGTACTCGAAGGGCCGCGGCAACTGATGGATCTTGATGGATCTGGCGCACTGTCGCTGGATCATCCGACTTGGCGCGGATCTGTACAAGTTTGATCAGGCTGTCGACGCCGATCAGGCGGATATCCCACGCGAAGCGGGAGCCGCGGACTCGAGCTTCCAGAGCGCCCGTATCCTCACGGCCCACCACGATCAAGATCGAAGAATGGCGGCTGATCGGATTCTGAGTCTGTGCGATCAGCCCTTCCCGGTATTCGTTTGTGGTTTCCAGCGGGAAGGTATAGGCATCCGCGGTCTTCACCTCGACAACAAGCTCAGACTCCCCGGAAAACCGCCAGATGCCATCGAACCCAATCGCATTCCTGCGGCCTTGGTAGAGACCACTCTCCACTTCGAAGTCGAGGCGGCGCCCAAGTTCATTAACCAAGTCCTGTAAGACCGATCCGTTTTTCTGAAATGGTGCTTCAAGGCACTGGCGGACGTACGAGAACCGCGAATCTATCGGCACCAGGGTGAGGAACTCACGAAGTTCAACGGAAGCCGGGTTGCCATCGCGTAGGTTACCGTCTCCAGCATTCGTTACGACCTGCTGGATTGTTTGTCCGAGGAGGTCCGAGGACAATCTCCCGGTTGCTTCGCCAGTAGTGAAGTATCGCCATGAAGGTTCGAGGAGACTGCGAGGACGCTAATGCGGGCGGTTCTTGCGAATGGATTCAAGAATCTGATCGAGCGTAAAATCCATCTGCCACTGCTCGCGGTCGCGCGTGTAGTCGCCCGTCCCGGAGCGATTCAAACGCAAGAACCGGGCGAGGCCATCGGGGCCCAATTCGCGTTGAAGGAGATCAAGGGCGTGCCGTTCAAATTGCTCGTCCGTCAATTGGTCGATGGCGATCATAGTCCTTGCTCCTTGATCCAAGATAGCGGATTTCGCACGGCAATTCGAGGATTGCCCAGCTTCCGGGCGGTCCGCTTCAGAAAGCGGTCATCGGTCGTCAACATCACGTCGACCCCGGCCGATTCAGCAGCCGCGAGGTGGAGCGCATCGAAGGGACCATATCCCAATCCGACCAGACTCTGCGCGCGAAGGACGATGGCCTCGTCAATCGTGATGCTCGTAACGGCCAAGGAGAGCGTCGTCCGTGCCTCCACCCGCCGGTCCATCGAGGGGTTGCGCCGCACCTCATCGTCCAGCGCTTCACTGGAGAGAAGCTCAACCGTCCCACGCCGAACTCCGGCGAGGACTTGTTCCACCGCTTCGGCTTCCTCCCGGATTCTCGCCTGTGACTGATCATCCGTGAGGCGGCTGAGGCAGCAGGCGTCCAGGTAGACTCTCATGTCTGCGCCCGCGAAGCGCGCCTTTCGCGGCGGGCCTTCTCAAAGTCGGCGATGAGTTCTTCCGCAGTGGTCCTCTGGCCAGGTTCGCCCGGAACTCTCGGATTCCAACGTTGGTTCGCGGCAGTCGTCTCGCACATCCCTCGCTATGTACACAATCGTAGCGCTCCCCGGCTTTCCCGGCGCGGCGGCGGTTCCATCCCAGACTCTTGCGGATCCTCGCGGCTATTTGCACCGCAGTACCCAAGGTTCCTCGTTGTTCCGCAAACATCCGCAGAAGTCCGCGGATCAGGCCATCGAAAACGGAAGGCGGTAGTGGAACATAAAGAAAGTGTCCGACGCCCATTGGGCCAGGCGGCATATTTCGGCTGGTTCTTCAGTTATTGGTTGTCCTTCCACTCCTCGTACCATGCCATCTGGATCGCCTCGAGCTTCCCTTCGCTGGAGCGCGCCGGATCGTCGTCGAAGCCCTCGAGCTCCATCACCTGAGCGCGCAAGTCGGTGAAGCGCACCTTCAGCGGATCGGTGTCCGGAAACTTCTCGTGGAGGGCGATTCCTATATCCTCGGAGTGGTCCCAGGAAAGCGCGGCGGGCATGTTAGATCTTGGTTCCTTTCAGCGCGGCATCCACGGCCGTGTTCATCATGGCTTCGGCGAGCCCCATCGTGGCGGCGTTCAACTGCTCGATCTTGGCGTGAATCAGGTGATGGTCGTCCGCGTGGTAGACCAGCAGTAACTCGTTGAGGGCTCGCGTTACCTTGTCGCGATCCCCTTCGGCCATGTTCCAGTAAGCGTCGTTGCGTTTGGCTTTCTCGACGGCCGCCAGGATGTTGTCGGCCTCCACGCGCGCCTCGCGAACCTGGCGCTCGCGGAAGTCGTCCTCGGCCTTTTCGATCGACTCGAGGATCATCCCCTCCACCTGCTCGTCGGTCAGTCCGTGGGCCGGCTTGACTTCCACCGAGTGCTCTTTGCCCGTCCGCCGATCCCGCGCGGTCACGTTGAGAATGCCGTTGGCGTCGATGAGGAACTTCACCTCGATGCGCGCCAATCCGGCCGGACCCGGCGCGATCCCCTTCAGGTCGAAGCGCGCCAGCGAACGGCAGTCTTTCACCAGTTCGCGTTCGCCTTGCAGCACGTGGATCAGCACGTTGGTCTGGCCATCCACAGCCGTCGTGAACGTTTCGGAAGCCGACGCCGGGATCGTCGAATTGCGATGGATCAGCTTCGACACCAGTCCGCCCATCGTCTCGATGCCGAGCGACAGC
>SYLY01000281.1 GCA_005808475.1 Acidobacteriota bacterium
CGGGGCGCCGGAGAGGTTATGAAGAGGATTGCCCAGGTCATCGGCGCTCTTGATCCACCGGGACCGGCCCGATCTGGCCAGTCAGACCCGATTTACCAGGTTCGTTTCGCGAAGCGTCGTTTTCCGGCTCTCTTTCGCCGGGTTCCTTTCGCACCGGCGCGTTTTTTTCCTCCGCGGCGGGGGCCGGGGGCTGGGGCGGGCGCTCGCGGCGGATCTTTTCGAGTTGGGAGGAGGCGTGGCGCTCCTCGCGCAGGATCTGCGTCATGTAGCGGCGCAGCGACTTCAGTCGGGGCGAGTCGATCGCCTGTTCGAGCGCGAAGATGGTAACCATTTCCTCGTCGGCGCCTTCGTATTCGGCCTGGATTTTCGGCCGGATCTCGTCGACGGCCTTGTCGAAGATGCCCTTCTCGACAATGTTGCAGCGGCGGAGCTTCCAGCGTGCGCCGGCGAGTTGACTGACGAGTTCGTGCTCGTATTCGGTTTGCGGCTGGTAGTCGTTGGCGAGGTTTTCGCAAAGGATCTTGAATTGGGCCGGATCCTCGTTATTGAGGACGACGGTTTTGGCGGTCAGCCCGTGACGGACCGCGTTCTGGCTGCTGCGCGCCTTTCCGTCGATGCTGACGGGGCCCTGAGACCGGGCTCCATTGATGCGGGATGCCGCGATTTGCAGTTCGGTTGCCATTCGATTTCTCCTCGTTTCGTGATTTGGGGCAGAGCTTCCCGCCCGACACGAGAATTGCGCCATGGCGTGGTCGAGTTGGCAAAACGATGGCGCCCGCTTGGGGCCGATTCCTGGCAACCCTAGGAAAGCAAAGGAAATCCAGGTAAGGGTCTTTTGGGGGTAATCTGTGAACGGTTTACCGGCCGATCCACAATGCGGAGGGCGGGCGGTCATCGGCGCCTGGCAACGCCGGAGGTGTAGCGCATCATCAGCGCCGGGGGCGCCCTTCGGCGGCCCGTTGTCGAGCGCGAGTGGCGGCCATGGAACGCAGCGTCGAGCTCGAGCCCCGTCGGTAGAGAAGCCGGTCTACGGCTGCGACGTCGATGTGACTACTCTGCACTTGCTCGGCGTGGATCACACGCGGCTGACGTTCCGCCACAACGGGATCGACCGGCGGTTGACGGATGTGCATGGTGCGGCGCTCAGGGAACTCGCGAAGAGCCCGTGTTCTGGGCCAGGAGGCGAGTGAGCGCTGTGAGGAGGTCCCGAAGCGTACCTCCGTTGCCGCGAGTTGGTTCGAGCAGATCGCTCGCGCCGGGCGTTCCGTTTGGGATGCGACGGCGCGCGGTCTGGATCGGGAGGTGGCGCCGAGTGCGAATGCGAGCCGCCGATGAAGCCGGAATGGGGACCGTTTCGGCGGCGGCCATCTTTTCCCCCGGCAACGCGAGCACCCGGCAGTTCGCGAAAAGATAACCCAGCCGCCGATGAACGCCGATGAACGCCGATGGGAACGGGATCCGCAGGCTGCTTCGCTCCAGCATTCGATAGTCCCCGCGATCCTGCGTCGCCGCGCCTCGGATTCGGCCCGGCGGCGCTGGCAACGCGACTCATATTACTTGCACCACGGGCTGACAAGGTGTGGGTCGTCAAGCCGTCGGCCGCGGGTTCCCGGCGACGTGGGCCGTAAGCTATTGAGCCGGCTAGAGATTCAGTCGCGGCTTTTTTGCGGGTAATGTGGGAATGCCGGGCACGTGTCGCTGGTCCAGCTAGGGACTCTGCCGTCGAGAAGCGCCTGCAAATAGGGGTTGAAGGTGTATCCGATCGCGATCGGGCGGTGTCCCTCGCGCGGCCTCTCCTTGGCGAGGACTGTCCCAACCGGGTCGAAGAACCGCTCCAGGTCTTTCTCCTGGCCCCAGGGGAACTTCGCCCGATCTCCCTCTTTACCCCTGAGGGAAGTGCACCAACTCAATTCCGGCTTGCGTGTCTCTCTGCGGGGTTTGCACCTGTCGTCCCACCCCGTAACGATAGCGATTTCCCCGGGCTTCACGGCCCTAGTCCAAAAATTAGTGGCTCGGCAAGGCCCCCCTCCGTCGAACATGTTCGTGAAGATCGGCCACAAGAGCTGGATTTCGAACGGCGTTCCCTCTCCCCGTTCCAACTCGTTCTTCCAGTACTTCGATTCTAAGTGGGCTCCGGACTTCTGCGGGGGACCCTTTTTCGTAGTCCCCTTATAATGGACGAACCGTTTGCGACTGCCCGCCATTTCCTCGAAAGGCTGAGTCCTATCGAAGGCGCCCTTAAGCGTGAACAGGTGGGCGCCGTGCTTGCCCCCCTCCGAGGCGATGAACATCCGCTCGCCCGGGTTGAAATCGTTCTTCAGTCTTCGGTCGTCGAAGTGGTTGTGGGCCAGCGCGGAGTAGTGAACCACCTGCTTGCTCAACCGGTCCACGACGAGGTATCCACCCTCCATATCGTTCTCATGGAAGCCCCCCCAAAAATAACCAAAGGTTCTCGTGAAAACTTCGCCCCTGTCGGCTGCGTGATAGTAGTAATATACCAAGTACCACTGATCCTCAGTGGCGGCGACCAACCCCGCGTAGACGACCGGACGCAGGTTGCCGTCGAAATCCGTGCCCTCGATGCGCCCCCGATTTCCTCGCGTGGACCATTTGCTCATTGGGCGGCCCTCTTCGTCGAAGTCGATCGGGACGAAGATGTCGTACTTCCAGTACTTCCAGTGATCGTCAACCCATTGGATGAACTCCGGAGCGAACTTGGACAGCAGTTCGGTCTCGTCCTTGAAGGGCTCGAAGACACTGCGGCAATCCCCTGCGGCAAGCAGCGAGCGGGCCACGAGAAACAAGACGATTATCGCCACAGGCGGCTCCGCCGGGACGAGAGGTGGAACCACAAGGAGAACGGAAGAGCGAGCAGAAAGAGCTTCGCCACGACTGACAACGCGACGAAGGAGCCGCGGAGCGACATGTGGAGCGGTCCGTACCCGGATACGTCTACCGATGTCCTCCACTGCTTCAGGGCGCCGGCTGCCCAGTCGAGTTGAACGAAGATGGTGCGAGACTCGGCGTCCATGATCAGGTCGTGCAGTGTTCCCGCCGCGAGGTCGAGGAGGAAGAAGACGACGAGCGACAGAAAAGCCACGTTGGCGGCGGAGAGAGCCAGGGACCACAGGAAACGCAGCACCTTCTGGCATATGGCGGGCTCGTCGATGGGCCGCTCCGCGAGTCCGAGGGTCCGCGCAACGAGCCAAGCCATGACGCGCCCGTTGCGGTGGACTTCGCGGTGCGCGCCGGAGGGGAGCCACGCGGACGCAATCACGGTGTTTTCCGGCGATGACTGCTCGTTTGCGTCCGAATAGAGTTCGAGCTTGCCGCCAATTGGATCGGCCACATCGTAAACATTCCGCCAGAAGAACTCGCGGCCGGCTCCGGCGTCGAGCCCGGCGGAGACGGTCCACGCGGCGCGGCCGCCCTTGGCTTGGCGCTGAATTCGAAACGGCGTGATCCGACTTTTCGGCCGCCAGTCCGGAAAGAACAACGCCATCTTATCCAGCGGCGAACCGAACGTCACGAAGCCGCGGAGTTTTTCGAAGTAGTCGATCGTGTCGCCGGCCGGGCGGTTCTTGGCGAGCCACGCGAGCAGCTCTTCCGACATCTTGGATGGCGCGATTTCGCGTTGGTGGAGGCAGTCGTAGGCGACGACCGTGCCGAGGCCATGCGCCACGATAAAGACCTCGTCGTTTTCGAGGCTCGCCTTGATCATGACCTCATCGAAGCGGGCTTGAATTGCATCGCGCTTGGTCTGCCGGTGGAATATCGCGCTTTGGCTGACGTATGCCTTGACGTCCCCCGCGTAGTCGTAGATGATTCGTCCGAAGCCGCTGAGCGCGGCGGTCCGCCGGAAGAGCGCGGATACGAGAACCAAGGCGGTCTCCGCGAGATGGTAGGCCACGATGTCAAAGGGCAGAACGATGCCGATCCGGCGCAGCCTCCTCCATCGCGAGCCACTATTATCGACGTCCTTGGAGAACAAATGGAAGAACGGGTTCCAGAAGGTGGTGAGCAGCCAGAAATTGAATTTCAGTTTTCGCCACGGCGTGTAAGTGAAGTCCTGGTCCGCCCAGTAGGCCTCGTAGAAGCCTACCGTGGCGGGACCGGAGGAGCCGCGGATCTCCAACTCGGCCGGGCGGAAGAGGCTGTCGGGGCCCTGGTCCGAAATCAGGATGTCGCTTGCGCCGCTGGTGCGGGACGTTCCACGACTCAATTCGACCTTGTCTATGTACAGGTCCGCCTGATGCTTGGCGTCGTCCAGCGCCTTTTTGAAGGGGGATACAAACGATTGAAGGAACTCGTAGCGCTCCTGATTCCCGCAGCCATGAACCAGGACGATGGCGGTGCGGCGGGGGGTGGCGGGCTTCTGGGTATCGGGCATCCGAGGATTACCTGGGGCGCGCGGAGTCGCCGAAGATTCGCCCGAGCGCCTTGGCGGCGTCGATGCGGTACCCGACGATGAACCGGAAGTCGGAGACCGATTGGTGGGACCTTCTCGCGCCGTAGATCAGGTCGATTCCGATCTGCGCCGGCAGATATGGGATCTTCAAGCGGCCCTCGAGGGTCAAGATACGTTCGAGAGTCATTCCCACACGTTCGGTGGTGACGTCGGTCCGGTACGTCTCGCCGGCGCGGCGGTACAGGCTGTTGTGGCCCCAGGTAACGTCGAGGTAGATTTGGGGATCGGGGGAGATCTGGCGGTTGCGCAGGGTACGTCCCATCAGGTCGTACTTCATGACTCCGGTTCGGAAGCCGAACCCGTGAAATGGAGCCGGTCCTCGATCGCGCGATTCGGTCACGACGGCGTCCTTCCCCGCCTCCTTCGTCGTTTTTGTCTGCAACAGGGAGCCTCCTTCGATCGTGGTGACGCCGGCCTTGGCGAGCGGGCCAATGAACGTGGAGAACTGGGTTCCGCGATACACCCACGCCATCCCGCCGATGCGCACCGGGAGATACAGGCCGGCCTGGAAGAAGCCCGCGCGGTCCGATTCCAGCGTGGGGATGCTCGACCCTGGAGCGAGCGTCGCGCGGGAGGCCTGCGTGAGGCGCGCGTCCGCAAAGCCATGCACCGAGACGCCAACGGCCGTGTTCCCGAACAGATCCTCTTGCGACGTGCGGTTGGCGCGCTTGGAATTCTTGTTGACCAGATGGTTCCAGAAGCTGAGGTCCAACGAGAACGCGGCATACGGGGCGACTTTTTGAAATGCTTCGCGGTTGTGGCTCGTCACCCCGCCGGCGGAGAAGAAGGCGCGAGCCCGGCCCCAGTCGAGCATGACGCTTTCGACGGTCAGCCGCACGCAGGAATCGAAGAGGACGAGGGGACCTTCCGGCATGTTCTTCACCAACTGGCATACCAGCACTCTTTGTCCCGCCATCAAGCCGCGCAGCGAGTTGAGGGTAAAGGCTCCGCCGGTGACCTCGGCCTCCAACTCCTCCTGTACTTCACGGTATTCATCCGCGCGGCGATCCCGCTGGAGTTCGAAATCCGGCGAGGAGGAATTCGGGTCGATCTCGATCCTGTGGGCCGCAGCGCGGAATTGGCGGCGTCCCTGCGAGAGGTCCGCCTTTTTCGCGTCATTCCCGTCGGGGCACTTTGGTTCGGGCTTCGTGTCGCAGGGGTCCGGTTTAGACTGCGAGGAGCGCACCACCGAATACGCTCCGCCGAGTATGAAGGCCTTCACACGCTCCACGCCCGTACCGGCGTTTCCCTTGATTTCGAAATCGCCTTCCCGCAGGGGCTCGGTTACGTCGATCGACGCCATCTTGGGAGCGGTCTTGAATTCGCCGGACTCCGCGCCCGAGGCGTTCTTGGCCGACACGGTCATGTAAATCGTGACGCTGTCCCCGGCCGTTGTGAGGCGCCGGGGCAGGTCGACGTCCGCCGAGCCTTTGGCCATCTGGTCTTTGGTCAACTTGGACGAGGATGTCCGGAGATCGCCGCCTTTCTCTTCAGCCACGACGACCACGACGGCCTCCTCCGCGGCAGGGTCGATGTCACGGAAGAAAACGGATGCCTTCGCGGCTCCCACGATCACGTCGGCGCCACTGACGACCGGCTGGTCCAGCGCGAGCCGGGCGACTCGTACCGGCTCCGAAGCCGGGCTCTCGACTCCGTCCACCACGAGGACCACGTGCACCAACTTGTCCTGGGCCCCCGGCTTGGCGTCGTCGCCGGCGTCGAAGCGAAACCTCCCGCGTCCGCGATCGATATAGATGGACTTGGGTTTCTTCTCGGCGCCGTCGAAGAGGATCTTCAATTCGAGCCGAGCCCCCGGGGCGACCCCGACTATCGTACCGGACAGCACGGTTTCGCCCGAACCAGGAGGTCCGTCGAGCACGGGCGCGTTCGGCGGCGGCATGATTCCGGCGGCGAAGGTGACGGACTTACCGGCCGCTCCCTTGGCCGAGACCGAGAGCTTCAGGACGATCTTATCGGTGGCGCTAGTCAGGCGGCGCGGCAGGTCGATTTCCGCCGAGCCCTTTTCGATCTGCTCCTTGCCCAGTTTCACGCGCGAAGTCCTCGGCGCCGGCTCGGTGACGCCTTGGACCGCGGCTTCGAGCGATGCGGTCTCGGCATTCGCGTCGATATCCCGGAAGTAGACGGTGACCTTGATCGCGCCGAGCAGGACATCCGCGCCGCCGATGACGGGCTCTTTCAATTGGAGCTTGGCGGGAATCGTCACCGGCGCCGATGCGGCGCTACGGACCCCCGCGATCACCTGGAGGACTTGCACTTTCCTGTCCGATTCTCCAGGCCTTCCCGCGGCTCCCAGGCCGATCTGGAACCTGCCGCCGGCGCGGTCGACGAACGACTGTTCCGGACTGATCTCCACTCCGTCCAGCAGGACCTTCAGCTCCAGGCTCACCCCGGCGGCGGCAACCGACATACTCCCTTTGAGCACGCCATCGGCGGTGGGCGGTCCATCCAGCACGGGCGCCGGGGGCGTCTGCCCCCATGCCGCGCCCACGAGCAAGGCGGCGAGCAATGATACGATCTTCATTGGAATCTCCCTTCGAGGCGCGGCTTCGGGCCGCCACGCCCCGGCGTCGACCGGCTTCATTGCCATCGGTCTCAGCCCACAAAGACGCGAACCACGCCCAGTTCCCTTTCGCGGAAAGGGACATTTCGCAATTTCCTCCGTGTTATTCTGACGTGACCGGATGAGCGCTTCGGACATTCCGATCCTGCTGGAGGATTGCCTGCGAGCGGGCGATGCGCGTCCCTGCGGTAAGTTGATGGACGCGATGCGCCGCCACATCGCGATGTCGGTCGTCGTCGCGTGCCGGCCCTTCGGGGACGCCGGCCGGCAAGCCGCGGAGGATCTGGTCCAGGAAACCTACGTCCGGTTGTGCCGGGACGGCTACCGCGTATTGCGAAGCATAGAAGGCAGCGATTCGCGGGTGATTCTTACTTTCGTACGGGCGGTCGCCGCCAGCGCCACACTCGATTACTTTCGCTCGGCCACCGCGGCGAAGCGATCCGGCGGGTTCCGGCCGGCGCCACTCGACGACGCCATTCTCGAGGACGACGCCCGGGAGCCTGCCGAGAGAGCGCTCCAGCGGCGGGTGTTGCTGGATCAGATCGACAAGAAGATGTTGGAACTACTATCCCCTTCCGGCACGGCCGCCAGGGACCGGCGGATCTTCTGGCTGCACTACAGACATGGATTGACCGCGAAGGATATCGCCGGCTTGGCTCCGTTCGGCCTTTCCACCAAGGGAGTGGAAAGCCTGTTGCACCGGCTGGTACGGGCGCTACGGGAAAGTATTCTCGACGAGCCGAAGGGTTTTTCTCCGGAACCGCGTCTTGAAGAGGGAGATCGCTAGTGCGGCTCGAGGATCTGAGCGGAAAGGACCCGCGCGATATGGCTCCCGGCCCCGATTGCCTGAGCGACGCCGCGATTGCGCGTCTGGCTACGGGATCGGACGCCGGCGGGGCGGCTCTGGATCATCTGGCGGCCTGCGACCGGTGTGGAACACGCTTACAAATGGTAATGGAACCGGAAACATTGACGGCGGAAGAGGCGGCGCTTGCGGCGCGGTTGGCGGCGCCTCGTCTGGCCGCGATGCCGCAACGGCGCCGCCCGCTGGTCCCGGTGTGGTTCGCGGCGGCGGCCAGCGTGGCTGCCATCATATCCGGCACCGCGGTTTGGCGATGGTGGACGAATGTCGAGCGCCAGTCCGGCAGTCTGCTGGCGCGCGCCTACACGGAGTCCAGGCAGATCGAGTGGCGTTTTCCAGACGCGGGTTGGACTCGAGTGGCCGCTCAGCGCGGGGGCGGAGGAGCTAGGAGCGCCGCATTGGCGGAGGCTCAGGGCGCGCTGGCGCGCTCGGATTCCAGCGAGCCCGGCGTCGCATTGCTTCGGGCGCGAGCGGACCTGATGGATTTTCGCATCGAATCCGCGATCCCGCTCTTGGAAAAAGCCGCCGCCGCTTCGCCGGATTCGGTGGAGATCCTCACCGATCTCGCCATTGCGCATGGGCTTCGCGCGGACCGGCTCAGCCAGCCGGAGGGCTATGGCGCCGCCGTGGAATTCTCGACGAGAGCTCTCCGGATCGATCCGAAACACCGGCGCGCCCGCTACAACCGGGCGCTGGCGTTCGAGCGGCTGCGCGCGCTGGAGCGAGCCGCGGAGGAGTGGAGAACATTCCTCGAAACGGAGCCGGACTCCGGCTGGGCCGACGAAGCGCGCGAGCACTTTGCCGATCTGGAGCGGCGTCTTCGCGAGCGCGGAGACGCGATTCGAGGCGCCGCCGCGGCCGACATGGTATTCGAGGGCAAGGCGGTCGAGTGGCTGGCCACGGACCGGGCGCGAGCCCGGCAGGCGGGGCTCCGTCTTTTGGAAGACCACGGGGATGCGTGGCTCGCCAACGCCGCCGGCGAATCGGTGGACAGTAGCCTACTCCGCGACGCGTGGGCGCACTCGGCCGCGGGGCGGCCCGATGAAGCGCTCGCCGGAGCGATCGAGGCCTTGGCTGCCTATTCCGGACCTGGCCGCGCGCCAGCTCACGCCTCTTTCGCGCGGTTGGTGCGAACCATCGCTTGGGGCCGCAGGCTGGACGCCAGCCTATGCGCCTCCGAGGGCCGGGCCCTGGCCGAGGATGCGGCCGCCATGCGTTTCCACTGGATCCGGACGCAGGCGCTATCCCAGGCCGCGTCCTGTCTCCAGGTGAAGGGTGACATCGGCGCCAGCATGGAGACCTACGAGAAAGCGCTTGCCGCGGCCCGGGCCGCCCGTCTCACCGGGGTGGAGCTTCAGACGGGCGGGATCTATTCCACGGTGCGAACGCGGTCCGGCGATTTATGGTCCGCGTGGAACGAAAATCGCGGTTTTCTCGGGCGGGCGTACGCCAGCCCGTATTCGGCCAATCGTGTGCAGCAGGCGCTGGCGAACTATTCTCTTTCGGCGGAAGCCTGGGGATGGCGCGCCGCGGCCGCGGAGTTCGCGGCGGCCTCGGCGAACTCGATTCGTGAATCGGCCAACCGGACGATGGAGATGGCGAACCGTTCGCGCGCCGCGTCGCTGGCCGCCTCGGTGGGCGACGATGCGCTGGCGTCCCGCCAGGCGGCGATCGCGGAGGGGCACTTCGCCGCGATGCCGGAATCGGAGACGCGGCGTAGATACCTGGCGTCGCTCGATTTGACGCGAGCGGAGGCGTGGGCACGGACGGGGAGGCGCGCCGAGGCCGCCGCCAAGCTGAGAGACATCGCCGGCTCGCTCGCCGTCAGCCGGGACCGATGGCGGGCGTACTCGCTTTCGGGAAAGCTCGAGCGGGAAGCCGGCCGGAGGGATGAGGCGTTCGCGTCGCTGAACGCGGCGGTTGCGGAGGCGGGTCACATGGAGGGGTCCCTCCCGCCGAAGCAGCGTGCGGCGGCGCGCCGGGAGGCATTGGAGGCCTACCGGGGACTCGCCGAGATGCTGGTGGAACGTGGCGCCGCAGCGGAGGCATTGAAGGTTTGGCTCGCGGCGCACGGGTCGGACGCGGCCCCCTCGATGGTGCTGCTCGGGCTGGCCGACGGGTTCGCGGTGTGGACGGGAGGAGGCCGGATCTTCCAGAAGGTGGTGCTGGACCGGGAGCGGTTTCGTGCCTTGGTACAGGCTTTCCGCGAGGCCGTGGAAGACCGGTCGAGCCGCATGGAGGAGGTGCAACGGTTGGGAGTCGCGGTCCACGAGGCGTTGTTCTCGCGACTGCGCGGCGAGACTTGGGATGAGGAGAACGCGACCGTGCTGCCGGATGGCGAGACGGGGGCGATTCCCTTCGATCTGGTGTTGCACCTGGCGGGCCGGCGCACCGGGGCGGCGTCGTCCATCGTCATGGCCGCGAGGCCGGGCGAGCCGCGGGTGGAAGGGGTGGTTCGGGCGTTGGTGATCGCCGCGCCCGCCAGCGGCGATCACTTGGCTCCGCTGCCGGACAGTTTGGCGGAGGGCGAGGAAGTCGCGGCCAATTGGTCCGGTTCGACCATGGTGTCGGGATCTGGCGCCGGAGCCGCTTCTCTATTGAGAGAACTGCCCCGGCACGGTCTGTTCCATTTCAGCGGACACGGCTATCACGCGAGCGGTGCGAGCGGGCTTTGGCTGGCTGGCGGCCCGTTGGGATCCGGCGGTTTACGTTCGGTGGAGGCCGGGGCTTGCCGCCTGGTGGTCCTCTCCGCGTGCATGACGGCGGTGGGAAGCGGGGCGGGATTGACCAACCCCGAGAGTTTGGTGAATGCGTTTCTCGAAGCCGGCGTACCCGCGGTGATGGCGAGCCGGTGGAGCGTCGATTCCGCCGCCACCCGGCGGCTCATGCGCCAGTTCCACCGGGAGTTGGCGGCGTCCGGGGCCGTCCGTCCGGCGCTGGCGAGGGCAAGCAGCAGGCTCCGGTCGGACCCCGGCTACGCGCACCCGTACTATTGGGCCGCGTTCCAAATTTATCTGTAGAAGATGCGAGGAGATTTCGAATGGCCAATCCAGGCGAAGTAAATGTGATATTGAGAGGTCAGTTTCTGGTGGTTCTGAGAGAAACCGCGGTGGAGGTGCTGATTCCCACGATGGAGGAGCACATCTACCGGGCGGGGTCGTTTTTCGGCGAGACGCTGCTCAAACCCCGGCCGCTCGTCAACCCCTATCTGCTGACCGGCGTCGCGACGGGCACGGGGAAGTTCTACGCGGCGAACATCGTCCTGAAGGGATACGAGTACGATGCCCAGGCCGGTCCCGATGCGTTGTACGCTCGCATCGTATTGCCGCGGCCAAAGGCGATCAAGTCCTTTCGTCCCTCGACCCTCGCGCTCCAGGCGGTCATGGACCCGACCGGTCAGTTCCACGGCAAGAAGCCGATGGGTATTCACGTGCTCCGGTACGATAGCTCCGATTTGAATTCGGTCAAGTTTCAAGGTCACTTCGCGACGCCGAAGCCGCACGCGATCACCTCAGGCGGCCCCCAGTTCATCAACCTGCACCTGGTGGCCGAGCCCGATCACACTCCGGACGCCGCCCACGTGACCGCCGGATTCGACCGGACGATCGCGTTGCTGCCCGCCCTTCGCGGCAAGATCGTACTGATGCCGCAGCCCGATAACAAGATGGCTCTCGAGGTTGGTGACCACGCGGCGCTGGGCTTTACCAAACACGAGTTATTGACGGGTCCCGAAGTGCAGGCGACGCTTGCCTCGATCGGGTTAAGTCTGCGAGTGAAGGGAAGTCCCGGCGGGCCTTTGGTGAGCACGGCTCCGCTGGAGTGCGATCCGGTTCTGGTGGACATGTCCGAGGCGTAGCATGGACCAGATCCAGGAGGCGCGCCAGATATTGAGGCGCCTTTTTCGTCCAGCGACGAGCATCAAGAGGTGGTTCGGACGGGCGGACTGGCTCGACTGGTCGCGCGGACCGATCACGTGGCTGCACGAGGCCTGGGGCGCGATCCACGTCGTGGGCGTTGGTGTCATCGCTTCCGGGGAGGCTGCCCACCTGGAGATCTATCTGCAGAAGGCGGCGGCCCCGGAGTTCACGGACTTCGTCCGAAAGCAATTGCCGCGGGTACCCATCGAGTTTGTCATCACCAATGGTTTCCATCTGCTAGATGGCAACGTCTCCGCCGGGTCTGACATCGCCGTCGACGGTTCCTCCGGCATGATCGGCGCGATCCTGACGGATGACGCCGGGAATAACTACGCTCTCACCTGCGCCCACGTGCTAGATGTCGCTGTAGGTGGGCCAGTACGGCCGCCCGGCGGCTCCCGCATCGGCTCCGTATCGCACAAGGTCGACCTCATCCCGACCGTACTCGGCAATTCTGGCTCCAGCGACCCCGACGAGCCGAACAAAGTCGATTGCGCGCTGGCGTTGCTGGACGAAGGCACGGCCGTCACCGGTTCCGGGAAGCCCATGGGGAACCTCCCGGAGGGAGCGGAGGTGCATTTGGGCGGACCGATCAACGCTGGGGCCACGATTCGTTCCACCCTCGCGGACATAGGTGCGGTTTGGGTGCGCCGCAGCGGTGTCGAGATGGTTTACTTCGATGATGTCGTCATCGCCGATACCGAAGGGAGTGTGATCCCCGGCTGCTCCGGCAGTCCGGTGACGGTGGATGGAAGGCCTGCGGGCATTGTCTTTGCGGGCCCGCCGATCATCAAGGTTGGGGTGGGAGGTATGCTTCAACCGGTCCCTGACGCCAAAGTCGCGATCTGCGATTTGCGGAAGGCGATCGAGGCGCTTAAGGAGAAGGACCCGAAGCCCACAGGCCTCCGGCTGCTCTAGCGCTTGGGGTAGATCCAAGTTCCGTGGACCGCACGTATCGGTGGCATGGAAGGACGCACCATGCCTTTGTAGCGTGTCCAAGCCGAGGGATTCGACAACGTCGTGGCGTTGCGCCGCAAAGGGCACCCCGGTCCCAGCTCGACTCCCCGTTACCGGTTCGACCGCACCCCATCGGGTTTCGTGCTGGAGATCGAGGAGCGTTGGACTCAAGAGGGCAGGGATTGGTATTGCCGCGAACCGATCCGCGCGGATGTGGAGGACGGCTCGATCGCGAATCTCCCGGTCTACTGCACCGGCGACTGGGATTCGGCGCGGCAGGCTCAACACGCCGCCGCCGTGCAACTGGCGCGACCGTAAGATCGCGCCCGGCAAGGATCGCGCCAACCGGGGAGGCATTGATACAATGAATCCCCGGACCACCATGGCTACCACACTCTTCGATCTCTCCGGCAAGACGGCTGTCGTCAGCGGCGCCGCGCAAGGCATGGGCCGCGCGATGTCGATCGCTCTCGCCGAAGCCGGCGCCAGCCTCCTGCTGCTCGAC
>SYLY01000282.1 GCA_005808475.1 Acidobacteriota bacterium
AGAATCGGCGCGCTGCCCACCCTGGCGAGCAATCGCTGAACGCGGAACCCCGCCTTTTGTGGTGAAGACCTCTCAGGTCCCTTCACTGATTCCATTGGGGTTGCCGGTCCCCAAACCCCTCAACTGCGAAAGTCAGGTTAAGCGATCACGGTTTGCTCCCGATCACGCGATCCGATCAACAGCCAAGTGTCCGGACTTCTCCCCGATTTGCGGGCATCCCGGAAAGCCAGAGGGAGTACGGCAGGGGTGGCCAGATAGCACAGGTCCCGCCTTGCCGAACGCAATCGCTCATCCGGCGGGTTCATGAATACGAGCGGTCCGCTGGGCTTCGGCGTCTCCGGCTCGGACTCGACAAGCACGGATTCGATTGCCCGGAGCTTCGTCTCCGTCCACACGGGGTCATCCGGCAGGATTGCCACCTCGAGCACGTTGGAAACGGCGGCAAAGTAAATGGTCTTCTCTCCCTTCTCCCCGGGGTTGCGCTCGCGGCGCAAGCGGTGCGATTTGAGATATAGACGATAGGCGCCGGGCCGATCGAAGCGAAACCAATCGTTGAGATCCAGTTCGATCTCATGCGGCTTCGCGTCGAGGATGGGATCGGCGCG
The DNA here is from genome assembly GCA_005808475.1 of Acidobacteriota bacterium. GTDB lineage: Bacteria > Acidobacteriota > Terriglobia > Bryobacterales > Bryobacteraceae > SYLY01. Next base: position 606 of record SYLY01000282.1, read on the forward strand.
TATCCCTCCTGTCATCCCGCCAAGCACGCCAGTTGAAAAGTAGTCGGCATAGGGATCCGCCACATCGTTGCGGTCGAGCACGAACTCCTCGGTGAGCAGCCGCCCGCCCCGGTCGTAGGTCGCGCCATTGAGTTTGTGCTTATTTGGAGAGTCACTCCAGAATTCGAGCACGAGGGGAATGCGCTCCCCGCGATGAAAAGCCTTGACGCCGCCTTCCGTCCGTATGCGAAAGTGAAGATCACTCGGATTGGCCACGATATCCCGTTGGTGTTGGCTATCAAACGACTGCGCCTTCGCCGGGGAGTGAAGCAGTACGTAGACGCCCAGGAACCCGAGAGCGATATTTACCGGTAACCGCATCTTGCCTCCGATCACAGTGTGTCCGCTCGCGTTTCTCAGGCGCGGCCTAAAAGCACTGCCGGGCGCGGAACCCACGATCAAGGCTCGAGGTCGACCGGCTGGCTCGTAACCCCGAGGGCAAGGTACTGCGTGAGGCGTTTGCCATCCGTCGGCTCGTCCTCCGTGTTGCGCGGAAGCGGAAAGCGCAAGGCGCGGTAGAGTTCGAAGCGATGGACGTCGTAGGCGGCTTCGACCAAGTCGCCGTAGGTCATGGCGCCCCGGAGGGCCCAGCGGTAGGAGATCCAGATTCCGATCGCGCCGGCCAGCACCGCCCAGGGCCACCAGACGGACCAGATAGCGAAGAGAGCGCTCCAAATGAGGAGGCGGACCCCGAGATCGAGGCTGGCGCGGGCGGACTCGATCTCGGCGCGGGAGTCGGCGGGCATCACGAGCCACAGGCGCGACCAGCAGGTGACCGCGTCCAGCCCGTACTTGTCGAACGGCCTACGCTCGGCGGCCCGGAGGACGTTTCCCAGTCTCGTGGGCATGCGGTGAGCGATGTCCGTGGGGACGTGGCGCAACCACGCGTCCAGGGCGGTGCGCTCCGCGGAGGCGCTGCCTTGCAGGTGGAGCTCTTGCTGGCGGTCGAACATCCTCGCGATTCTCTGGTCCATGCGGCGCTGCTTCCAGCGAACGAACGGGATCCAGGCCGGCAGGTATCCCTCGAGCGCTTGTAGAACGGGTGTTTCGAATGCCCATACGACCACTGCCGACGCCAGCACGACCGCGCCGGCGCCGATGCCGAGCGCCAGTTGTTCGCCGGCGGTCCAACCGGAGATGTCCTTCAGGACGCACCGGCCGTGGGTCGCGACCCAGGCGCCGAGCCCCGCCGACCAGAACAGCACCGCGGGAGCGACCACCGCGCCCCACCGCTCGGTGAGCTTCCCGCCGACCTCCTCCGCCACTTCTCCCAGCATGGACTACGGCTTCGGCGCCAGGAGCTTCCCGCAATGGATGCAGGCGGGGACCGGTTCAGGACGAAGCCGGACCCACGACCAATGGCCGTCCGGACACACGAAGACGGGAGCGGGGATCTCGTTCGGGACGCCCGGCAATGGCTGGAAGCCACGCGCCCGCGCCGCTTCCAGGCGGATGCTCACATCCATCCACTTCCGCGTGGACTCGTACCTGTTGATGGCGTTGGTGATGAGGACCGCCGCCATGTCGTCCGGAGCGCTGTCGGGGATCGCCGTGAGCTCCCGCTCGAGTTCGCCCGCCTCCGAATCCAGAAGATGGGGCAGTTCGGCGAGCATCGCGCGCGCCGCAAGACGGACCGCTTTGGTGTTCATGGCGCCTCCTTACACGCCAGTGTAACTGAACGCGGCCCAGTGGTAGGGATGGGAGTAGCTGCGTTCGTCCGGGTCGCGCACGCTGGCTTCGATGAAGCCAGCGGCCGCTGCTTCCACAGCCATGTGGGGAACACCTTGCAGCTCCGGCAGCAACGCGCGGAAGTAGTCGCTCTTCTCGCGATTGGTTGTGTCCCGCACCCAGACCATCGCGGCGTGGAGCGCGTCGCGGGGAGACATCGCCTCGCGCCGGTCCGGCCGCCAGGTGGCGTAGAAGCGCGCCATCACGATCATGGTGCTCAGGTCGTAGACGGGCCACATGGTCGAGATGACACCTTGCGCGCCGGCTTGCAGGAATCC
>SYLY01000033.1 GCA_005808475.1 Acidobacteriota bacterium
ACGACGATGGCCGCGCCTGACCTTCCGCGCCAGTTCGCCCAAGCCTGCCGGCCTGATTGTGCGTCCACGTTCAGCGTCCAGAACGATCCCTGGGCAACTCTATCTGAGCGCATGTGGGTCACTTCTCGTGAGCGCCGAAGCCATTCCGGCTTTCAGTCAAAAAAGCCGCAACTATATTTCCCTCCTTTTCAATCGATTACCGGTGGCCCTCGCGAAGAGGCGCCATTGTCCGGGCGACTCTCCCGGCCTCGGCGCGATTCTTTGAGTGGCGGCGGAGCCCGCTCCAGCGGCCTCGTAACCTCGGAAAAGGAGTTCAATCATGACATTCGCATCTGACGGCGCAGCGTGCGCTCACGACTTGGCGGACGGACTGCGGCGCGACCTGCAGCCCCAAGGAACTCTCGAGGAACTCGTCTTCGCCCATCTCCTCGTCACCGCGGTGGCCCTGCGTCAGATTGACGCCATGGGCTCGGACGCCTCCTATACCGACCGTGACCGCGCCGCCCGCGCCTTCTTTCGGTGCGTCCGCGAACTCCGCGCCATCCAACGCAACCGGCCGGAACCAGCGCGCGAAAAAAGTATTAGATTGCAAAACGAACCTGGGAAGCTATTGAAAACACAGGAAGCCGTTTCCAGCGATCCCGAGCCTGCGGTCGAACAAAACATCGCGGCGGAACAGCCTCCGCGCGTACTGCCTTTTCGCCGCCCGGCGCCGAAGGTCGGCCGGAATCAGCCCTGCCCTTGTGGCTCCGCCGTCAAGTTCAAGCGATGCTGTGGCGGCTGACGCAACCGGAGCTCGGCGATACCGCCAGGGCTCGCCGGGCACGCGAGAAGAGCTCGCACACCGCGGCGCGGTCCGCTAGAATCGGAAGATAACCGAACCATCGATGGACTCACGACCGATGATCGAGGCCTCGGGCCTCTGTAAGTTCTATGGTGACTTCGCCGCTGTGCGGGACGTGTCCTTCACGGTTCCGCTGGGCCAAGTGTGCGCGTTCCTGGGACCGAACGGCGCCGGCAAGTCCACCACCCTGAAGCTGTTGACCGGATACCTGGCGCCGAGCCGGGGCTCGGCGAGCATCGCCGGCTTCGATGTCTCCACGCATCGCATGGAGTGCGCGCGGCGCCTTGGGTACCTGCCGGAGAACGGGCCGCTCTACGCCGAAATGACGCCGCTCTCGCTGCTGCGCTTTTTCGGCGAGGCGCGCGGGCTCGGCGGCGCGAGGCTCCGCGAACGCATCGGAGCCGTGGTGGCGCAGTGCTTCCTCGACGAGGTTCTCGAGAAGAGCATCTCCAAGCTGTCGAAAGGATACCGGCAGCGCGTCGGCATGGCCCAGGTGCTGTTGCACGAGCCCGAAGTGCTCATCATGGACGAGCCAACCACGGGCCTCGATCCCAATCAGATCCGCGAGGTGCGCAACCTCATCCGCGCGCTGGGACAGACCAAGACCGTGCTGCTCTCCACGCACATCCTGCAGGAGGTGGAAGCCGTGGCGGATCGCGTGGTCATGATCGACGGCGGGCGGAAGGTGTTCGACGGCACTCCCGCCGGGCTGCTCGAACACGGCGCCACGCTCGATCTGGCGTTCTACCGGTTGACCGGGAATCTCGCCGCGCTGCCGTCGCCACCGGCGCCCGAGGCGGCCGCCGCGGAGGATGCTCCCGATGCCTAATCTCCGGGTGATCTCCGCGGTTTTCAAGCGCGAGATTCTGTCGTACTTCGGATCTCCCACCGGCTACGTGTTCATCACGCTGTTCGTGTTCCTGAGCGCGATGGCGGCGTTCTGGCAGGAACGGTTCTTCCTCAACAACCTGGCCAACCTCGATCAGCTCAATCTGTATTTTCCGTATCTGCTCGTCTTCCTTGTGCCGTCGATCGCGATGAGCCTGTGGGCGGACGAGCGGCGGCAGGGCACCGAGGAACTGCTCCTCACGCTGCCGGCGAGCGACGCCGAACTGCTGCTCGGCAAGTACTTCGCCGCGGTGGGCATCTACACCATCGCGCTGCTGTTCTCGTTGAGCCACGTGGTGGTGCTGTTCTGGCTGGGCACTCCCGATACCGGGATGCTGGTATCGACATATTTCGGCTACTGGTTGATGGGCGCGGCGCTGTTGCCGCTCGGTATTCTCGCGTCGCAGCTCACCGATAATCTGACGGTCGCGTTCATTCTGGGAGCGGCGTTCTGCTCGGTTCCGGTGTTCCTGCGGCACGCCGGATCGATTCTGACCGGCCGCGCGCAGCGGCTCGCCGAGCAACTCTCGGTGGGCGACAAGTTCGCCGATCTGTCCAGCGGCATCGTCACCACCTCCGCGTTCGCCTACTTCGCCGGGATCGCGATCGCGGTCCTGTACCTGTGCGTGGGGCTGGTGGGCAAGCGGCGTTGGCCGTCGCGGCACCTGGGCAAGCACTACGCGATTCGCGGGCTGGCGTTGCTGGCCGCGGCGGCCGCGCTCGCCACGATCTCGTCGCGGCTGGGCGCGCGTGTCGACGTCACCACCGAGCAGGTCCACTCGCTCTCGCCCGATACGCGGAAGCTGATCGAATCGATCGACGCGAAGAAGCCGGTCTTCATTCAGGCGTACCTCAGTCCGGAGGTGCCGCGATCGTACCTCCAGATTCGCAACAACCTCATCGGGTTCCTGCGCGAATTCGCGGCGATCGGCAAAGAGCGAGTCAACGTGCGGATCACCGAGACAGTCAAGTACTCGCCGGAGGCGCGCGAGGCTCGCGAGCGGTATGGCATCAATCCGTTCCGCGTCGCGCAGACCGAGGAGAGCGCGTCCTCGGCGAACGACATATTCCTCGGCTTGGTCTTCACTTGCGGCGGCGAGGAGTTCGTCGTGCCGCGGTTCGACCGCGGCTTGCCGGTGGAGTACGAACTCATGCGGTCGGTGCGGGTGGTCTCGCGCGTCAAGCGGCGCAAGGCGGGCATCCTCGACACCGGTGCGCGTATGTTCGGCGGACTCGACTTCCAGACCAAGCGGCAGACGAACGAGTGGGCGATCATCGCGGAATTGAAGAAGCAATACGACGTGGCGCAGGTTCCGCCGGACGCCGATTATCCGGACGATCTGTCGGTGCTCATCGCGGTGTTGCCCCACACGCTGAACCCGGCGCAACTGGGGCGCCTGGCCGATTACGTGAAGAAGGGCCGTCCGGCGCTCATCCTGCTCGATCCGTTTCCGGCGTTCAATCTCGCGCTCGCGCCCGCCGCGGAGGCCGATCCAATGGCCGCCGCCCCGGCCGCGGCGGTCACCGATACGCGCGCGCTCACTGACGCTCTCGGCGTGTCGTGGCAGCGGAACCGGATCGTCTGGGATACCTACAACCCGCATCCGCAACTGCGATCGCTGCAGCCGGAGATCGTGTTCATCGGCAAGGGAAGCCAGTCGAAGATGGCGTTCCAGACCAAGGAGCCGGTCACCGCCGGGTTGCAGGAAGTGGTGCTGCTGTTCCCCGGACAGATAGAGGAAAAAGCGGATGGGAAGACGAAGTTCACGCCGTTGCTGACGACTGGTCCGAACGCGGGAACGGTCCGGTTCGATCAACTGGTGCAGCCGTCGATGTTCGGCACGGCGATGGTGCAGGGCGTCGCGCACAAGCCGTCCAACCAGAGCTACACCGTGGCCGCGCGCGTGCGGCGCGACGGCCCGGTGAAGTTGAACGCCGTGGTGATCGCCGACGCCGACGTCCTCGGCGAGGAGTTCTTCGAGATCCGCAAGCGCGGCGTCGAGAACCTGAACCTCGACAACGTCACGTTCATCCTCAACGCCATCGACGACTTGGCTGGTGACGCGAGCTTCATCGCGCTGCGCTCGCGGAGGCCCAGGCATCGAACGCTCGAGGCGCTCGAGGCGCGCACGCGCACCTACGAGCAGCAGCGCGACACCGAGGCCGCGCAGGCGGCGGCGACGGCCGAGAGCAGGCTGGCGGAAGCGCAGGCGCGGCTGGACCGGTCGGTGGCCGAGATCCGCTCCCGCGGCGACTTGGACGACCAGGCGAAGCAGATCATGATCTCCAACGTCGAGGCCGCCGAGAACCGCCGCTTGCAAGTGGCACGCGCCAACATCGAGGACGAGCGTCAAAAGCAGTTGGAGGACGCGCGCGCATCCATGGAGTCTTCGATCCGCGGCATTCAGAACACCATCAAGCTGCTGGCGGTCACGCTGCCGCCGATCCCGGCGTTCGTCCTGTTTGTGCTGATGTCGATTCGCAAGCTGGCGCGAGAGCGGGCGCGCATCGCCACCGACCGTCTACTGCGCAAGGAGGCCGAATGAAATCCGAACTGCTGAAAACGGCCCTGTTCGGCGCCGGCGCGTTGGGACTGGTGACGGCCGCGGCGTGGATCGAACCCGATGCCTACAAGGCGGAGATCTTCTCCGACACCGGGCAGGCCTTCTTCCCGAACTTCCGTGACGCGAACGCGGTGAAGGCGATCGAGGTGGTCGATTACGACGAAGCGGAAGCCGCGGCGCGTCCCTTGAAAGTGGAGCTCAAGAAGAACCGCTGGCTGCTCACCTCGCACAACGAGTACCCGGCGGAAACCCGCGACCGGCTCGCCAAAACCGCCGCCGCGCTGCTGGATCTGAAGAAGGATCAGGCGGTGTCGGACCGTCCGGAGGATCAGGCGGGCTTCGCCGTGATCGATCCGCTGGACGCCAGGAACGCGAGCCTCACCGGGCGCGGCAAGCGCGTCACTCTGCGCGACGCGCAGGGCGCTACGCTGGCGGAGGCGATTCTCGGGCGCGCGCCCAAGGAGAAGGCGGGCTACCGCTATATCAGGCTGCCAGGGCAAAAGCGGACCTACCTGGTGAAGACGGAGGCCGATCCTTCCGCCCGGTTCGAGGATTGGGTGGAAGCCGACCTGCTGAAGATCTCCTACAACGACATCGCGCGGATGACGCTGAACAGCTATCAGATCGACGAAGCCTCGGGCCGGTTGGCGAACTTGCGCCGGCTGACGATGGTGAAGGACAAGGAGAATTGGGACGCTCAGGCGAAGTCGATCGCCTACGCGGTGGGATCGTTGAAAGTGGCGGGCGCGCGTCCGAAGCCGCCGGTGCTGGCGGGCCAGTTACGGACGGGCGACCTGGCGCTGACGCTCGACATGGTGATGTCGCTGCGTCAGAAGGGGTTCTTCATTACTCCATTCGGGCAGTTACTGGCGAACGAGGGCGAACTTACCGTGGAGACGGTGAGTGGGCTGTCGTGCACGTTGCGGTTCGGCGAGGTGCTGCAGGAAGGGATGTCGAGCAAGGGGAAGGAGAGCCGGTACGTGTTCGTGACGGCGTCCGCGAAGGCGCCGGAGAGCGAGGCTCGGGCAAAGGCGATGCAATCGAAATTCGCCGACTGGTATTACGTGATTTCCGGGACGGATTTCGCGCGCCTGCATCCCCAGGCAGCGGCGGCGAAAGGCCAGCCTCCCGCGCCTCCGCCGGGTCTGCCGCCGGGATTTCCACCCGGGATGATGCGGCGGATGCCGCCCGAGGAAGGGGCTCCGCCTCCGGTTCCGCCGGCGAAGTAGCCGCCGGCTATCCCCGCTTCGTCCATCGCGACGGACCGATGCCCGGCGCGTCGGCCGCCATGTTCGCCGGTTTGTTGCCGCCTTCGAACTCCCACTCACGAACGCTCCGATCCACGAACAACGGCCGCACCGAAGCGGGCAAGCGGGCGAGATCCTCTTCGCTCCATGCCGCCACGGCCTGCATCGGACCCGCCCAGCGCGGCCGGTAGGCGATAGCGATCATCTCTCGCGACCGGCTGCCCGTGTTGGGGAAATTCCCGTGGAACACTTTGTGGTTGATCAACACCGCCGAGCCGGCCTTCGCCGTCACCATCACTTCTTCCGGGTGGCTCGCGTAGCGCTTGTACGGATTCCCGTCCGCGTGGAGCGAGAGATGCGATCCTGGCACTACCCGGAACGGCGAAACGTCCAGCGTGAGGTCATCCAGGTAATACAGCACCCGGACCATGCAAGGACAACTTCCCTCGTAACCGAAGATCTTCGAGCCCCACGGCTGCCCGTCGGTGTGCAGGCTGATCCCCGGATGGCCCGGCTCGGACCGCGCGTAAGCGCAGGACATGAATACGATGCCCTCGCCGAAAAGCTCGCCCAGAAACGAGAGCGTTCCAGCGTGAGCGATCAACTCCGTGATCGCTCCGCCGGCGAAGTGGACGAAGCCGCCGAAGCGCTGGCTGGGGCTGTAGTCGGCGCCTTGCGTGGGGAGCTTTGCCGTTTCTTCCTTGAGTTGGCCGATGTCCGCCGCGGACAGCAGATCGGGCAAGACCACATAGCCCTCCACTTCGATTTGCCGGATGCGTTCGCCCAGCCGGAGTCTGCTCCAATCCCTATCGTCGATTCGTGGCATCTTACTTGACCCCCTGACAAAGATTGTAGTCGAGCGCCGGACGTGTTGCGGTGGCGAAGGCGAAACGGGCTGACGCAGGTGGCTCCCGTGTGGGATCCGATTTCCTGGTTCCAGCCTTTCGCTGCCTCCGGAGGGAATCGCCGATCGTCCCGGCGCGCCATGGACGCCGCGCCTGCTCTCGCGGCGCATTCGCGAGAGCGTCCACCCGGACGGCCAGAGCCGCAACGCCATCACGCAGCGGCGGCTGCCAGTGGGAATCAGGCCCGGGGGTACCGCGAACGACCGGGGCCTCAGGGAAGCTGCCGCGTTTCCCACGCTCGGTCGTCAAACTCCGCTTTCGCGAAGTCCGCGCTGTCGCCCGGCTGAAAACGCCAGCCGCCGGAGAGGTCCAGTTGCAGGACACGGTGATGTCATCGTTCTGGCCCCAGGCCTTCGCGGCTTCGGCGATCTCCCGCGCGGACTTTATCGAGAGCCTGTCCCATAGGGGACGTTTTTTGGAAAAATGGCGTGGATGAAGGTGCTGGAAGTGGGTGAGACCGGAGGGGCGCCGGAACAAGGAACACGGAATTTGTTTGAAGTGGGGAAAAAAGGGCCTCATGATAGGACATGG
>SYLY01000283.1 GCA_005808475.1 Acidobacteriota bacterium
CAAGTAGCATGAGTCGCGTTGCGAGCGCCGCCGGGCCGAATCCGAGGCGCGGCGTCGTAGTCGATGCGGGACATCTCCGAGGAGCCGCAACGAAGGAAGCGGCCCGGCGCCGCCGCAACCCACTGGGCGCATTGGACTTGCGACGCAGGCTCCGCGCATTGGCGTTTGCTGTCCATGGCCGCTGCCGCAGCTACTTGCACCACGGGCTGCTAGCCCCGCCTCAGGGCGCGACTTGCCATTCGATCACGGCGGCCGAGACCGGCCGGTCGCCGGATCGCAATTGAATGAACTGCGGGTTGCCCGCGCCGGGAGCTTGACCGAGTTGAATGTCGCGCGCCCGGTCGGCGTCGAACACGAAGGTCGTGTTCATCCAGCCGTTGCGGGCTCCGCGCCCTTCCGTCGTGTTGTTGCGGCTCGCGTTAGAGGTAAACACCGACAAGCCGCCTCCCGATATCTCGGCTGGATAGACGGCCACGCGGGCCTGCGCGGTGGGCAGCGCGCCGGTGACGCTCCCCGTGGATGCGCGGCGCCCCTCGATCGTCAGCGAGGAGTTGGGAGCGAGGTAGCCGGTCCAGATGATCCGCCCTGAGGTGGGTCCGGTGTACCGCAGGGGCTCGGTGGCCGCCGGCGAGGGAGTGGCGGGGGGCTGGGTCACCACCGGCGGCGCGGGTTCGGACGCCTCGGGCTTGGGTGCAACCACCGCAGCGGGAGGCGGAGCGACCGGTGTGACGGTGGGAGCCGTGTTGTTGGGAGTTGGCGGCGGCTCCGGAGCGGCGGCTTTCACTGCCAACCTCGTTTCCAACAGCCGCTTCGACAGATCCAGACGGGTCTCGAGCCGCCTGTTTTCGGCCATTTGCCGGCCCAGGTCGGATTCGAGTCCCGAGACTTCGGTCCGTAGCGCCAAGGCGCCGGGAGCCGGCAAGGCCGTCCGCGTTTCGACCGGAGCGTCGGTACCGATGAACCGCGCCGCCTCGAGCACCACCGGAGCTTCATTCGCTCCGCGGGCGACCAGCCGGACGCGCACGTCCCGTGTCAGGTGCGCCGTGGTCCACTCACCCGAGTTGACCGTGGCCGGCGTCAGATTGAGAGAGTCCTGACGCGCTCCATCGGTGATCTCGAGGCGGGGAGCCGACACCGCTCGCAATAGCGGTGACGACGGATCCCAATGCGCGGTGATCATGCCGGCCTTTTCGGTCAGCCGCAGCCCCACCGAACTCTGGAGCACCGCCGGTTCGGGACCCCGGCCGCCGGTTTGGCCGGTGTACCAACCCGCCGCCACCGCCGCTACCGCCGCTCCGCCCGCGGCCAGCGTGTACCACATCCAGCGGCGCGATCCTCGCTCGCCCGGGGCCTCGAACAAGTCCGCCGGAGGCTGGGGCGCGGAGGCCGGCTCGTCGAGCGGATCGGCGGCCATCCGCGACTTCGGAGCGGGCGGCAGAACGTCGAACTCCTTCAGGCTCGCGTCGGTGCGGGTCTGGCCCTTCTCCGGGCGAAAGAAGAATCCCGCGCGGATGACTCCGTCGGCTTGCGGACGCATCACGAGAGCCACCTGCCAGCGGAAGGCGAAGTACTGATCCCAGACGCGGACATCGTCCTCCGAGAGCGCCACCTGTTCCTCGATGTGGGAATGGTACCAGCCGACGCAGACCAGCTTGCGAAGCTCGGGATCGTTGCCGGAGGTCTGCAGCATGTGCCGCAGGATGGTCTCGTCGTCCTCGCTCAATTGGAACGCGGCGGCGCGGCGCTTGCGGGGCAGGGACCGGTAGGCGAGGATCTTCACTTCCTCGTCGTCGGCGCTGCCGAACAGCATTCCGCCCGTCTCCTCGCCGGTTCCGCGGCGCGCCGCCGCCATCACGTCCTCGGCGATCTGGTCCATCACAGGCTGCGAATACGCGACGAGCGGGCTCCGGCCGGGTAGGTGCCAAGTGCCGAACTCTCTGTTGTTCACGTTAGCCATGACGGAGAATTCCGATGATACGGGAAGCGAGCCGGGGGTTGCAAGCTCCGGCTCGCGGGATTAGAGCAGTTCGGACGCCGCGAAGAAGAACGGGATCTCGGCCGCGGCCGTCTCCGGCGCGTCGCTGCCGTGAACGCAGTTGCGTTCGACGTTCTCGGCGAACTTCTTGCGGATGGTGCCTTCGGCGGCGTTGGCGGGATTGGTGGCTCCCATCAGCGCGCGCCACGCGGCGATCGCGCCTTCCTTTTCCAGAACCATCACCACCACCGGGCCTTCCGTCATGAAGGTCACCAGCCCGGCGTAGAACGGCCGTTCGGCATGGACGGCGTAGAAGGCCTTGGCTTGCGCCTCGCTCAAACGGGTCTTGCGCAGACCCACGACGCGGAAGCCCGCGCCTTCCACCATCGCCAGGATCTGGCCCGTGTAGCTCTGGGCCACGGCGTCCGGCTTGATAATCGCGAAAGTACGTTCCATAAGTTCCTTACCGGAGGCAGGCCTTTACCTTCTCCCCCATTTCGGCCGGCGATTCGCACACGTGGATGCCCGCCGCCGCCATCGCCGCCATTTTGTCGCCCGCCTTGCCCGATCCGCCCGAGATGATGGCGCCCGCGTGGCCCATGCGGCGTCCCGGAGGGGCGGTCTGTCCGGCGATGAACCCGACCACCGGCTTC
>SYLY01000284.1 GCA_005808475.1 Acidobacteriota bacterium
CGAGGACGCCATGCACGCGACTCGCGCGGCCGTCGAAGAGGGGATCGTTCCGGGCGGCGGCGTGGCGTTGATCCGCGGCGCGGACAAGCTGGCGGGCCTGTCGCTTTCCGGCGACGAGCGTATCGGCGTTGACATCGTCCGGCGCGCCTGCGAGGAGCCTCTCCGCCAGATCGCCGCCAACGCCGGTTTCGAAGGCGCGATCGTCGTCGAGAAGGTCCGGACCAACTCCGACCCGAACTACGGCTTCAACGCGGCCAACGACACCTACGGCTGCATGATCGCGGCGGGCGTGCTCGACCCGGCCAAGGTGACCCGCACCGCTCTCCAGAACGCGGCCTCCATCGCTTCGCTCATGCTCACCACCGAAGCGCTGATCTGCGAGATCCCGGAGAAGAAGGCGCCGGCTCCGCCCGATCCGCACGGCGGCGACCACTAGGAACACGCCGCTTCCCGGCGTTTCGAAGTCCCCGGTCCGGCAACCCCGGCCGGGGATTTTCCTATTGAAAGTCCGGACTCGTAGTGGTATTCTGAGTTCGACGTGGATTGATTTAGATCCCAGGCCTCCGGGCTAGGGTCGCTACTTGCTACCACGCTAAAAAAAGTGCTAAAGGCGAATCGGCGGTAACGACAGCCCCTGAGGTTCGCCCCTCAGGGTTTTTCATTTTCCGGCCGATGCGCTACGAGGAGACTCTCATGAGCGTATGGCCGGAAGTGTTGCAACTCCCGTTCGGTCTTTCGACGGGACAGGGGGAATTGGTGAACCTACGAATCGCGGTGGAACCGCGTCTGCTGGAGGACTTGTTGGACACGCTAGCGCAATTGCCGTTTCCGGTGAATCCGCAGATTCATCATCAGCCGACTTCGGTCGAGTTCCCCGCGTACGAATCCGCGCTGAGCGACGTGCGCCGCCAATTGGATCGCGCGGGATTTCCGCGCCGGAGCGTGGAGGTTCAGCCCATGATCCTCGCGCTGCGAGGCAATTGACATGCGGTTCTGCGCGGCGCTCGCCGCCGCGGTGGCCGCGTTCGCGCAGCAACCGCCGGCGGTCCAGGTTTCTCCGGCGGTTCTCGAGTTCAACGACGCCGACATCGGCTTCTCCCGTTCGATCACCCTCACCTCAGGCAACGCCTCGGTCGCGTTGGATGTCGTGGCCGACGGCGGCAACTTGAATCTCCCGGCGCCCGCATGGCTCGCCGTGACGCCGCGACTGGTCGCCACGCCGGGCCGGGTGACCGTCTCGGTGACGCGGCCCGCCGGAACTGGGACGTTCGTGGGAAGAGTCGCAATCCGCCGCCGCGCGGCGGCAACCGGAGCGGTCCCGGTCGAAGTGATTGCCGTTCTGGTGACGGTCCGGTTGACGCGGCCGTCGGAGGCGTTTTCGGTAAGCCCGGCGTCCCTCGCTTTCGAGTCGCAGGTGGGCGGCAACCCCGATCCCCAGACGCTGCTGATCCGCGGCGCCAATTGCGGATCGGTGCGCGCCACCGCCTCCATTCCGTGGCTGACCGTGGCCCCGGACCGCGCGGGCGCGGCGTGCCAAAACCTCGTCGTCACGGTGCGAACCGGGGGCCTTGCGGTGGGAGGACGTAGCGGAACCATCCGAATCGAGTCGGATGCAGGGCGGGCCGACGTGGCGGTGACGCTGTTCCTGATCGCGCCGGGGCCGCTTCTGGGGATCAGTCCGCAAGGACTCCAGTTCGAATCCCGCCGGGACCAGGGGAGTTCGATCACCCGGAACGTATCGGTCCTGAGCGAGGGCAGCGGCGGGTTCGAGTGGACGGCGCGCGTGATCGATCCGCCAGGGCCGGAAGCGGCTTGGGTCGGCCTGGGCGCCAGCGCGGGCTCGACGGCGCTCGCGTCCGATGGACGGATACCGGTGTCCGTGGATCCGTCGGGGCTCGAGGAGGGAACCTACTATGCACTGGTGGAAGTGAGTGCTCCCGGCGCGCGGAATTCGCCGCGATTGTTCCCCATTGCCTACCGCGTACTAGCCCCAGCGGCGCCGGCCAGCGCGACTCCTTCGCCCTCGGGAATGCTGTTTCCGCTCCCGGTCAATTCCGCCCGAAGCGCGGCGCAGGCATTGACGGTTTTCACCAGCAGCGTGCCCGCCGTGCCTTTCCTGGCAACCGCTCATACGTTCGAAGGAGGCGACCGGCTGACTCTCGAGTTCGTCAACCGGACGACCTCGACGGCCGCGCCGGCGCGCGTCAACGTGTTCGCCACGCCGGGCCGCCTGGCGCCAGGGACCTATCGAGGCGAAGTGAACGTCTATATCCAGGCGCAAGGCAGCACCGACGTCCGGTCGGTCAACGTGACCATGATTGTGACGCCGGCGCCGTCCGCGCCCCGGACAGCCGCCCGGCCGCCGGGACTAGAGGGATGCACCACCACCTCGCTCACGCCCACCCACACCGGCCTGGTGAACAACTTTCAGACTCTCGTGGCCTGGCCCACTCCACTCAACGTCCGCCTGCTGGACAACTGCGGGGAACTCGTCCCGGACGCCCGAGTGCTCGTGCAATTCTCCAATGGCGACCCCCCTCTGGCTCTTGCCAGCCTCGAAAACGGCAACTATAGCGGAACCTGGGTGCCACGGAACCTGACAGGCGGCATCACGATTCGCGCCATCGCGAGCCGCGGCGCGATCACCTCGGAGGTGGAGTTGCTGGGGCGCATCATCCCAAGCGGCGCTCCTTTGGTGGCTCCGAACGGAGTGGTCAATAACTTCGACCGGCGCGCGGGTGGGCCGCTCGCGCCGGCGACTCTCGTCGAGATTTTCGGGAACAACCTCGCGGGTCCACTCGTGACCGCTCCCCCCGGACCGCTGCCCTCCACCCTCGGCGGCGTGACGGTATTCGTTGGCTCGGCCCGCATGCCGATCTTCGCGGTGAGCACGGGCCAGATCAACGCTCAGTTGCCGGCGGGCCTTCCCGTGGACCAACGAATCCCGGTAGTCGTGAAGGCGAACGACTCGCTCAGCGTCCCTGTCGACATCGGGATCGTGCCGGTTCAACCCGGAGTGGCGGCGTTCGCCGATGGCCGCGCGATCGCCCAGGATCTCCAATTCCGGTTGATCTCGGCGGACAACAAAGCCCGGCGGGGCGGCTTCGTGTTTCTCTATCTGGTGGGGATGGGAGCCGTATCTCCGGCAGTGGCGGCAGGCGCGAGTTCACCCGCCTCGCCGTTGGCTCAGGTCACCGTCGCGCCAGAGGTGACGCTCGGCGGCCGCCCGGTGAGGGTGCAGTTCGCGGGCCTGACTCCAGGTCTCGCCGGACTGTATCAGATCAACGCGATCCTGCCGGACGAGATTCCGCCCGGCGATTGGCCGCTCATCGTGCGGCAGGGTGGCGTCGAGAGCGCGCCGGTGACGATTCCGGTGGAGTAAGGCTACGACGCTGGGACTACCACCGCAGCCGCCGCCTTCTTGCGGGCCTTCTTCTTGTCGGTCGGCTTGGCGCGGTCGCTCTTCTTGAGGTTGGGAAGGACGATCTGGAGAATGAACTTCTTCTCGCCGTGCTCGTCGAACTTGATGACGATGTACTCCTCGCTGCACGACATCACGCTGCCGAGACCGAACTTGGGGTGCTCCACCTGAGCGTCCGTCGCGAACGCGGGCTTACTGGCTGCCATTTTTTGTAAACTTCCCTAAACTATAGATTAGCAAAGTTCATCGCCGCGCGTCCGGCCTCACGCCGGCAGTTCGACAGTCCGGGCGGAGAGGATCGCCTGGTGAGCGAGCAATTCGGCCAGCACGGCGGCCGGAACCGGGTCGTCCGTCTCCACCACCGAGATCGCCACCACCGCCGAACCCGGCGCGGGATCGTTCCGTCCCAGCGAAAAGTTGGCGATATTCAACGAGTGCTTTCCGAATACGGTGCCCACATGACCGATGACGCCCGGAACATCGGCGTTCTTCATCACCGTCAGATGACCGCCGAGCGCCGCTTCGAGCGGAATCCCGTCCACCAGCATCAGCCGCGGCTTGCCCAGCACCATCGATCCTTCCACCGCGGTCAGGCCATTCGCCGTTTCCAACTCCACCCGGACCGCGGACGAACCGCTCCGTTCGTGGGCCTCGCCAACGCCGAGGCCCCGCTCCTTGGCGATGGACCATGAGTTGACCACGTTGGCCCGCTGCTGCAACGACCGGTTCAGCACGCCCGCGATCGCCGCGTTGCGGATCAGTTGCGTGTTCATCTCCGCCACCCGGCCCAGGTAGGAAATCGCGAGACGAAACGGGTTGCCCTCGGCCACGTAGGACCCGAACGTTCCCAACCGCTCGGCCACGTCCAGCCACGGCCCGATCAGCTTGTATTGCTCGGGGGAAACCGCGGGCATGTTAACCGCGTTGATGGCGACTCCGGCCGTCAGGTATTCGATCATCTGCTCGGCGATCCGCACGCCGACGATCTCCTGCGCCTCTTCCGTCGATCCGCCGATGTGCGGAGTAGCCAGCAGATTGGCGGAAGACAAAAGCGGATCGCCCTCGGCGGGCGGCTCCTTTTCAAACACGTCGAGCGCCGCGCCAGCCACCTTGCCCGATTCGAGCGCCGCCAGCAGCGCGGCCTGATCGATCAACTCGCCACGAGCGCAGTTGACGATCCGCACGCCCGTCTTCATCGCCTCGAACGCGGCGGCGTTCAGCATTCCGCGAGTTTCCGGCGTCACGCCGACATGGAGCGAGATGTAGTCGCTCCCCGCGTAGAGCGTGGGCAAGTCCACCAGTTCCACGCCGAGATCGGCGGCCACCCGCGGACTCACATACGGATCGCGGCCCACGATCCGCATCTCGAACGCGCGGGCGCGCTGCACCAGTTCGCGGCCAATGGCTCCCAGGCCGACCACGCCCAGCGTTTTTCCGCGCAGTTCGTTGCCGAGGAACCTCTTCTTTTCCCACTTGCCGCTTTTGGTGGAGGCGCTCGCTTGTGGAACCGCCCGCGCCAGCGACAACATGAACGCCATGGTGTGCTCGGCGACCGACACGGCGTTGCCGCCCGGGGTGTTCATCACCAGCACGCCCGCGGCCGTGGCCGCGTCCATGTCGACGTTATCGACGCCCACTCCCGCGCGCCCGATCACGCGCAGCTTGGGCGCCATCGCCAACACTTCCTTGTTCACCTTCACGGCGCTGCGAACCACCAGCGCCTCGCAATCGGCCAGGTGCTGCTGGTAATCCTTCGGATTGGAGACCACCACGTCGCAACCCGGCGCCTTCCTCAACAGATCGATCGCTCCCTGCGCCAGGGGCTCGGCAACCAGAACCTTCATCGCCATTGCTCCTATACCCCGATGCCCGCCGCTTCCGCGTAGACCCGCTGCACCGCGGTCACGCCCGCCCCGAGCTTCACCGGATGGCCGTTGGCAACCAGAATCAACTCAAGGCCGGCGATCACGGCGAAAAGGTCGGCGAAGTCGAAGTAGCCGAGATGCGCGACGCGGAAGATCTGGCCCTTCATCGTGCCTTGTCCATTGGCGATGATCGCGCCGAATCGTTGCTTGAAGCCTTTCACGATCACTCCGGAATCCATCCCGGCCGGAGCCTTGATCGCGGTCACGGCCGATCCCGGCGAGCCGGGCGAGAACAGTTCCAAGCCCAGTTCGGCGGCGGCGGCGCGGGCCGCCTTGGCCAGCAACTGCGCGTTCTCGATGAGCTTGTCCGGCCCGATCGATTTGATGAAGTTCAACGCCTCGTTCAGCGCGAGCATCAGCGAAGTAGCAGGCGTCCAACTGGACTCGCCGGCCGCCGCGCTCTTGGCTTCCTTCTTCAGATTGAAGTAGTACTTGGGGAGGTCCGACGTTTCGGCGCGCTTCCAGGCCTTGGGGCTCACGGTGACGAACGCCAGCCCGGGCGGGATCATGAACGCCTTCTGCGATCCACCGATCAGCACGTCGATCCCCCACTCCTCGATCTTCAGCGGTTGGGTGCCGATGCCGGTGATCCCGTCCACCACGAGGATCGCATCGGTGGCAGCCACCGCCCTGGCGACCGCTTCGATGTCGTGCATCGCGCCCGTGGAAGTCTCCGAGGCCTGGATGAACACGCCCTTGGCGTCCGGATTCGCGGCCAGCGCCTCGGCCACTCGAGACGCCGCCACCGTTCCGCCATACTCCTCGCGGAGCACCACCGAGTTGAGGGCGTACGCCTTGGCGATGCCTTCCCAGCGTTCACCGAACTTTCCGGCGACGCAGACGATGGCTTTGTCGCCCTTGGAGAACAGGTTCGATATCGAAGCCTCCATCGCGCCGGATCCCGAAGCGACAAGCGGGATGGTGTCGTACGAGGTCCCGAGAACCTCTTTCAGTCCCGCGACACAGGACGAGTACACCTTTCGGAAATCCTCCGTCCGGTGGTGCATGTCGGACGCCATCATGGCGTGCAGGGCGGGCGGATAAAGCGGAGTGGGGCCCGGCGTAAGCAGGCGTTGCTTCTTGATGTGCATTTCTTGGGGAGTGTGGGTTGAAAATCGCCGAAAGTGGGGGAATAACGGGAAGTCAGCGCGGCGGGAGCCGCTATGGATAGAATAGCAAACAGGCATGGCGTTACTGGATCGAGTACAGAAGGACATGGTCGAGGCCATGAAGGCGAAGGAGGAGACGCGGCTGGGCGCGGTCCGCATGTTGAAGGCCGCCTTGATGAAGTACAAGGCCGACAACATGAAGGACGCCGACGAAGCGGCGGAGATCCGGATCGTCGAGTCGCTGCTGAAGCAGCGCAAGGAATCGGCGGACATGTTCCGGAAGGGCGGGCGGCCGGAACTGGCCGGCAAGGAAGAGGCGGAGTCGAAAATATTGGAGGTCTACCTGCCCGCCGGCGCCGGCGACGAAGAGGTGGACGCCGCCATTGCCGCCGCCATTGCCGAGACCGGCATCGGCTCGCTCAAGCAGATGGGTCAGTTGATGAACGCGGTGAAGGCGAAGCTGGCCGGCAAGCGTGTGGATGGAAAGGCGCTCAGCGACAAGGTGCGCGGGAGGCTTTCCTAACGTGGCGGTCCCGCCGCGAGCGGCGGCGCTGTTCGATGAGGGCGCGGCGCTCGAAAGGGCAGGCGATCTGCCGGGCGCGTTCGCTTCCTACGAAGCGGCGGTGGAGACGCATCCGGACTACCTGGCGGCCTGCAAGGCGCTGGCGCGGCTGTCGTTGGCGATCGACGAGATTCGCGCGTTCCAGAACTGGTGCCACGAGGCGTCGCGCATCGACCCCATGGATCCCGAGCCATACGCGATGCTCGGTGGATGGCTCGCGCGGCGGGGCCGCCGGGCGGAGGCCCTGGAGACGCTTCGCCACGCCTTGACGCGGCGTCCGCTGCCCGACGGCGAGCGAGCGGCGGTGGAAGCGGCGCTACGCGCGATACAGCTCTGATCAGATGCGTGGGCGCGGCGGCTCCGGCTTGCCGTACAGTTGCCCTTTCAGGCGCTGGTAGCCGGCGAGGATTTCCGGGAGGTTTTCCTCGGCCGCGCGCAGACCGCGCTCGATGATCTCCGGGCTGCGGCCGAACTGGAGCATCGAGATGCCGGTCATCGACGGGGCGAGCACGATGTTGGCGGCCTGCGCGGCGTTCTGTTGGCCGATCTCGTGTCCCATGACGAACATGCAGCGCGTCATCACGTCGATTGCGTTGAACGGGTAGCTCGTCTGCACCGGGCTGGCGTCCACCGGCGCCATCGCGTTGACGCCGACGGTGTAGTGAGCGCCCATCCGCCGCACCAGCTTCACCGGCACCGGGTCCATGATGCCCGCGTCCACCAGCAAGCTGGCGCCTCGCGCCATCGGAGCCAGCAGCCCCGGCAAGGCGATCGAGGCCCGGATGAAGTCGACGAGCGACCCGTCTCGGATGGCGAACTCCTTGCCCGTGCGGATATCCACGGCGTTGGCCCAAAACGGCAGTTCCGTCCCGTTGACCCCGCGCGCGTCGAAATATTTGCCGAACGTGCGGATCGCCATCCGTTCGTTGACCAGGCTCATGCGCCAAACCCGCCACTCGATGAACCGCCGGGTACGAGTCCGCCAGTACTCGGCGATCCCCGTCATCTCCTCGATGGAAGTGCCGGTCGCGCGGAATGCCCCGATCACGCTCCCCATCGAGCAGCCCGTCAACAGATCGACGGGTAGCCCGGCCTTTTCGAGCACGGACAACACACCGATATGCGACCAGCCCCAAGCCGCGCCTCCACCGAGCGCCAAGCCCACTTGGATCTGGGCGCAGAATCGCGCGAGCGAATCCACCGTGCGCTGGAACCGCGCCGAGGGCTCACCCTTGGCCGCCGCGGCCGCATCGTAGATGAGCTGCCGGGAGCCATCGAGAACGTCGAGTCCGGGGCGCGCGGCGCTCTGAGCGATAAACTGCCGCCGCCCGCCTTCGGCGGACGGGGGAATGGGGTCGCCGGGACCGAGCAGATGCCCGCGATGGTTGGCGAAGCCGGCCAACTGTTCGGCCGCTTCCGGCGGCAGTCCCGCCGGATCGAACACCAGGATGTCGTACTCCCGCTTCCAGTTCGTGGCGTCGCGGGTCAACGCCGCGCGGGTTTCCGGGTTGGCCGTTTCCGCCGGATACGAGCAGCGGCTCACCGTGTCGCCGATGCGGCGCACCACACGGTCGCCCCGCGGCTCCAGGCGAACGAGCAGGGTCTGGCGCTCGGTTTGGCGGGCAATGGAGGCGGCCAAGGCCTCGGCGAACTCGCGAGGAGCCTCGAAGTTCGGCCCTGGAAGCAGCAGCACCGTCGGCATCTCGATCTCGCGAGCGCCCTTCGCCACGGTCTTTTGGAGCCGCTCGGCCGTGACGCGGAGCAGTCCCCGCAGGATCGCGTCCCGCCGCTCGGGGAGCTTGTCCACCGAGTCCTTGGGCAAGGCCAGCACCTCGGCGTCCATTTCCACTTCGACATCGGCGTTGCAAACCTTGCCCGTGATGAACGACAGTTCGCCGATGATGTCCGGCGGCTGGAGGTGCGCCACGATCTCCCGCCGTTCGCCGCGCGCAACCTTTACGGCGGCCCGGCCCGACCGTAGGAAGTAGACCGCCGGACTGTATCCGCCCTCCCTGATGATGAAAGCGCCGGACGGATAGTGCTCCACGCGGAACAAGGTCGCGATGTCGGCCAATTGCTCGAGCGGCACATCCCCGAACACCGGCGTCGTCGCCAGGAAATCGCGAATCTCGTCAGTGGACATTCACGGATAGCCGGGCAACGAGTTCGGGCAGAGTCTGATAGTGGAAGACCTCCTCGAGTCTCCCCGCCTTGGCCAGCGCGGGGTGGGCCTGGCCGAGAGCGAACGCGATCGAGGCGCCCACTTTCTCCTCCCAACGTTTCGCGATCTTGGGATCGGCTGGACGATGGTTCATGAAGTCGCGGGGGAGTTGGAAGTTCGGGGTGGTGTCGTGGCGCATCACCACGCTCGACGTGATGCCGTTGGTGAACGCCGGTTGCGACGTCAGTTCGTCGACGTTGCCGAGCACCCACTCCATCACTTCCGGCGTGGACATGTTGACGACGGTGAGCGCCCAGGAGAATCCGGCGACCATCCCGTTCTTCAGGTCCGCCGACGGCGCCTCCGCCTCGATCATCGGCAGAGCGCGGTAGGGGCGCGAGAATCCCGGCGCGAAGTTCGCCGGGTGGAAATAGAGACAGCGGCCCACGCCACGCCAGTAATAAGTGGCCGCGTCGGGGTCGCGCTTGTCCAGCGCCTTGTGGATCTGGCGGCAGAAGGCCGGCTCCCGCATGAATCGCGATACCAGGCCAATCGACTCGATCGCCGCGCCAGCGTAGCCCTGCATCGAATTGGCGCGGCACAGGTCCACGGCGCGCATGGCGACATCGCCCACTTGCGCGTCCGATGCGCCGGCCGGCAGGCTTTGAATGGGGACGCGCGCGAAGCCCATGCCGATCCCGGCGTGGAGCATCAACCACGCCCCGGCCTGCCGCGGTTCGAGCATTTCGGCGCGCAACATGTCCTTGGGAAAAGCGTCGCGCGCCATGTGCCACTCCGCCAGGTCCTTCCCGACCCCCTCGATCGCCCACAAGGCGGGGAAATCGCCGAGCGCGTAGCACTTGTCGACGATCGCGCCGAGCGGCGTCGAGTTGTCCTTGCCGACGTAGTTCGCGATGCCATTGACCAGTTGCATGATCCGCGATTTGTTGGCGGTCTCGGTCCGCACGGTGCTCGCGTTGCGGCCGGGAATCACCAACGACATCGCCCACATCATCGAGGGCGCGGTGGCCGCCGCCACGCTCATCACCGTCCGGTTTTCCAATGCGCTCATTCGGTAAGTCTCCTATCCGGCCATCCGGGCCTTGAAAATCTTCGCCGCGCCTTCCATGAAGGCCTGATGCACGCGGCAATGCTGGGCGAGCATGCCGAGATCCGTCTTGTCGTGGAACTTGCCGGCGTCGATGAGACCCAGCTTTCCGAGCAAATCCGCGCCGCCGTAAACCGGGTCAGGGATCGAAGGACCGAAATCGAACACCTTGCCGCAGCGCGGAGCGGCCGCGAAGTACATCCGCGCGCGGACGTTTCCGCCCGGCTCGAGGAAGAATGAAAACGACTTGATCGCCATGTGGAACTTCCCCGGCCCGAAACCGAAGAAGTTCGGGATAGGCGCGAACCGGATGAACGGATACCCGACCGTCACCTCGAGATCGCAACCAGGCGCCGGCTTCTCGAGCACGCGAATGAAATCGGGGTGCGCCACCACGCAGGCGGCTTCCTCGAGTTTCTTCTCGAACGGCCCCATGGGCATGATGAAATCGTGCAGATCCACGCGGAGCAGCACCCAGCGGTACTTCGGACCGAGTTCCCGCCAATCCACGGCCCCGGCCCGCTCGGCCGGCGCGAACACACGCGCGTCGCCGGCGGCCGGACGGCAGACGAGGCGGCTCATCGCGAATCCGCCGGGCTTGCCGTCCGGATATGTCCAGTGGCCGGTTTCGAGCAGGTCCCGCAGGACATACTCGCGCAGCCGGGCGGCTGCGTCGCGGCCTTCGATCCGCCCGAACTCGACATCCTGCCGCGCGCCCATGACCGATTCCTTTCGGCCGCCCATGGCGCACTCGCCGAAGAAGCCCTCGGCGGTATTGGCCAATTCGTACCGCCGCCCGAGATCCAGCCGGTGGCGCGGCAGCTTCTCGATATTGGCGAAGCACCATCGATACAAGTCGAGTCCGTCGGAAATCGCTTCCTCGCTACGCTCGACAAGCAGCCGTTGTTGGGCGTCCATGCGGGGTCCCTCCTGATGGCCGTCCACGGTTACGCCGAAACCGGATTTTCCAGACGAAACGGCAACAGATGGCCGCGGGCGAAGCTCGCCTCCGATTCGCGGGCGGCGTGGGCGATCATTTGGCCTTCGCGCCGTCCCTGGGACTTCCAGGCCGCCAGAAAGCCCGGCCGGAACCAGTCACAGAACACCATCCCGTATGTCAGTCCGGTCTGGAAGGGGCCGCGTACGTCCGGGTCCATGTCTCCGCTCGCCTCGAGGACCCGCGCCATATCGGGCGAGTTCATCATGGCGAACGCAAACGCCACGCCCTGCACGGCCGCGGGAACCCGATCGGCGGGAAGCGCCTTCGCCTCGCCGATTGCGTCGAACACCGACATCCGGCTAAATGCGACCAGCCTCCCGTATCCGTGCGTGATCATGCGCTGGGTCTCTTCCGGGAACGCGGACATGAAGCTCTTGAAAAAGCCGCTCCGGTCGGGCCCGTCTGGCGCGTCCGCCGGGATCAGACCCATCATGCCGCACATTTTCTTGAACATGCCGGGCTCGTAGATCCGCAAGATCGAGCCCACCCCCTCGAGCATCAACAGCTTGTAGTCCTTGTGGCATTTGGTGTCGGCGATCTCGGTCAGCTTGGCTGGATCGAACTGGGTGAACTCGGTACACGCTGCCCCGTAGCCCACGTGGATGATTCCCAACGACTCGCGGGGAATGCGGGGATCGTCCAGCGTGTTGTCGGGCAGACGGTACTTTCCGAACGTAGTGGCGAACCCTTCCGACTTCCACAGCCCCGTCACCACGGCGGGCATGTCCGTGAACGACATCGCCTCTTTTTGGAACCGCGCGCATGTCGACACGAATTCCTCCTGTGGAATCTGGCGGTTCACCGCGCCCGAACTGACGGTGCCCACTCCCCCCATCCGCCGGGATAGGCAGGTCCAGAGGTTCATGGAAATCCCACTAGCCGGGCGGAATAGAGTCCACCCCGCCCCCGCCGCGGCGGCGCCTCCCAGCACTAGCAGCACTTGTTTCCGATTCATCACTGAATGATACCTCGCGAAATGGAACCAGGCGGAACCACCGTACCTTCCGGCAACCGCGCCTGGCGCTTATACTTGTTTTCGAGCCCCTTCGAATCGAGGCGCGTCCTTCGGCCCGTCTAGACGATCCAGGACCCCGCGGATCCAAGAGGCTGGAGGCGATTTGCGATACCGCACCAAGATTCTGCTCCTGTTCGCCGTGACGGCGATACTCACCAACGCTATATCGGTGGGATTGCTCTACGAGTTGAGCAAGCGCTTCGTTTTTGACGAGCACCAGGAGAAGGTTCTTTCGATCGCCGCCACCGTCGCCTCCATGCTGGACGGCAACATCCACAAGAACATCCTCTCCAGGGACGACGAGAAGTCCCCGGAATTCAAGCGCGAAATGGAAACGCTGCGCGCCGCGCGCGACGCCAACCGGCGGCAGGACACCTATATCAAATACCTGTTCACCATTTTCCGGAACCCTGCCCGTCCCGACGTGATCCAGATCGGCGTCGACCCGGAAGAGGATCTCGGAGAGTCCGCCCACCCCGGCGATGTCTACCGTAGCACCGACAACGCCAAGCTGACCTTCGACCGCCCGACCGTGGACGAGACGTTTTCGGTGGACCAATGGGGCCGGTGGTTGGCCGCCACCGCGCCGGTAAAGGACTCCAATGGCAAGCCGGTCGCCGCCGTGCGCGCCCAGTTCTCGGTGGACCGGGTGGCCGCCAAGCTCCGCCCCGTGATCCTGAGCGGCGCCGGCGCCCTCGCCCTGGCGACGGTGCTCTCTCTACTCGCCGCCTACGTCCTTTCCACGAGCGTCAGCAAGCCGCTGCTCGATCTGCGGTACACGGTGGAGGAGATCGGGCGGGGCAACTTCGACATCCGGATGGAAGAGAGCCGCGAGATGAAGTATGGCGTGGAGTTCGCGGCGATGGCCCGCGCGGTGAACGCGATGGCCGATGGGTTGCGGGAACGGGAAGTGGTGAAGTCCGCCTTCGCGCGATACGTTTCCCGCGAGGTGATCGAGACCGTGGTCAAATCGGGCGCCGCGCCCGTGCTGCAAGGAGACCGCCGCCGCGTCACCATTCTGTTCAGCGACATCCGCGGCTTCTCCACCATGGCGGAGAACATGCCGCCCGAAAACGTCGTCCAGTTGCTCAACGAGTACTTCGAAAAGATGGTGGAAGTGGTGTTCCGGAACGGCGGCACGCTCGACAAGTTCATCGGCGACGGCCTCATGGTCATCTTCGGCGCGCCGCAGGAAGATCCCCGCCAGGAAGAACACGCCATCAATACCGCCATCGAGATGCAGACCGAACTTCGCCTGCTGTGCAAGAGATGGGAGGGCGAAGGCCGCAAGCCGATCCGCATCGGGATCGGCGTCAATTCGGGCATGGCGATCGTCGGCAACATCGGATCGTCGCAGCGGATGGAGTACACGGCGGTGGGCGACACGGTGAACCTCGCCGCGCGGCTCGAGTCGTCCACGCGCGATCTCGGCGTCGATATCCTCGTGTCGGAAGAGACGCACGAGGCCGTGCGTGGGATTTTCAAGAGCCGTCCGATGGGCGAGATCGCCGTCAAGGGCCGCGCCGACCTCACCACTTGCTACGCGATCGACCTGTAGTTCAGTGGCAGCCGAGACAGGTGAACTTCCTGCCGTGGCAGATCGTGCAGGACTGCTTGTCGAGGTTGGCCTTGGCGGAACTGTGCAGGTCGATGAAGCGCGTAACGTGGATGGACGCGGGTTTCAGGTGCGGACCGGCGTCGTGACACTGCTCGCAACTGAAGGGGTTGTCGATCTTATTGTGGCAAGTCAGACAGTCGGCCATTTGCGGCAGCGCGTCGCGCGTCACGGCGGCGGATTCGCGCAGCCCGCGATGGCAGGCTTCGCACGCGTTCCCGCCGCCCAGATGAGGCCGGATGACGGCCGCGGACAGAGGCGATAAATAGGTCTTGGCGTCGACGGCGGCGGCGATCACGGGCGCGAGGTTGCCCATTTTCAGATGGACCGCGTGGCTGAAGTGGGTGACCAGCGTCTTTGCGGGAGCCTTCACCGGAATCGGCTTCGAGTGGCATTCCGCGCACACGGCCGGCGCGGGCAGATTGTTGTCGGATGCATTGGAACTGGCCGGAGCGGCCGCGTGGCACGACACGCAATCCGGCTTCAGCTTCAGATGAAGCGCGTGGGAAAAGGGCCGGGACTGCTGGGCCGCGCCCGCGAGCACGGCCCAAATCGTCGCGATGGCTATCCTTTGTAGCTGATTCGCCAAATCTTGTTGCCGCCGTCGTCACTCACCAGGATGCTGCCGTCGGGCAGTTGGAGCAGCCCCACCGGGCGTCCCCAAACCTGACGTTGATCCGGCGAGAGCATCCAGCCCGTCAGCAGATCCTGCATTTCGCCGGTGGGCTTGCCATTCTTGAACGGCGCGAACACGAGCGAATAGCCGACGCGCTTGGAGCGGTTCCAGGAGCCGTGCAGCGCGAGGATCGCGCCGCCCTGGTACCGCTTGGGGAACTGCTTGCCGGTGTAGAAGAGGAAGTCGAGCACGGCGACGTGGGCGCCGAGCGGCAAGTCGGGTTCGAGAGTCTTCTTGACCAGATCGGGCCGTTCGCCCTTGCGGCGGGGATCTTCGTTCGGTCCGATGTAGGCGTAAGGCCATCCGAAGAACTGGCCCTGCTTGACCTCGGTGAAGTAGTCCGGCGCCAAATCGTCGCCGAGTTCGTCACGTTCCTGCACGGTGACGAACATACGCTGCGTGCCCGGATACCAGCGGATGCTGACGGGGTTCCGCAGACCCTCCGCCCAAACCTCGTGGCCGGAACCGTCTGGGTTGTAGCGGTTGATCGCGGCGCGTTCCCGCGCTTCGCCGGCATCGACGTTTGAGCCCGACCCCACCGATACGTACATCTTCTCGCCTTTGGCGTCGAATAGGACCGCGCGAGTCCAGTGGCCCTTCTTGGTGGCGGCGAGCGACACCACTTCCTCTCCCTTGCCGACGGAAACCGCCTTGGCGTCGAACTTATAGCGCTTCACCGAGGTGGTTTCGGCGACGTACAGGTAGTCCTTCCAGAACGCCATGCCGAACGGACGGTACAGGCCGGTGATGAGCGTCTTGCGGCCCGTGCCCTTGCCGTTGTCGTTGGTCAGGACGTGGACGGCGCCTTCGTCGGAGCTATCGGAGACGATGATCTGGCCGCCCGGCGCCTGCAACATGTAGCGCGGCTTCTCGAAGCCGCCGGCGGCCCACTCGTCGATCTGGAATCCGGCGGGCAGCTTGAGTTGCGCGCCGTCGGGGCGCGGAATGACTTGGGGACGGTTGCTCGCCGACGGCGTGTGGCCGGGCGGCGGCAGGGTGATTTTCTTGGGTAGGCTGACGGCGACGACGGCGCAAACGGCCGCCGCGGCGGCCATCAGGGCGAACTTCTTCATTCCCGGAGTTTATCAAGCCCCGAAGGGCCAGACTCGCTCCGGGGTCTTACTGAGGAGCCACGACCGGTCGTCCGCGTTGAGGAAGTCCATTTCGTCGCGCACGATGGCAAGCGCCTGCGCATAGGACGCGTGCTTCTTGACCACCGGCCAGTCGGTGCCCCACATGAGCCGCCGCGGACCGAACTTGTCGTAAAGCCGCTTGACTTGCCCCCACGAGTCGCGGAACGGGAAGCCTTCGTTCGAAACCGCCCACGTATGGGAGATCTTCACGAAGATCCGGGGATTGGCCTCGAGCGCGGCCAGCTTGGCGAACTCTTCCGGGCGGTTCAGCGGGCAATCCGCCATGTGATCGATCACTACTGTAAGGTTCGGGTATTGCGCGGCCAGCTTGGCCACTGCCGGCAGGCGCGTAGTGGACGTCAGCACGGTCATCGGGATCTTGAGCTGCTCGCAACGCTTCCACAGCGGCGGCATCAACGGGCCGTCGATCCAATTTCCAGACGCATTGGCGGCGGGCGAGATCCGCACGCCCTGGAACCCTTGTTCGGCCAGCTTGGACAGATGGTCGGGCGCGGCGGGATCTTCCGGGTTGACGCGCGCGACGCCCTTGAAGTATTGCGGGTACCGCGTCAATACGTCGGCGAGGAAGCTATTGTCCCAGCGGTAGTGGATCACCTGGATGATCACGGTTTTGGCGACGCCGTGCTGCCGCATGAGGTCGAGCAGCATCTCCGGGGTGGCATCCTCGGTGGGCGGACTGGTGGTTTCCTTGGCCCACGGGAACCGCCTGTCGAGCTTCCAGACGTGGACATGCGGATCGATGATGCGGTAGGGCTCCGCCTTGCGGGCCTTGGTCTGGCCGATTCCCGGAGCAGCGGACGCGGCGGCAAGAAGAGTGCGGCGGGTCATCTTCGTCCGATGATACAACGGACGCGCCGGCGCGATGCTAGCATCGAGAACGGGCCCCCCGCCCGTTCTCTCCTTTGCCCCTCCCGATCCACATTCTCGGCGGCGGACTCGCCGGCTCGGAAGCCGCCTGGCAGGCGGCCGAAGCCGGCTTTGCCGTGGTGCTTCATGAAATGCGTCCCGCGCGAACCACGCCGGCGCACAAGACGGACCGCCTGGCGGAACTCGTCTGCAGCAATTCGCTGAAGAGCGAGTCGCCGGATACCGCGCCGTGGCTGCTCAAGGAGGAGTTGCGGAGGCTCGGCTCGCTGCTGTTGCGAGCGGCGCAAACGGCGCGAGTTCCGGGCGGCCACGCCCTCACCGTGGATCGCGACGTGTTCGCGGCGGAAGTCACCAAGGCGATCGCCGCGCACCCGCGCATCGAACTCCGCGTGGGCGAGGTGACGGAGTTGCCCACCGCCGGCCTTGCGATCGTCGCCACCGGACCGCTCACTTCGGACGCGCTCGCCGCCGAGATCGCACGCGTCACGGGGTCGGACCGGCTATTCTTCCACGACTCCATCAGCCCGATCGTGGACGCGAACACCATCGACATGTCGATCGCGTTCCGCGCCTCCCGCTGGGGCAAGTCGCTCGACGGCACCGACGACTACGTGAACTGTCCTTTCGACCGCGAGCAGTACGAGACCTTCATCGACGCCTTGCTCGGAGCGGCGTCGCACACGCCGCACATCCCGGACGACGTGCCGTACTTCGAGGCGTGCCTGCCCAGAGAGGAGTTGGCGCGCCGCGGCCGGGACACGCTCCGGTTCGGTCCGATGAAGCCGGTGGGCCTGACCGATCCACGGACGGGGCGGCGGCCGTGGGCGGTGGCGCAGTTGCGGCAAGAGAACCTGCGAGCGGACAGCTTCAATCTGGTCGGCTTCCAGAACTATCTGAAGTACGGCGATCAGGCGCGAGTGTTGCGGTTGATTCCGGGTCTGGCGAACGCGGAGTTCCTGCGCTTCGGGCAGATCCACCGCAACACGTACATCAACGCTCCCGCGTTGCTGACGCCCACGCTGCAATTGCGCTCGAACCCGCTCGTGTTGTTCGCGGGCCAGATAGCGGGAATCGAAGGCTACGTCGAATCGATCGGGACGGGGCTGCTCGCCGGCCGCCACGCAGCCGCGATCGCCGCTGGCGAAGCGCCGCAAGCGCCGCCTCGGGAGACGGCGCTCGGATCGCTGTGCGCCTACATTTCCGGCGCCGATCCGCGCCACTATCAGCCGGCCAACATCACGTTCGACCTGCTGCCTCATCTCGACGACGAGACACGCGCCCGCTTCCGGCACGACAAGAAGGCGCGCCACGCCGAGGTCTGCCGCCGCGCGTTGACGGCGCTGCGCGAGTACGCGCATCCCGCCCATGTCTGAACTGGCCGGCCGCGTCGAGGAGTTCCTGGCCGAGCGGCGCCGCGAGAACGTCTCGCCGCACACGATCCGCAACTACGGGTCCGATCTGCGCCAGTTCGTCGAGTACTTCACGCCGCCCGGAGGCGAACCGCCCGCGCCCCATGAGATCGACGTGCTCTCGTTGCGTGAATGGCTGGGCTCGCTGCACCGCCAGAAGCTCGAGCCATCCACGACGCGGCGCAAGCTGGCGGCGGTCCGGAGCTTGTTCAAGTATCTGGTGCGCGAAGGGCGGCTCGCGTTGAACGTCGCGCGCATGATGCGCACGCCGAAGCTGCCAAAGAAGCTGCCCACCGTTCCGACGGCGGAACAGACCAATCTGCTGATCGACGCGGTGGCCGCGCACGACCTGAAGCGGCCATTCCCATCGCGCGATCTGGCGATCTTCGAAGTGCTCTACGGCTGCGGACTGCGAGTGAGCGAACTCTGCTCGCTCGACCTCGAGGACATCGACTCCGCACTTCGATGGCTGCGCGTGAAGGGCAAGGGCAAGAAGGAGCGAATGACGCCATACGGCGGCAAAGCGGCGGCCGCTCTCAATGCGTACCTGGCGGACCGCGCGCCCGCGCCGGGCGAGAAGGCGGTCTTTCTCAATCATCGCGGGGGGCGCATCGGCGATCGCAGCGTCCGCGCGATCGTGAAGCTGTACGCCACCGCGCTCGCCGGAGACAGCGGGCTGCATCCGCATTCGCTACGCCACGCCTATGCGACGCACCTGCTCAGCGACGGCGCGGATTTGCGCTCCATCCAGGAGTTGCTAGGCCACGCGCGGCTGTCCACCACGCAGCGTTACACACAGGTCTCGCTCGAGGATCTGATGGCCATCTACGACAAGGCTCATCCAAAGGCGTAGAATGTGAACAGCCGCCGCATGAGACTGCTGTACCCATTCCTCGCCACGGGTCTGCTTTGCGCGCAGACGCAACGCTTCGCCCGGGACGTGTATCCGTTTCTGGTCAAGGCCGGGTGTTCGGATTGCCACAGTTCCCATGGAGTCTCGTCGACCACGCGTCTGGTATTCCCGGACTCTTCGGCCGCACCGGAAGAGATCGAGGCCTTCGGCGATTCGCTGCGGACGCTGGTAAACACGGCCCGGCCGGAGGAATCGCCGCTTTGGCTGAAGCCGACCAACCGCCGCAAGCACGCGGGCGGCGAGCGGATCAAGCAGGGCAGCGAGCAGGAAACGGCGTGGCGCGCGTGGATCGGACATCTGGCCGCCAGCAAGCCGATGATCGCGGCCATGCGAACCGCGGAGGCTCCCCGCCCCCGCAAGCAGCAGCCGGTCCTGCGCCGCCTGACCCATGCGCAGTTCGACAACACCGTGCGCGATCTGGTGGGCGACGCGACGTTCCCGAGCAAGCAGTTCCCGCAAGAGGACTTCATCGACGGGTTCAAGAATCAGTACCAGGGGCAGAGCGTTTCTCCGTTGCTCGCCGAATCCTACGGAGCGGCCGCCGAGCGCGTGGCGGCAAACGCCAAGGTGAAGGATACCGGCCCCGGCTTCGTGCGCGAGTTCGGTAAGAAGGCGTTCCGGCGGCCGCTGACTCCCGAGGAGGAGAAGCGTTACGCGTCGCTGTACGCCGCGGGCGGCGTGAAACTCGCGATGGAGGGGATGCTGCAATCGCCTGGCTTTTTGTTTTGGCTGGAATCGACGCCAAAACCGGCGGACCGGAAATACGCCCGCGCCTCGCGGCTTTCCTACGTGCTGTGGGACACGATGCCGGACGCGGCGCTGACGGCGGCGGCGGAGAAGGGCGAACTCGAGACGCCGGAGGGTTTCGAACGCGCGGCGCGGAGGCTGCTGGCGGACGACCGGGCCAAGCCGGCGGCGAGCGAGTTCGTTTCGCAATGGATGCGGCTCGAGAGCGTGGTCGCGATGGTGAAAGAGCGGCGCGCGTTCCCCAACTTCACGCGCGAACTGGCGTTGGCCATGACGGAGGAGACTCGCCGTCTCGCGTCGGACTTGATCTGGAACGGCCGCAACTTCATGGACCTGTACACCGCGGACTACACGTTCCTGAACACCGATCTGGCTACCCTATACAATTTGCCCGCGCCCTCCGATGAGTTCGCCATGGTGAAGTTTCCGGCCGATAGCGAACGCGGAGGAATCCTGGGCCACGCGGCCTTTCTGGCGCTGACCGCCAAGCCGGCCGAGACGTCGATCACGGCGCGAGGTCTGTTCGTGCGCGAGAACTTCCTGTGCCAGGTGGTGCCGCAGCCTCCGCCCGGAGTGAGCACGAACCTGCCGGCGCAGTCGCAGGAGAAGCCGCGCACCAGCCGCGAACTCCTCGAAGTGCACCTGTCCAATCCGGCCTGCGCGTCGTGCCACACGCTGATCGACCCGATCGGCTACGGTCTGGAGAAGTTCGACGGCGTGGGCGCGCGGCGCGAGCAGGCGCGGGTGGAGATCCCTTCCTTCAATCGCAAGGTGAACGCCAAGTCGGTGATGCTTCCGATCGACAACAGCGGTTGGGTCACCGGCATCGACGAGTCCCAGTTCAGCGCGCCGAGGCAGCTAGGCAAAATCCTGGCCGGTTCGCCGCGCTGCCAGGAGTGCGTGGTGCGGCAGTACTTCCGCTACGCGATGGGCCGGCATGAGACGATCGCCGACCGGCCGGCGCTCGAACGGATCGACGCGGACTTCCGGCGTTCCGGCTTTCGCTTCCAAGAGATGATGGTTTCGTTAGTAAAATGGACCGAGTTCCCGCCCCAAGGAGCATCCCGATGACCCAGCCTTTGTCCCGCCGCGCCCTGCTGCGAGGCTTCGCGTACGCAAAGCCCGTGCTGATGGCGTTGCCTCCGCTGGAGGCGATGTTCAATTCGCAAGGCACGGCCTACGCCGCCGGAACTCCGGTGGAGACGCGCTTCGTGTTCTGGTTCAACGGGAACGGCATTCCCGAGAAGTACTGGATTCCGGCTGAGACGGGCAAGGACTTCGTGCTGACGCCGTGCCTGGCTCCGCTGGCTCCGTTCCGCGACGACGTGCACGTGATCACGGGCATCGATTCGCCCGCCGCGCGCATGCCCGGGCCGGGCAACGATCACCATCGTTCGATGAGCGCGCTGATGACGGGCACGCAATTCACCGGACGCGGCGCGGGCGGTTCGTCGCTGGATCAAGTGGTGGCGGCCCGCATAGGCGCGGATTCGCGTTTCCGCTCGCTCCAGTTCGGCGTGTCGCAGGAATCGTTCGGCGAAAGCGTGCAGCGCAACATGAGTTGGGCGGGCTACGACCGGCCGCTGCCGCCGGAGATGCTGCCGCACAAGATGTTCGACCGCCTGTTCGGGCAGCGCGAGATCGGCTGGGTGAACCGCAAGAAGAGCGTGCTCGACGCGATCCGGCACGACGCGGCGGAGATGCGGGCGTCGCTCGGCGAAACCGACAAGCAGCGGTTGACCGAGCATCTGGACTCGGTGCGCGACATCGAACGCGCGGTGGCCAGCCTGCCGCCCCAATACTACAAGGTGGAAGAGCCGCGCTACGACGGCGACATGAAGGACTGGCCGCGGATCGCCAAGCTCCAGTCGGATCTGCTGGCGCATGCGTTCGCGACGAGGCAGACGCGGGTGGCGTCCTACATGTTGACCAAGTGCCAGGGCCTGACGCGGTTCCCGTGGCTCGGCTACACGGCGGCGCGGCACCACGACTACACCCATCGCGACGGCAAGGCTCCCGGCGCGGACGGACCCGACGGGCAGCGCATCATGCGCGACATCTGCCGCTGGCACGTGGAAGAGTTCGCCTATCTGCTGGGCAAGCTCCGTTCGATTCGCGAGGGAGAACGGACGCTGCTCGACAACACCTGCCTGCTCTACGTTCACGAACACGCCGAGGCCAACGATCACAAGAACAACGGCCTCTCGATGATCGTGGCCGGGCACGTGGGTCCGATGCAGATGGGCCAACATACGCGGACGACGGGAACGGTGGGCGATCTGTATTGGACGGTGGCCGAGGATATCATGGGCGCCAAGCTCGCGGGCAAGTTCCCGACAGGATCGCGGAAGATGAACGAGCTCATCCTTCGGTCCTGAGTACACTCGCGGTGCGTGCCACGCTGCGTGTCATCAACGGTCCGCTCGAGGGCAGTGTGTTCGAGTTGCGCCCGGAGATGACGGCCGGACGCGATCCATCGAACGAGATCTGCGTCCCCGAACAGGGCGTGTCGCGCCGGCACTGCGTGTTCGAGGAGGCGGATGGCGAGTTCACGGTCCGGGACCTCGGCAGCCGCAACGGCGTATTGTTGAATGGCCACAAGATCGACGGTCCAGCGCCGTTGACGCACGGCGATGAACTCCGGATCGGCCACTCCCATCTGGTCTTCGAGTCCGGCGGCGAGGCGGCCACTCAGGTTCCGCCGGTCGTCACCATGGTGTTGCGGCGCGAGGACGCGTCGTACCTGAAGGGCGCGGCGCCCCCCGCGAATCCGCGCACGGTGAGCGATCTGAAGGCGCTGGTGGAATTCAGCGCCATCATTCACAGCGTGGATAGCGAGGCAGAGCTGTTCGACAAGCTGGTAGGCATCGTGCTGGAGGCGACGCGCGCGGACCGGGCGGCGATCGTCTTGGTGGACGAGGCGAATGGCGGCGGCGCCACGGCGCTCGGCCGCGACCGGGAGGGGACGCCGCGAGCCCCCGAGATTTCGCGCACGATTCTGGCGCGCGTGCTGAACGAGCGGGCCTCTGTGCTGAGCAACGACGTGACCAATGACGACACGCTCGCCACTTCGGCGAGCCTGGCCGCGCGGCGGGTGGCTTCGGCGCTGGCTGCGCCGCTCGAGTCGCGGGGCGCGATCGAGGCGGTGCTCTATCTCGAAAGCGGCGACTCGGGTGTGCGCTTCGCGCCGGCGGATCTCGAACTGCTTACCGCGCTCGGCAACATCGCCTCGCTGGCGATGGCGAACGTGAAGCGGCTGGAGTCGCTGAAGGGGGAGAACCGGCGCCTCGAGCAGGAGTTGGGTCTGCGCCACGACATCGTGGGGAATTCGAAACCCGTGCGGGACCTGCTGCGCTTCATCTCGCGGATGGCTCCGCTCGACTCGACGATCCTCATCACGGGCGAGAGCTGCACGGGCAAGTAACTGGTGGCGCGCGCCATCCACACCAACGGGAGCCGCAAGGACAAGCCGTTCGTGGCGATCAACTGCGCGGCGCTTTCGGAGACGCTGCTGGAGAGCGAACTGTACGGCCACGAAAAGGGCGCATTCACCGGAGCGACCGCGCAGAAGAAGGGCAAGATCGAGCTCGCCGAGGGCGGCACCCTGTTTCTGGACGAGGCGGGCGAGATGAGCCCCGCGCTGCAGACCAAGTTTCTCCGGGTGTTGCAAGAGCGCGAGTACGAGCGTGTGGGCGGGATGAAGACGTTGAAGGCCGACATCCGCGTGGTGGCGGCGACGCATCGCGACTTGAAGGAACTCTCCGAAACCGGGGCGTTTCGCAAGGATCTGTACTTCCGGCTCAACGTCCTGCATTTGGTTTCGCCGGCGTTGCGCGATCGCAAGGACGACATTCCGCTGCTGGCCGGGCATTTCGTGCAGCACTACGCGCAACGGATCGGCCGCCGGGTGACGGGCATTTCGCCGCAAGCGAGGGAGTGCCTGGTTCGCTACGACTGGCCGGGCAACATCCGCG
>SYLY01000285.1 GCA_005808475.1 Acidobacteriota bacterium
CTCGACGACGGGCGCCTCACCGATGGGCCGGGCCGCGTGGTCGACTTCAAAAACACCATCGTCATCATGACATCCAACATCGGCTCGGCCCGCATCCTCGAGTATCGCGGCTCGCTCGACGGCGGCCAGTACGACCTCATGAAGCTCGCCGTCCTCGAGGAGATGCGCAAGCTGTTCCGGCCCGAATTCCTCAACCGCATCGACGAGACGATCGTCTTCCACACCCTCTCGGAGGAGCACCTGAAGCGGATCGTCGACATCCAGCTCAACGGACTGCGCAAGCGTCTGGCCGACCGTCACATCACGCTCGACCTGACCGACGCCGCTCTGTCTCATCTGGTTCGCGTGGGCTACGAGCCCGTCTACGGCGCCCGTCCGCTCAAGCGCGCGATTCAGAAAGGACTGGAAACGCCTCTGGCGCGTCTGCTATTGAAGGGAGCCGTGCGCGACCACCAGAACGTTCGCATCGACTACGACCGCATTCCGGGCGGCCTTAGCTTCAACGGCGTCGGAGCCGATGCCAAGCACGCGGGCGTACTTAACTGACGCCCGCGTGCATCCGGGGCCTGGCGCCCCGCATCCACTGATTCAGAAAGGGTGAACCGAAAGTGAGCGACAAGATGAAAGACCTGCCTATCCTCCCCATGAAGAACACGGCCCTGTTGCCGAACCTGGTGATGCCCCTGTCGGTGGGCCGCCCGCGTTCGCTCGCCGCCGTGGAAGCTTCACTGGCCACCGAGGACAAGGAGATCCTTCTCATCGCCCAGAAGGAAGCCTCGATCGAGAATCCGGGGCGCGCCGACCTCTACGATCACGGCACTCGCGCCATCATCCGCCGCATGTCGCGCAACAACGACCTCATGGAAGTCCTCGTCATGGGCGTCGAACGCGTCAAGCTGATCGAGATTACCCAGGAAGAGCCGCACCTGATCGGCCGCGTCGAGGCAACGCCCGTTCCTGGAGAGACCGGCGCCGAAGTCGAGGCGCTGCAGCGTAGCGTCGTCGAGATCGCCCAGCGCGCCATCGAGATCACCCAGGTGCAGGTGCCGTTCGACCTCCAGCAGCTCTCCTCCGATCCCGACAACGCCATGCGGCTGGTCTACCTGCTCGCGTCGCTGTTCTCGCTCGATCTCGAGAAGGAGCAGAAGCTGCTCGACTGCAACGGCATGAGCGAGGCGCTCGGCCTGCTCCATGGCTACCTCACCCATGAGCTGCAGGTGCTCGAGATCCGCAATACCATCAACGCCAAGGCTCGCGACGAGATGGGCAAGGAGCAGCGCGAGCACATGTTGCGCCAGCAGATGCGGGCCATCCAGCAGGAACTCGGCGAGGCCAGCCAGGAACAGACTGAAATCGACCAGTTGCGCGAGCGGTTGGCCAAGGCCGTTCTGCCCGACGATGTCCGCAAGGAAGCCGAGCGCGAACTGAAGCGGCTCGAGCGGCTGCCCACTCAGGCGCCCGATCACCACGTCATCCGCACCTACCTCGAGTACGTGCTCGATCTCCCGTGGCGCACCGCCACCGAGGACAAGCTCGACATCGGCGACGCGCGCCGCATCCTCGACGAGGACCACTTCGATCTCAAGGAAATCAAGGAGCGCATCCTCGAGCACCTCGGCGTGCTGAAGATGAACCCCAAGGCCAAGGCGCCGATCCTGTGCCTGGTCGGACCTCCCGGAGTCGGCTAAACCTCTCTCGGCCATTCGATAGCCCGCGCCATGGGGCTCATGTTCTAGCGCTTTTCCCTGGGCGGCCTCCACGACGAAGCGGAGCTTCGGGGCCATCGCCGTACCTACATCGGAGCCATGCCCGGCCGCCTGATCCAGGCGATGCGGCGCGCGGGTTCGAACAACCCCGTCATCCTGCTCGACGAAGTCGACAAGCTCGGGCGCGACTATCGCGGCGACCCCGCCTCAGCCCTCCTCGAGGTGCTCGACCCGGAGCAGAATTCGACATTTCGCGACAATTATCTCGATTTGCCGTTCGACCTGTCGAAGGTCATGTTCATCACCACCGCCAATTCCATCGAGTCGATCCCTCGCCCCCTTCTCGACCGCATGGAACTGCTTCGCCTCCCCGGCTACACCGAGGAAGAGAAGGCCGAGATTGCCGTCCGCTATCTGATCCCTCGCCAGTTGAAGGAAACCGGCCTGACTCCGGAACAGGTGGAGATCACCGCCGATGGTCTCATCCAACTGATCCGCCGCTACACGCGGGAGGCCGGGTTGCGCCGCCTGGAACGCACCATCGCCAAGGTGCTGCGCAAGGCCGCGCTCCACTTCGCCGAAAGCAAATCTTCGCCGTTCATCGTTGGCCCCGTGGAACTGGTCGACCTGCTCGGACCCGAGCCGTTCACTCCCGAGGAGTCCCGCAAGAACTCGCCCCCCGGAGTCGCCACCGGACTTGCCTGGACCGAGGCGGGCGGCGATGTGCTCTACATCGAGGCGCTGCTCCTGCCCGAAAGCAAAGGGCTCACCGTCACCGGCCAGCTCGGCGAAGTCATGCAGGAGTCGATCAAGGCCGCCCAGAGCTACATCTGGTCGCACGCCGAGCAACTGGGCATCGAGACACGCCTCTTCAAGGACTACGGTGTCCACGTCCACGTCCCCGCCGGGGCGATTCCCAAGGATGGCCCCTCGGCCGGCATCACCATGGCTGTCGCGCTGACATCGTTGTACACGAAAAATCCGGCGCGCACCGACACAGCGATGACGGGCGAGATCACACTGACCGGATTAGTACTCCCAATTGGGGGGGTCAAGGAGAAGGTGCTCGCCGCCCGCCGCGCCGGCATGAAGCGGGTCATCTTGCCA
This sequence comes from Acidobacteriota bacterium, assembly GCA_005808475.1. Lineage (GTDB taxonomy): Bacteria > Acidobacteriota > Terriglobia > Bryobacterales > Bryobacteraceae > SYLY01. Next base: position 2,814 of record SYLY01000285.1, read on the forward strand.
AAGGCTAACTCCAAAGATTTGAAGGACTTGCCCGATGAAATCCGGAAGGAAATGGAGTTCGTTTTCGTCTCCCATGTCAACGAAGTGCTGGAAGTTACCATCCCCGCCCTTGCGGAAAAGCTGGTGGCTCTTGCGGAGTACTAGCCTAGTGTAGTATTCTTAAAGCTTGGTAGGCCTCCCCGCGGCTTGCCAATCCCCGAGCGGGGGCAAACTCCTCCGAGCCCCCGCTCACCCCTCCAAGCTCCTTCGAGCCTAGCGGGATTCCAATCAGCCCAGATGGGCTTCCTGCCCGATCTCGTGGATCAACACGCGATCCGCCGCCGGTCCGGCGGCGTGGAGAAGCCTTTCGAGAGGCTCGTGCACCGGTTCGCGGCTCAGGGTGAAGGTCTTGTGGTGTACCGGAATGATCGCCTCGACATGGGCGTCGTTGATCATCTTCATCGCCTGCTCCGGGTTGCAGTGCGCCCGGATCCAGGGGTTATAGGCTCCGATCGGCATGATGCCGAGATCGATCGGCCGCGAGTCCCGGACCCCACGGAACGTATCCGACATCGCCGTATCGCCGCCGAACAGCACCCGGCGCCGCCCCGATTCGAGCACGTAGCCGTTGTATCCGCGCCAGGTGTCGCTTCGCAGCCTGGCCCCCCAGTGATTCACCGGGAACGCCCGCACGCGCACCGCGCCCACCTGCGACGCCTCTCCCCAACTCAACTGCTCCACCTTGGCGTAGCGATCCAGCCGCAGCAAATCGGCTGTGCCCGAAGCAGTGATCACCTGCGTACCCTTGGATTCGAGCGCCCGCAACGACGGCAGATCGAAGTGATCCATGTGAGCATGGGATAGCAGGATCAGATCGATCTTCGGCAGCCGGTGGAGCAGGATCGCCGGCTGCACCAGGCGCTTGATGCCCAGCGTGGCGATCCACAAATCGATCCCCGCCCGATGGCTGAAGACCGGGTCGGTGATGACTGTCGTCCCCTCGATCTTCAGCAACACCGTGCTATGGCCGAGCCATGCCGCATGGATTCCGGTATCGGGCCACTTCGCCGGATCGGGCGCGAATCGCGGAGGGTTCACCGGACGCGACAAGTCGCGCGCCATCTGATGCCAGAACGACGGCGCGACGCGGTAAGCCGCCGCCGCCGAGCCGCCCAGTGCGGCCACGCCCAATCCAGTCAACACTTTCCTCCTGGTGGTCATCCTTGCCAGCCGAAACGCTCCTCTTTCCACGGATCGCCGTTCATGTGGTAGCCGTTGCGCTCCCAGAATCCCGCCTCGTCGGCGGACAGGAACTCGAGTCCGCCGAGCCACTTGGCGCTCTTCCACGCGTAAAGCCTCGGGACGATCAGCCGCGCCGGACCACCGTGCTGCAGCGCCAGCTCCTCGCCGTCGTGGGTCAAGGCCACCAGCGCATCCTCTTCCAGGAACTCGTCGAGCGGCATGTTGGTTGTCCAGCCGTGGTCGTAGCCGTGCGCCAGCACGAACTTCGCCTCGGGCTTGACGCCGCCACACAGTTCGACGAGTTTGCGGGTCGACACGCCTTCCCAGACGTTGCCTAGGCGAGACCAACGGGTCACGCAATGGAAATCGGCGAAAACCTTCACCTTCTCCAGCTTCGAAAACGCAGCCCAGTCCCACTTGGCGGGCTCGTTCACCAGCCCCCAGACTTTCAACTCCCACTTGGCCAGATTCATCCGGGGCGCCCCACTTGCGTCCAGGACGGGCCACTTGCGGGTGCGCGATTGCCCAGGGGGAATACGGTTGTCGCGCCGCGTGTCGGGGCTGACGATCACGCCGGCGGGGAGTTCATCCGGCATGGGCGCCGCTTCCCCTTGTTGCTTGTCCAGGTCCACTCCAAACATATTGACGCTTTCCTTCCAGCGAGAGTTCTACTCCTTTTTATTTTAGCTAGGGGAATTGAGAATTCCCGCCCCTCGGCCGCACTATTATCCCGAGGGTGTTTTCTCATGGTCCATTCGGTTATTTTTCTCTTCAGCTTTCTTTTGTTATCCATTGTTTGCAAAGGAGAAACGAGCGGCAAGGCGGAGTACGTCGGCGGTACAGTCGCGCAGTGCAAGGCCGGCCTGGACGGGCGGCTGCACACCAGCGCACCGGGCATGGTTTTCCTTTCCGGCAAGACTCGGGTCGAAATCTCCTACGACCGCATCAACCTGCTCGAGTACGGCCAAAACGCGAGCCGCCGCATCGTCATGGCGGTGCTGGTCTCTCCGATCTTCCTGCTGAGCAAGGCTCGCCGGCACTTCCTCACAGTCGGTTTCCAGGATGCCGACGGCAAACAGCAGGCGCTGGTGCTCCGGCTCGACAAGACGCATGTCCGGGGAATTCTGGCGAGCCTCGAGGCCCGAACCGGCCTCCGCGTCCAATACCAGGACGAGGAATCGCGAAAGTCAGGTAGGGGATGAGCGCCGCCGTCTGCTTCCTGCTTCTGGCCTCGGCATCGGAACCCGATCCGGGCGCGCAACTGGCGTCGGTGCGGAAGATTTTCGTCGACCGCCTCATAGGAGGTGAGACCGCGGCCCACCTCCGCGACATGATCGTGGCCGCGATCCACACTGGCGGACTTCTTGCCATCACCGAGGACGAGACCAAGGCCGACGCGATCCTGCGCGGCTCGGCGGAGGACCTGGTGTTCACGGACCGGTTCGTCTCCCGCGACAGCGTCTCCGGCCGTGCGTCGATCTCCGGCCAAAGCGGATCTGGCGGTTCGCGAACCGGGCGCTACGCGTCGGTGGGGATCGGGCAGAATGAATCGACGGATATTCGCGAGCGTAAGCACGAAGCCGCGGCGTCGGTGCGGCTGGTCGCCCGGAACGGCGACGTGATCTGGTCGGCGACCAAGGAGAGTCTGGGCGCCAAGTTCAAAGGCGCCAGCGCGGATGTCGCCGACAAGATCATGCGGCAGTTGAAAGCCGACCTCGAACGGGCGCGCGGAGCGCGGAGATGAACTACCGGTTATATTTTGGCGTCACTCCGCGCAAGCCCGCCCAAATCGCGTCGCACTCGGCTACCACCTCGTCGGGCAAGCGGCCCTCGGTGCTCGCCTTCAGGTTCTGCTCCAACTGTTCGAGCTTGCTGGCGCCCAGGATGACACACGCGGTGGAGGTGTGATGCAGGAGCCAGTTCAACGCGAGGCTGATCGTGGACCTCCCACATCGCTGCGCCACCGCGTTCAGGCCCTCCACGGCGTCGAAGAAGTCGGGATGCCAGTAGCGGTCCAGGTACATCTGGTTGTTGTCGAAACGCGTGCCGGGTAGCGGCGCTTCGCGCTGCTGTTTACCAGTCAACAGCCCTCCGGCGAGCGGATTGTACACCACCAGCGACACACCGTAATCGCGCGCAAACGGCACGAACTCCTGCTCGAGGCCGCGCGCCATCAGGTTGTGCATCATCTGCGCAACGCGGATCGGCTTCCAGCCTCGCCGGCTCGCCAGATGCCGGGCCTGCGCCACCTGCCAGGCGGCGTAGTTCGAAATCGCCGGGTGGCGGACCTTGCCGAGCGTGACCAGTTCGTCCAACGCGCCGAGAGTCTCGTCGAGCGGTACCGAGTAGTCGGGCTGGTGCAAATAATAGAGGTCGAGATAGTCGGTCTTCAGCCGCTGGAGCGACGCGTCGATGGCCTTGAAGATCGCCGCTCGCGAAAGCCCGCTTTCGTTGGGACCGGTCCCCATGACGCCGCGCACCTTGCTCGCCAGCACAATGCGCGAACGCCGTCCGGCGAGGACCTTGCCCAGCATCTCCTCGGCGGCGCCCTTGTTGTAGACGTTTGCGGTATCGATGAAGTCGATGCCGTTGGCCAGGCAGGCGTCGACGATGCGCGCTCCTTCCGCCTCGCCGGTTTGCGACCCGAAGGTCATGTTGCCATAGCAGAGTCTCGATACGCGGAGATCGGAGCCAGTGAGGACGATACGTTCGGTCACAGAATTATCTTCCCATCGGCGGACCATCCCGTGCGGCAGTAGCACGGACCCTGGGCCGGTTTGTACGCGATGGCGAGTTCCGGGGTCTCGATCCGCGCGTTGCCTTTCCTTTTGGAGAGCAGCAGCAGATCGAGCGCGCAGCCGGTGAGTAGCGTTCGTTCCACCGGGTAGGGCGGCTGGCCCGTCTGAAACATCTTCTCCATGTTCTGAATCAGGCACGCGAAGTGGAGCCGCGCGCCGAACCGCTGCAGCTTGAACAACACCGAGAAATCCGCGTCCACCGCGCCCGTCCAATCTTCCACCAGGCCCGGCATTTGGAAGACCGCTCCCCGTGCGCCGTCGCGATATTCGAGCAAGAACACGGCGGGCTTCTTCACGTGGTCGCGCGGCGATCCCGGTTTGCGCGTTTCCGATCTGGCGAGAGCGGCGTCGAACAGGCGGCGCGCCCAAGGGGTCGTGTCGAGGAACCGCCAGCACTCGTCGTCCTCGACGCACCGCACCGCCGCGACCCCGGTCTCGCCTCCGGCGCGCCGCTCCATCAGGCACTGCAGGCCTTCGAGTCCGTGGAAGCCATAGCCCTCGAGTCCGCCGAACGAAATCGACACGCCATGGCGGAACGGGGCTCCGAGGGGAACGTCGTGGTTCGGCTGCCGGTAAGCCACGGGAATCGACGAGCCGGCCATCACCGGAAACCCGAGTTCGCGCGAGATGTCCGCCATGCGCCGGGCCTGGCCGCGATCCCACGACAGCGCCTTGTCGGTATAGACCGGAACCGAGCGCCCGGACTCGCGGAACACGTCGGTGACCTTCAGGAACAGCTCGAATCGCGGGTAGAGCTTCTGACCCGCCTCGTTCAGCGGATACTCGCCATGCTCGCCGATCACCAGCACGCCATCGACCGCCAACTTGCCCGTTCCGAGCGTCAAGGCGCCGCGCACCGTCCCGAATACGGGGATGCCATGTTTGGCCGCTTTCTCGCGGCTCATGTCGTTCTTCGGAACCTGCTCGGTGGACATCGAAACGATCTTGGAACCGGGATACGGGCCTTGACCGTCGTGATTGAAGCCGTCCAGGTACTTGCCCACCACGACATCGGCGTGGGAAAGCGGCCGGTACTCGGTGATCACGGCGGCGATCCGCCTGGGCGCGGCGGGAGCGGCCAAGGCGGCGCCAGAAGCGAGAAAGGTCCGCCTGCGCATCTCAGTTACCCGCCGCGGCCGCGGCCGACGCGATCCAGTCCGCGTAGGCTTCGATCGCTCTAGCCGCGTGAACCGCCTGTTCCTCGGCCTCGCGCCAGGATCGCTGTTCGATCGCCTCGCGCACGCCCGGCAGCGTCTTCACTCCATAACCGGTGTAGAAGCCGGGAGCGTGCAGCACGTGCTTGAACCACGGCCTGCGCGGTAGACCCTCGGCGTGGGTCAGCTTCCGCTCGGCCACCCGCAACGCGGCGTCCAGAGCTTCCAGGCGGGCCGCGTCCAGTTTGGCAGGGTCCACTTTCGCCAGCGCCGCGACTGCCTTGTCCAGGCGCGCCGAGGCGTTCCTCAACGGCGAGAGGTTCAGGAAGGGAACCTCCGCCTCGGGCTCGGGCATCACGTAGGCCTTGCGCGGATCGGCGGAGAGCTTCAGCGCGCCGCTCGAGATCGGTTCGTTCTTTTTCCTGGTCTCCTCCCGCGCGTCGTCCGCCAGTTTGATCACTTCGGCGGTCCAAACACGGACGGCCTTGGCGGTTGCATCGAACCGGAAGGGGATCCAATCGGCGTTGGCAAGGCGGAGCGTCATCCGCGCCCCGAGCTTGGTGGTCGCCGCCACATATTGGAAGTCGGCATCGGCGAACTTCACATAGTAATCGTAGGAGTCGTAATTGGAGTGGTAAACTCCGCCGCCTCCCCCTTCGCCTCCGAAGCTGAAGTTGATGCTCGGGATGCCGAGGTGGTGCTGGAACACGGTATAGTCGGAGCCCGATCCGAGCGGCGGCAACTGGAACTCGGGCTCCTGCCGGGACACCTTGCGGCGCGCAATGTAGCGGTCGAGCACGCTCGCCTTGGTCTGCGGATCGGTGAGATCGCGCGCGGTCTGGCTGGCGAACAGCTCCAGAACCGAGGCTCCGCCCGCCGCCACGAATCCGCGCGAAGTGCCGTCCGTGTTGACGTAGGCCACCGCATGCTTGCGCAGTTCGTCCGCGTGGTGCTCGGCCCATTCGGTGGATCCGAGCAGGGCGGGCTCTTCTCCGTCCCACGCCATGTAGATCAAGGTCCGCTTGGGACGCGAGCCGGCCTTGGCCAGTTCCGCCACCACGCGAGCCTCTTCCATCACCGAGATCATTCCCGACACCGGGTCGGCCGCGCCGAAGTTCCAGCCGTCGTGATGATTACCTCGCAGCACCCATTGATCGGGCTTTTCGCTGCCCGTCAGACGCGCGATCACGTTGTACGCCGGCGCGAGTTTCCATTCGAACGCGAGTTTCAGGTGGACGCGCGCCGGTCCGGGTCCCACATGGTAGGTCAGCGGCAGTGCGCCGCGCCAGTCGGTGGGAGCCACCGGTCCGGCCAAGGCGCGAAGCAGAGGCTCGGCGTCGGCATAGGAGATGGGCATGACAGGGATCTTGGTGACCGTGGACGCCTGCTTCGGATCGGGCGGACGATTCGGGTCGGTCGCTGCCAGGCCGGGTGTGAGCGGATCGCCGGGGAACACCGGCATATCCATGACGCTGCCCCGTTGCGCGCCGTGCGGTGGACGCCAGGCGCCCTTGGGGTAGACGTCGCCCTGGAAGAAGCCGTCGTCGCGCGGATCGGAGTAAATCAGGCATCCGATGGCGCCGTTTTCGGCGGCTACCTTGGGCTTGATGCCGCGCCACGACGCTCCGTAGCGCGCCAGGACGATCTTGCCCTGGACGCCGATGCCCATCTCGCGAAGCTTGCGATAATCGTCTGGCAGCCCGTAGTTGACATACACCAGATCGCCGGTTACGTCGCCATCGGTCGAGTAGGCGTGGTAGACGGGCAGGTTATCCTGCTTGATGCCGCTGGTCTCGTCGCCTTCCACCCCAGGCTCCTCGATTCTCGCCGTGAACCTTTGGGGCGCCACCATCTCGAGCAGCCGCGACTTGGGCGTGGGGAAGAGAGGATAGTAAGTTTCGATCTTGGTTTCGTAGCCCCAATCGCGGAACTGGGCGGCGATATATTCCGCCACTTCGCGGCTTCCGGGCGAGCCGACGTGGTGCGGTTTGGCGGAAAGCCGCTTCAGCCATTGCTGAAAGTTGCCCCGGTTCACGGACTGGTCGAAGCGGGCCTCGAGTCCAGCCTGCATGCGGGCCGATTCCGGCCGGAACCCCGCGATGTTCGGTGGCGCTGGGGTCTGAGCGGCGAGCGTGACGGCGAAAAACAGGACGATCGCGCGAGCGTTCATCCGTCGATTATCCCCGATTCAGCCGCCCAGCATGTCGAGCGCGCCCTGCAACTCGGATCGCGTGTGGCTGTCGCCGTTGGCCGACGCGGCGTCGATGCCACGCCGGTACAGGTCGCGGGCCGCGTCGATGCGTCCCAGTTTTTCGAGCGTCTGGCCGCCGTGGAAATACGCGGCATTGTAGTTGGCGTCGCGCTCGATCACCTCTCCGAAGACTTCGGCGGCGCCCGCCAAGTCGCCCGAATTGGTCAGTTCCATCGCCAGCATGTACCGGACGCGCGAATTGCCGGGATCCTGATCGAGAATGGAGCGGATGGTATCGATACGGCTCATGAACCTGCCATCATAGCAGCCGGACGGCACACGCTACGATAGAGAGAATGTCCCGTCAGCCAAAGTCGTACCTGCCCGAACTGCCCACGGCGGAAACCGTGGAGCCGCCCAGTCATGGCGTCCGCGGGTGGTTGCTCCAGGGGGGGCGGCTGGATCACGAAGTTCATAGCGACGATCAGGCCCATCCCTGGTACATGGTGCTGTGGCTCACCGGCGTCGACTACTTCTCGACGCTCGGCTACCAGCCGGGCATTGCGTTGCTGGCCGCGGGCGTATTGTCGCCGGTGGCCACGGCGTTCCTGATCCTGGTGACGCTGTTCTGCGCGCTGCCGATCTACGCGCAAGTGGCGCGGCGCTCGTACGCGGGACACGGGTCCATCGCGCTTCTCGAGAATCTGTTACCGGGATGGGGCGGGAAGCTGTTCGTCCTGGCGCTGCTCGGTTTCGCGGCCACCGACTTCGTCATCACGATGACGCTTTCCGCCGCCGACGCGGCCGAGCACGCCATCCACAATCCGTTCCTGCACCCCTACCTGGGCGATCACCAGATTTGGCTCACGCTCGGCCTGCTGGCGGTGCTGACGGCGGTCTTTCTGCGCGGTTTCAATGAGGCCATCGGGCTGGCGTCGGCGGTCACCATTCCGTACCTGCTGCTCAATCTGGTGATTCTGGTCCGCGCGGTGAAGGAGTGCTTCGAGCATCCGGAAGCGCTCGCCAATTGGCAGAACGCGATCAATGCCAAGGGCTCCTGGACCGATGTCGCGATCGCCGCCGGCCTGGTGTTTCCGCAACTGGCGCTGGGCCTCTCGGGATTCGAAACCGGCGCCTCGGTGATGCCGCTGATCAAGGGCGATCCGGGCGACGGCGCGCACGAGCCCAAGGGCAGGATCCGCAACACCCGGAAACTGCTGGCGGCGGCGGCGCTCATCATGAGCGTGATGCTGATGCTGTCGAGCTTCGTCACCAGTTTGCTCATACCCGCCGCCGACTTCCAGGCGGGCGGAAAGGCCAACGGCCGCGCCATCGCCTATCTGGCGCACAAACTCATGGGAGTGGGCTTCGGCACGCTCTACGACGTCTCGACGATCCTGATCCTGTGGTTCGCGGGCGCTTCGGCGATGGCGGGTCTGCTGCATCTGGTACCGCGCTATCTGCCTCGATTCGGCATGGCTCCGCGCTGGGTCGCCTACTCGCGCCCGCTGGTGCTGGTGCTGTTCGCCGTGGACATCGTGGTCACCGTGGCGTTCAAGGCCGACGTCAACGCGCAGGGCGGCGCCTATGCGACCGGGGTGCTGGTTCTGATGCTCTCCGCGGCCGTGGCCGCGGCACTGGCGCTTTGGCGCGAGGGATCGCGGGGAGGGGGCCTCTACTGCTGGATTGTCGCGGGCGTGTTCGCCTTCGTGCTGTGGGAGAACGTGCTGAAACGCCCCGACGGCTTGATCATCGCGAGCATATTCATCCTGGTGACGCTGGTATTCAGCGCGATCAGCCGGTACGGCCGCGCCACCGAGTTGCGGGTGGCGCGCGTCGCGTTCGTGGACCAGGAGTCGGCGGATCTGTGGCCCCAGATCAGCGGCAAAAAGGTGAATCTGGCTCCGGTCCGCAGTTTCGACCTGGAAACCCGGCGCCGTAAATCGCAGGAATTGAAGAAGCACTACGCGATCGACGGTCCCATCGCGTTTCTCAATATCGAGTTGATGGACAATCGCAGCGACTTCATGTCGGACCTCTCGTTGCGGCTCCGGCGGGAGGGCGATAACTACCACATCAAGGTAACTGGAGCCATCGCCATCGCCAACACGATCGCGACGGTTAGTGAACTGATCGACCCGGTCCGCCTGTTCCTCGGGTTGTCGCGCCAGAATCTGGTGTCGCAAGCGTTCCGGTACCTGATTTTCGGCGAGGGCGAGACCGGTCTGATGGTCTATACCATTCTCGTCAAGTATTGGGAGTGGACGCCGGAAGACGACGTGCGCCCGCTGATCTTCCTGATGAGCGAATAAAATTAGTTCCACGGAAGTTGCCAACCGCTTTCCATAAGGCGGTCTTATGCTACACTGGCCGCTGTGACATTGGATCAAATCCAGTTGTTCCGCGATCTTGCGCAGACCAAGAGCGTCAGCAAGGCGGCACAACTGAACTCGGTGAGCCAGTCCGCCGCGAGCCAGCATCTGCGGGAACTCGAGCGGCAATTCGAGACCTCTCTGGTGGACCGGTCCACGCGGCCGCTGGGGTTGACGGAGGCGGGCCGCCTGTACGCCGATTTCTGCCGCCACGTGATGTCGGTGCGGCATGAGTTCGACGTGGGTCTGGAACGGTTGAAGGGAACGGTGGAAGGGCTGGTCCGCGTCTGTTCGATCTACTCGGTGGGGCTATCGGAGATGGCGGGTCTCGAACGCGCGTTCGCCCAACGTTATCCGTCGGCGCATCTTCAAGTGGATTACCTGCGGCCGGAGAAGGTTTACGAGGCGGTCCGCCAGGACCGGGCCGATCTCGGGTTGGTGAGCTATCCCGAGCAGAGCAAGGATATCCAGGCGATCCCGTGGCGCGACGAGATCATGGTGGTGGCGCTGGCGCCCGGTCATCCGCTGGCGGGAGCGGCGGTGTTGAGTCCGGCCGATCTGCGCGGCCGGAACTTCGTCGGCTTCGACGACGATCTGCCCGTCAGCCGCGACGTCGCCCGGTTCTTGCGCGACGCCAACGTGACGGTGAAGGTGGTGATGCACTTCGACAATATCGAGACGATGAAGCAGGCCGTGGCGCTCGACGAGGGGTTGAGCATTCTGCCGGCGCGCATTCTCCGTCCCGACATCGAGCAGGGACGCTTGCGGGCGGTGCCGCTGTCGCCGGGTCTTTCGCGGCCGTTGGGAATTTTGCACCTGCGACGGAAGAAGCTGAATCGCGCCACGCAGTCGTTTCTGAATCTGCTGCGGGAGGCGCCGGAAAACGGCGCGCCGGCGTGATACCCTGTCATTAGCCTATGGCATCCCGTAGCGTCAACAAAGTGATCCTCCTTGGCCACCTCGGCAAGGACGCCGACACGCGATTCACCACCGCGGGAAGCGCGGTGACGAACTTCACCCTCGCCACCAACCGGCGGTTCAAAGACACGCAGACCGGCGAGTGGAAAGAGGAGACCGACTGGCACAACATCGTGCTGTGGAAGTCGGAGAACATCTCTAGCTACCTGACGAAGGGCAAGCAGGTCTACGTGGAGGGCAAGCTCCGCACGCGGACCTACGATGACAAGGACGGCAACAAGCGCTACGTCACCGAAGTAGTGGCCGACGACGTCATCCTGCTGAGCGGCCGCGGCGAGGGCGGCGGTGGACCCGAAATGGGCGAGCCGGCCGGCTTCGGCGGCGGTGGCGGCTACGCGTCCAACCAGCCGGTGTCGATGCCGCGCAGCGCGCGCCCGCCGCAACCGAAACCGTCCGCCGCCCCGGCTCCCGATTACGGTGGCCAGGGCGTTTCCGACGACGACGTTCCGTTCTGAGCTCTCGGCTCGTGGCAGCGCGATTCACCGAAAATTGACCGCGCGATCCCCGGGCCGTTCGCCGGGGATCGCGCGGCCTACGGTCAGGCGAGGAAGCCCAGGTCCTTCACGGCGAAGTTGCCGAGGTTGGGAAACACCGCCGCCAGCGCCGCCGGGTCGAGCCCGAACCACTTGCCCAACGTCGCGCCGTACTGATCGAGCGCGGTGGTGGGAATGTGCGCTCCACGAGAGCCGGCGTCGTCGGGTCCGCCGAGCGCCATTTGCGGGAAGGTCCCGTACATTTCACCGCCCTTGACCGCGCCTCCCATGACGAAGTGGTGGTTGCCCCAGCCATGGTCGGTGCCGGACGTGTTGGGTTGCAGCGTCCGCCCGAATTCGGATTCGGTGAAGGTGGTCACCTGTCCGCTGAGCCCCATCGCGTCCATGGCGGCCTGAAACACTCCCATCGCGGCGGACATCCGGGTCAGCAGGTCCCAGTGCGTCCACGACTGGTTTCCATGGGTGTCGAATCCGCCCAAGGTGCAGAAGAACACCTGGCGCGACATTCCCGTTTGTGCGCGCAGTTGGATGATCTGGGCCACCTGTTGGAGTTGCTGGCCGATGCTGGTTCCGGGGAACGTCACCGGCAGCGAGTTGGACGACGACAGACCCTTCAGCATCGCGTTCAGGTCGATCGCGTCCTTGCGGACCTTGTTGGCCGCTTGAACCAGGGAGAGCCCGGAGTCGAGCGCCAGCACCTCCTGAAGTCCGGTCATTCGCGCCGCCGCCGCCGAGGCGGGCCAGACGTTCATTCCCGCCGGCGTGAGGTCGAAGCCGGGGACCAGGCTCGCCGCCTTCACGATGCTGCCGGTGCAAAACAGCGCGGGGCCGGACATCGAGATCGCGGCGGGGAATGTGGACGCGCCGTTCAACCCCTGGGCCGCGTCGGCGGTTCTTCCTCCCCATCCGGTGCCGCCCGATGCGGTGGCGATTCCGCTTTGCGTCTGCTGCGTCTGGTCGGAGTGGGAGAACAGGTTGGTGGGAACCGGCGCGGCATTGGCGAGGTACTGCGCGCGCGTGGTGGGTTGAACCAACAGGCCGGTATTGGCGACGATGGCGAGCTTCTTCTGCGCCCAGAACGGATGGATGCCGTTCATGCCGCCGTTGAGCCCGTACATCACGCCGTTGCCGGTGGTGACGTCCAGCACCGGGGTGTTCTGGTCCGGTAAGGCCAGATTGCCCCGGATGGTCCTGTAGTTATTGAATTCGGCGGCCGTCTTGGGGATCACCGTATTATGGCCGTCGTTTCCGCCGAACATGAAGACGCAGACGAGCGCCTTGTAGCCGCCGCCTTGCGCGAGCGCGTTCATGGCCCCGAACCGGGAGAATCCGGCGAGCGTCGCGGCCGGGCCGGCGGCGAGTTTCAAGAAGTTCCTTCTTGTCGTTTGCATTGTTTCCTCCTCAGTACTGAACCGCGTATTGCCCGGAAAGGGCGCCCAAATACAACGCCGTGAAGACCCGCTGCGAGTTGTCGTTCTGCGCGTCCACCGCCTTGGCGATGGCCGCCCGCAGGGGCGAGCCCATGCGGCCGTAGGTCAACACGTCGTCCACCGCGTCCACCAGTTGAGCGGTGTTGCCCGCCACCGCCTGGAACGGGGTGAGGTCGGCGGAGAAATCGCCCGCGGCGTAACCGGAGAGGATCTCCTGGAATAGATTTCCCCGCAGCACCGCTTCGGTGGGCGAGTAGATCTGGAACTCGGGTCCGAACAGCGCCGAGCCGGGAATGCGGTACATCGGAGAGTAGAAACCGAACACCGAATTCGGGGTGAGCGGCATCTGTCCCATTCCGACGAACAGGTAGACGCGCTGGTTGCTGGCCGAGACTTGGCCGTTCAACGCGCGGGTCAAGGCGATCGTCTGGTAGATCGGATCCTTGAGCCGGCCCTGATTGGGCGTGGCCGTGTCCTGACGCGCCTCGGGATCGGTGAGGATCGCCTTGACCACCGCCTTCAGGTCGCCGCGCACGTTGGCGCCGTTGTTGACGAACACCGCCGCCACGCGCTGGATGAACGCGGGAGACGCGTTGCTCGACGCGAACGCGCGGACCAGCCTCGTCGCCACGAACGGAGCCGTGTTCGGATGGAGGAACAGGTTGTCGAGGAATCCGTCCAGATCCTGGTCGGGAGTCTGGCCCGGCGGCAGCGTCGCGCCGTTGAGCAGCGTCTTGGCCGTGGTGTCGTGAAGGGTGGGCCGCGGTTGCAACGGACCCGAGAAGTTCTCCCAGTTGATGCCGGTCGCGTTGGCGCCTGGATAGGTCCAACCGGTGGCGGCCAGGGCGAACTGGCGGATGTCGTTCTGCGAGTACGTGGGGATTGGCTTGCCTTGGCCGTCGAGCGCGTTCGACCCGTCCGGATTCAATTGATACAGTCCGATCGTGAAGAGCTGCTTCAATTCGCGCACGAAATTCTCGTTCGGCTGGCTGGTGGGCCCCGGCTTGATGCTGTTCGCCATGTCGAGGTACTTGCCCATCTGGGGACTGGTGGCGATCTCCCGCAGCAGCGCGCGATAGTTGCCGAAGGCGTGCTTGCTCAGGATCTGTAGGTAAGGAACGTACTCGGCGGGGTAGTTGTTCTTGTTCGAGGAGACGACGATGATCTGCCCTAACGCCCAGATCGTTTTCTGACGGACCTGGTCTGGCGCGTGCGCCAGCCGGTTGAGGTATTGGCCTCGCGCTTCTCCCATGGACGCCGGAACCGGGATGGGAGTCTCGGCCATCGTGAGCTGTTGGTCGAGCCACGCGTCCGTGCCCATCTGCAGGATCTTGTCCATTTCGGCGGGCGTCGGTCCGAAGGCGGCTTGCTCGAGGAAGCGGCCGGCTTTGATCTTCGACACGTTGGGCGCGGGGGTGGCCGCTACCTTGATGCTGAAGGCGTTCGACGTGGCGGCGTTGGGCGCCGGATTGGCGACGGTGACCGGAATCAACGTGCCCACGGCGGCGTTGGTCGATCCGGGCGCGGTCAGTTGCGATGCCGAGACGTAGGTGGTTGCCGCGGCCTGTCCGCCGATGCTGACTTGCGATCCGGCGACGAAGCCCGACCCGAGGATGGTCAGCGAGAAGGCGCCGGCCTGCACGCTCGACGGATTGATCGAACTGATGGTGGGCGGGGCAGGCGGTGGCGGAGCGGTCACGGTGGCCATGAACGGCTGGCTGGTGACCGCGCCGTTCCCCGGGTTGGTAGCGGTGATGGCGAGCGGACCGGTGGCGTTCACCGTGCCCGTCGCTTTGAGCGAGGTGGGCGAGACATAGGTGGTCGCCCACGCTTGTCCGCCGGCTTTGATGATCGTCGTCGGCACGAACGCGGCGCCGTTGACGTTGAGCGTCACCGTGCCCGCGGGGAAGCTCGACGGGTTGGTGCTCCAAACCCAGGGAACCTTCTGGGTGATGGCGATCGACGCCGAACCGAACTTGGCCGCGAAGGCCGTGCTTGTGGCGCGTACCGTGACGACGTTGTCGGGTGGCGCCGCGGCGGGCGCGGCATATAGGCCGGAGGCGCTGATCGTACCGTAGGTCGAGTTGCCTCCGTTGATGCCGTTGACGGACCACACGATGGTGTTCGGCGACACACTCACGTAGGCCGACAGTTGGCGGGTTGCTCCCACGGCGACCGAGCCGCTGGAATAGACTTCAATGACGCCGGATTGTCCGTGGAGCCACGGTGCACCGGCGGAAAGCAGAGCGAAACACCACGAAAGGCGTGTCGATCTCAAGATGTCCTCCGAGGGGGGAAATCCCCTTGCTGCGATATGCGCGCTTTTCGGAGAAAACCGAGCAGAAAAAACGCTAAGGTTTATTGCTCATGGAGGGGTTAGGGGATGCCCCCGATCAGGTGTAAGCGTTCTACTTCCCCAGCCGTGAGATCGCGCCACTCGCCGGGAGCCAGGCCGCCGATGCCGATCCCGCCGATCGCGCAACGGATCAGACGGAGCGTGGGATGGCCCACCGCCGCGGTCATGCGCCGCACCTGGCGATTGCGGCCCTCGGTGAGCGTCAACTCGATCCAGGCGGTGGGCACGGACTTGCGAAAGCGGATCGGTGGGTCGCGCGGCGGGACGGCCGGAGGTTCGGCGAGCAGTTTCGCCTTGGCGGGCCGCGTACGATAATCGTCTATCGATAATCCGCCGGCCAACTGGCGGATCGCGTCCGCCGAGGGCTCGCGCTCCACCTGCGCCCAGTAGGTTCGCGGGTGGCCGAATCGCGGATCGGTGAGGCGGTGCTGCAAGGCGCCGTCGCCGGTGAGCAGCAGCAGACCCTCGCTGTCGCGGTCGAGCCGCCCGGCTGCGTAGATGCCGGGAATCGGAATGAAGTCGCGCAGCGTACGATGTCCGGCCTCCGGCGTGAACTGGCTCAGCACGCCGTACGGCTTGTGAAAGAGCACGGACCGCGGCATCGTTGATAGGATACCGGAATGCGCCTCGTGCTCCTGTTGATCTCCGCCGCGTTCGCCGCCGCGGCCCCGAAGCCGATGTTCGATGGCAAGACCCTGAAGGGCTGGCATCAATGCAACGGCAAGGCAACCTATCGCGTCGAGAACCGCGAAATCGTGGGCCGCACCGCGGAAGGCAGTCCGAACTCGTTCCTTTGCTCGGACCGGGAATACGGAGATTTCATTCTCGAGTACGAGACCAAGACCGAGCCCGCGCTCAACTCCGGCGTGCAGATCCGCAGCCACCAGTACAAGTCCGATCAGGAAGTGGTGACCGAGAACAAGGGCGCCCGCCGCGTCCGTCATCCCGCCGGGCGCGTCCACGGCTATCAGGTGGAGACGGCCACCGCCGAGTCGGGCTCGTCCGGCGGCATCTACGACGAGGCGCGGCGCGGATGGGTCGCCAATATATCCTCCGATCCCACCGCCAGCAAGGCGTTCCGCGACAACGAGTGGAACAAGTATCGCGTGGAGGCTCGCGGAGATTTCATTCAGACGTGGGTGAACGGAGTGCCGTGCGCCAAGCTCGTCGATTCGATGGATCTCACCGGTTTCATCGCCTTGCAGGTGCACTCCTTCAAGGGCGACAAGCCCGCCGAGGTTCGCTGGCGGAACATCCGCATTGACGATCTGGGCGGGCACGAGTGGAAGCGCATCTTCGACGGTTCCACGATGAAGGGCTGGAAGAAGGACGGCGGAGGAGAGTGGGCGGTGGAGGGCGGCGCATTGAAGGGCGTGCAGCCCGGCGGAACCACCAATCGCGGCTTCCTGATCTCGGAGGACGAATTCGGCGATTTCACCCTGCGCATGCAGTACAAGATCTCGAAGGGGAATAGCGGCGTCTTCTTCCGGATGGGAGCGCCCAGCGCGAAGGAGATGGGGTTCGAAGTGGAGGTGGATCCGACGCGCGATCCCGGCGGTTTGCAGGCTCCTGGGACTCGCGGCTGGCTGCAACACACCGGCGAACCGGACAAGAATCCGGAGTGGCGGCCGCTCGACTGGAACGAACTGACGATCTCCGCGCAGGGCCGCCGCATCGTGGTGCACGTCAATGGAAAAAAGATGACCGAGTCGCTGGACGATCCCGGCCGCTTGACGGGGCGGTTCGCCTTGCAGTCGAATCCGCGCCTGCCGCTCGAGGTGTGGTTCAAGGACATCGAAGTGATGCGGCCGGCGCGATGATCGACCTGCTGTTCGTCTACGGCACGTTGCGCCGCGGTTGCGACAACGACTGGGCGCGGAAGCTTCACGCCCAGTCGGATTTCGTGGGAACGGCGCGAGTCCGCGGCCAAGTGTACCGGACAGGGGCCTACACGGGACTGGTCGACGACGTGGACGGCTGGGTTTCCGGCGAAGTCTTCCGCCTGCGCGAACCCGAGCCGCTATTCGCCGAACTCGACGACTACGAGGGGAGCGACTACGAGCGAGTGGTGCGTGACGCCGATCTGGCGGACTCCGCGGTGGTGCGCGTTCACCTCTACCGGTACCGGCATCCGGTGAGCGGCCAGACGCCGGTCTAAGCGAGTGAGTTACTTTTCGGTCAGCGCCTGGACGCCCGGCAGTTCGATGCCGGCGAGGAATTCGAGCGAAGCGCCGCCTCCGGTGGAGACGTGCGAGATCTTCGCGGAAACGCCCGCTGCCTTGATCGCCTTTTCCGAGTCGCCGCCGCCGACCACGCTCACCGCGCCCGATTCGGCCACGGCCATCGCCAGAGCCACGGTGCCCTTGTCGAACGGCGGCTTTTCGAACACGCCCATCGGGCCGTTCCAGATAATCGTCTTCGCCCCGGCGATCTCGGCGGAGAAGGCCGCCACTGTCTTGGCGCCGATGTCGAGCGCCATCTCGCCGGCCGGGATCGCTTCCACCGTGTGGTTCGCCGCGCCTTCCTTGAACTCCGCCGCGACCACGTGATCCACGGGCAGCAGGATTTTGTCCCCGGCCGCCGCCAACAGGTTCCGCGCGAGGTCGATCTTGTCTTCCTCCACCAGCGACTTACCGGTCTCGAGGCCCTGCGCGCGCATGAACGTATAAGCCATCGCGCCGCCGATCAGCAGGCGGTCGACGACTTTCATCAGGTTCTCGATCACTTCGATCTTGTCCGACACCTTGGCCCCGCCGAGGATGGCGACGCACGGCCGGGGCGGGTTCTTGGTGGCGAGAGTCAAGTACTCGAGCTCTTTGTCCATCAGCAACCCGGCGGCCGCTTGGGGCACGAAGGCGATCATTCCCTCGGTGGAGGCATGGGCGCGGTGCGACGAGCCGAACGCATCGTCGACGTAAAGGTCGCACAACGAGGCGAGGCTTTTCGAGAAGGCCGGGTCGTTGGCCTCTTCCTCCTTGTGGAACCGCAGGTTCTCGAGCAGCAAGACCTCGCCGGGAGCGGGTTTCATCGCTTCCACTTCGGGTCCGATGCAGTCCGGCGCCATCGTCACCGGCCGGCCGAGCAGATCGGCCAGGCGCACCGCGCATGGCGCGAGGCTCATCGTTGGGCTACGCTTACCCTTGGGCCGCCCCAGATGGCTCGCCAGGATCAGCCCGGCGCCCTGTTCGATCGCGTATTGGATGGTGGGCAGCGAGGCGCGGATGCGCTTGTCGGAGGTGATCTGCTGTCCGTCCTCGGTGAGCGGGACGTTGAAATCCACGCGGACGAAGACGGTTTTCCCCTTCAAATCGAGGTCTTTGATCGAAAGTTTGGCCATGTGCTAGAAGTCCGATTTTAGCACCTCGAACAGGATTCTCAGCCCTTTGCGGAACTCCGCTTCGGGGATGCGTTCCTGGTCGCTGTGCATGGTTCCGGCGGTGGCGAGGTCGAGGATCATGGGCGTGAATCCGTAGGCGGTCATGCCGCGCTTGCGGAGCTTCACCGAGTCGGTGCCGTGCGGGACCAGGATCGGGGTTACGACGGCGCCGGGATGATACTTGCGAATGGCGGCGCCGATGGCGGCGAACAGGGGAGTGTCCGAGCGGCTGGCGCCGGGATCGGCGGGGTCGTTGATCAACTCCACCGTCACCTGGGGATCGTTGATACGCGCGCGCATTTCGGAGAGGAACTCGGCGACGTTGACGCCGGGGAGAAGGCGGCAATCGAGCGTGGCCTCGGCGTTCGATGGGATCACGTTGACCTTGGGTGGATCGCCGACGCCGGCGCGCAGGGTCGTCAACGACAGCGTGTTCCGCTGGATCGCATTGACGTACTTGTTACCGGCGAACTGCCCGCCCAGCGCGTGGCGCATCGCTTCCACCACCGGGTTCGGCTTGGCGCCTTCGGGCGCGTTCAGAGCATTTTCCACCGCGCGCAGCAGCCGCAGATTGGCGTTGCCGGCGATCGGCTGGGATCCATGGCCCGCCGTGCCCTTGGCGCGAATCCTCACCCAGACCACCACCTTCTCGCCCACCGCCACGCCGAACACCAGCTTACCCGGCGAGAAGACGTCGCGCGTGCCCATGCCGCCTTCGTCGAGCACATACTCGGCGTCGATCTCCTTGAAGTGGTTATCGGCCATCCACACGATTCCGTGCGTACCGTTGGTTTCTTCGTCCGGCGTCGTGAGCATGACGATGTCGCGAGCCGGCACGATGCCGAGCCTCTTCAGTTGGATCAGCGACACCAGATGCATGATGCCGATGCCCTTCATGTCTAGCGCGCCGCGGCCCCAGATGGCGCCGTCCTTGATCTCGCCTCCGAAGGGATTCACCGCTCCCCACGCGGCGCGGTCGACGGGCACGACATCGAAGTGGTTGAGCAGCAGCAGGGGTTTCTTCTTGGGGTCGCGGCCCTTCAGGCGGACCAGCAGGTTCACCTTTTCGGGAGCCGCGGCCGCGGCGAACCGGCGCGGCTCGAGGCCCGCCCGGCGCAGTTCGGCTTCGAAGAAGGCCGCTGCCTGGCGGGAGTCCGCCGGTGGATTCACCGATTCGATCCTGATGTAGCGCTGGAGCAGATCCACCGCGTAGTTCTCGACCGCGGGCCAGCCGGGTTCGGCTGCCATGGCCAGCAGAAGGAAAGCGATCATTTCTCGAACTCCGGTACTTGGCTCAGACGCAGGCTGGATCCAGCGGCGCGATAGGCTTCCAGCAGCGCGCCGGCCGCCGGTCCGAACTCGGGTGGGCCACAGACATTGCCGTCCGTCATTTCCACCAGCAGCCGGTAGCGTTCGCGCAGGATATCGGAGCGGAACACGCCGCCGATCCATGCTACGCGCGCGGGCTCGCCGGGAGAGAAGATCTGTCCGCGAACCGCTGCCGCGAATGACGCCAGATGCTGCGCCTCGCTCTCGAGAATGCGCCGCGCGATCTCGTCGCCGTCGCGCGCGGCCTCGTCCACCAGCTTGGACATCGCTGCGATGCGAGGGCGGGGAAACTCCGGAGTGTAGAAGCGGTGCAGCAGATCGTTGGCGTCGTGGGCTCCGGTCGCGGCCAGCAGGCGGTCGTGCAGCAGCGTCCGCGCTCCCCAGCCTTCGTGCTGGCGCAGCGCGGCGCGAAGCGCTTGACGCACGATGTCGAAACCTCCGCCTTCATCGCCGAACACATAGCCCCATCCGCCCGCGCGAGCCGTGGCTCCGGCGGAGTTCCGCCCGAAAGCGATGCTGCCGGTGCCGCCGATCGCGATGATGCCGGGCTCGCCCGCGGTGGCGCCGGACAGAGCGATTAGCGCGTCGGTGGTGACCGACAGACGGTCCACCGCGAACATCTCTTCGATGAGCGGCTGCTTGTCGGCGGGCCCGCCGGAAAATCCGAAACAGGCGGCGGCGAAGTGGCGATGGGTTTCGGGCAGCCCGGCGCGAACGGCCGCCTGGGCGACGCATCCACCGATGGCGGCGGTGAAGCGGTCGCGGGCCTCGGGTCCGCTGACGTGGTTGCAAGGGCCGCCGCGGCCGAACGCGAGCACGCGCCCTTCGGCGTCGCCGATGAGCGCGGTGGTGCTCGATTGTCCTCCGTCGACGCCGAGGAACAGCTCCATCATCTTGACGATGATCGCACGGCCGTACCTGCCGGCCGGTCCCGTGTGACGGATCTGCCGGAGAACGCGACGAGCAGCAGCCCGCCGACAGCGAGCGCCGCGCCCATCAGCAGGCCCTTCCGCAGCGGTTCGCCGAGCAGCGCCATGCTGAACGCGATGCCGGCGAACGGCACCAGGAACGAGAACATCGAGATCGAACCGGCCGGATGCTTGCGCAACAGCCACGCCCACCCGACGAAGCAAACTCCGGCCACCACGACGCCCTGGTAAGCGATCGCCGCCACCGGACGCCAGGTCAGTTCGCGGAGAAGGAGCGGCTCGCCGGTCACCAACGATCCGAGCAGGAACGCCGGGATCGACCACAACAGCATCCACACGACCGCCCTCGCCGGGTGCGTGCCTTGCACCAGCCATCGCGTGTACACCTGGCGGATTCCAAGCAGGATCGACGAGAGGATCATCACCAGATTGCCCTCGAGCGGCTTCGGCGCCAGGGCCGAATCCGGCCGGCTGAACGCGACCAGACAAAGCCCGGCGAACGCCAGAGCCAGCCCCAGCGCGCGGGAGCCGTTCAAGCGCTCGTTCATCGCGAAGTGCGCCACCACGTTGGCGAAGATCGCGTAGGAATTGATAATCACTTCTCCGAACGCCGGCGACGTCATCAGCGCGCCTTCGTTCATCAGAGCGATCTGGACGGCGAACAGCATGCCCAGCCCGAACAGACCTCGTCCCTCGCCCTTCAGCGGCCGCAGCGGAACGCCTCGCGACAGCGCCCACGCCGACAGAACGGCGGCGCCGAGCACCATCCTCCAGAACGCGCACCAGAAAGGCGGAACCGTGGCGAGGGCGATTTTCAGCGACACGATGTTCCCGCCCCACAGGATGGAAACAAAGATCGCCAGGGCCGCGCTGGACCAGCCAATGCCAACCGGCTGCGCGCTCGAGCTTGATTGCGCCAACCGTCTATCCTACAGCAGCGTGGTGTCCATGCGGCCGCCGGGCGGCCTGGCCGCGGGCGAGGCGGCAGGTTCCTCGGTCTCGACGGGCGGGGTCTCGACACCGAGGTATCTCGCCAGTTCGTCGCGCGACCCGGCGAACCAGGTGGCGACCAGTTCCTGCACGGCCACTTCGCGGCCGCGAGCCTGATCGAGCGCGGCCGCGTAGACGAATGCGCGTCCTACCTTGCGGCGCGTGGCGAAGCCCCGGCGGGACAAGCGGTCGAGCAGCGTCATCACCGTGGTGTAGGCGAGCGGCCGCTGTTCGCTCAAGACTGCCTGGACTTCGCGCACCGAACCGTCGCCGGCTTTCCAAAGCGCGCGCAGGCATTCCAGTTCGAGCGGCGGCGGGATCTCCCGCGGCGGACCGGGCTTGCGCACGTCAACTCCCCGTGAGCGCTTTTTTCAACTGATCGGCCAGCGCCGTGTTGGACGCCGAAGGCCGCTGCTGCTGATTTGCCGCTGGCTTTGGCGCCGCCGAAGTCTTGGTCTGACCGGCGGCGGGTGGATTGAGGAACCGCTCCTTGCGAAGGATCTGCCGTTCGAGCGAAGGCACGTATCCGGAGAAGTTGCTCGAAGAGTAGTTCTCGCGTTCCGCCGCGCCGCGCACCGAATCCATCTTCGAGTCGAGGTTGTCGAGATGGTGCAGCAGCATCGCCTCGGCGAACATCGGCGTCTTGGGCGACCCGAACTCCAACTCGCCATGGTGGCTGAGGATCATGTGCTCGAGCAGCACGCGGAGACGGGCGGGGAAGTCCGGCACGCGCGCGGCCTTCTCCGCGGTGATCGCGAGTCCGATGTGGATGTGTCCCAGCAGTTGGCCCACGTCCGAATATCCGAAGCTGCGATCGTAGGTGAGTTCGTCGATCTTGCCGATGTCGTGCAGCACTACGCCCGCCAACACCAGATCCTGGTCGACGCCCTGATACAGCGGCGCCACGCCCTTGCACAACCGGGCGAGCGACACGATGTGCTCGAGCAGTCCGCCGAGCCAGGCGTGATGGATAGTCTTGGCGGCCGGCGCGCGTTGGATTTTGCGGGCGATCTCCGGATCGTCAAGCACCGCCTCGAGCAGCGCCTTGAGGTGCGGGTTGGTCATCGCCGCGACGAAGCCTCGCAACTCGGCGAACATTTCCGCCGGGTCGCGTTTCGACGAAGGAAGGAAATCGCCGAGATCCACCTCGCGATCGTCCACGCGGGTCAACGAGTGCACCGTGAACTGGAGCCGGTTCTGGAAGATCTGCGGGACACCCTTGACGCGGACGAAGTCGTCCTTCTCGAACGTGTCGACGATCTTGTCGACGTTGTCCCACATCTTCGCTTCGACGTCGCCGGTGCGATCGGCGAGCACCAAGTTCAGGAACGATTCACCGGTCTTCTTCTGGCGGACATCCTTGAACTGGACGAGAAACGTGGCGCTGACGAGCTGGTTCGCCTGAAGCTCGGAAGCGTAGGGAGACTTCACTTGGAGCTGCTCTTGGCGGCCTTTTGCGTGCCGGGAATCGGGATCGCCCACAGCAGACGGCGGCGGCGGCCCGCTTGCGACACATCGTCCTTGCTGACGGTCTCCGGGCGCAACTGCGCGGGGTCGGTCCACTTGGTTTCCTTGCCCGGCGCGGCGCTGGAATCGACGAATCCCTCCTTGATCTCGAGGAACGCGTCCTGCCGCAACTGCGTGAGGAACTCGCGGATCTTCGGCTGGAAGCGGGGAGTGAAGAGCTTTTCCATGATCTCCTGCTCCACTTCCTCGAACTTGGCCTGGCCCGCCTGGTGCCGCTCTTCCACCTTGAGAATCAGGAAGCCTTTCTCCAGCTTGATGGGCTCGCTGACGAAGTTGCGCGGCGCGGTCCAGACGATGTCGGAGAGTTCCTTGCGCAGATCCTCCTTCTTCATCGGAGGCAGCTCGCCGAAGTTCTTGGCGGTATCGGCTTCCGAGTTGTCGCGCACCAGTTCGGGGAATTTTTCGCCCTTGCGAGCCCGCGCGGTGAGATCCTTGGCCTTCTTTTCGGCGGCCGCGGCCGCGACGGCGTCCTTGCCGTCGGTGGAGACGAAGATCTCGCGCAGAAAGATCTGCTCCTGGCGGATGAAGTCCTTGCCGTGCTCCTCGTAGTATTTCTGCAGCTCCGAGCGCGGAACGTTGATGCGGCCGCCCACTTCCTGCCGGATCACCCGCTGCGTCAGCATGCTGTTCTTCATTTCGGACTTGTAGTCTTCGTAGGGCATGCCGGTCTGTTCCTTCACGTACGCCTGGAACTTCTCGGGATCGGCGAGGCCCGCCTGCTTCTGAATTTCGCCGAGTTGGCGGTTGATGTCGGGATCGACGTTGATGTTCAACTCCTTGCCCTTTTGGATGAGCAGGAGTTGGTCGATGCGGTCGCGCAGGACGTCTTTCTCGCGCGCCTCCATCGCTTCCTTGACCTGATCGGGCTTGGCGCCGCGTTGCTGGAGCTCGAACAGAATCGACTGCCGGCCCTTCTCGATATCGGTGCGCGTGATGATGTCGCTGTTGACCTTGGCAACGATTTCCTCGAGGACATTGACGTCCGCGGCGGCGGCCAGGGCGCAGGACGAAACGAGAGCGATCAGACCTCTTCGCATATGGCTATATCCTTTCCATTATCCACGAGACGAACTCGACGGGGAAACCGGTTTCGAGGTTAATTTACGGGCGGGTGGACCGCGGTGTCGCGGATCACCCTGGCGACGGAGTTCACTCATGCAGCAGAAACGAATTGAACAGCAGCTTCAACGTCAGATAACTTTGGGCGCGATATTGCGGACGCATTCCGAATAGCACGATGCGGCCCTTTTCCATCGGCACTTCCACCAGGGCCGACTTCCCCGCGAGGTGCTTTTCGCCGAGCAGCCATCCGGACGCCAATATTCCAGATCCGCCATAAGACGCAACGCTCCGATAAGGCGAGTTGCCGGTGTCCCACGCCGGACTCGATTCGAACCACACCTCCAGGTCCCGCGGCAGCCCGGCGGCGAGCGGATGGCGCGTGTCGACCGCTACGCGCAGCAGCGAGCCGGGGCCGTAGAAATCGCGCGAGTTCAAGCCCCTGGTGACGTTGCGTACGGGGATGCCGAGGTGACCGGCGGCGAACAGCGCCGAGTCGTTCAGGAACACCAGCGTCCCGCCTTCGTTGGCGAACGCCTTCAACGCGCGAGCGCCCGCGTCGCCGATGCCGCCCACCAACTCTTCCGGCATCGACCCGGGCCGGTAGCCGGAGTTGATCACGCCGGGCGACTGATCGGGGAACACGATCGCGTCGAACCGGGCTCGTAGATTCCCGGCGATCACCTCCGCGTTGCCGAGGCTGCCGTAGGCAAACCCGAACCGCTCGAGTATCCAGCGCGTCCAACCTTCGTCCATCGACGGCACGTGGCTCTTGAACAGCGCCACGCGAGGCCGCTTCCTCTCGACCCAGCCCGGACGCGCCGTCATCGAAAAATCGCCAGTCGCCGGATCGCGCCAAACGGACCTGCCCCGCGCCCATTGCCGATTCGCGCTCTTCCACGCCTCGCCGTTCGACGCCGAAAGTGGATCGCCGGGGAATTCGAACTGGCTCGTCCGGGCCGCGCCGGACGGGACCGAGTCCACTTCTTTCACCTCGACGCCCATCAGCATCGGCAGCGTGTGCGCGGTGACGTCGTAGGGCCGCCGCGGAGGACCTCCGGGATACACGCGCAGGTCGGGGTAGTTCTGCTTTTCGAGCAGCGCCTTGGCCCACGGTCCGTACGGTTGCGACGTCCGGATGTAGTAGGCCTCGGCGGTGCGCTCCACCTCGATTTGTCCGAACGAGAGCGTTTCGAGCAACTGCCGCGCCGCGTCGGGGTCGCGTTGGTGGACCGGAATCGCGAAGGCCGCCGGCGACATCTTCGCCAGCGCTCGCTTGTGGATCTCGTGGAAGTTCCGCAGCAGATCCTCGCGCCGCGCGGCCGCCTGCCACAAGCAGGACTCCCAGGCGATGAGCTGATAGTCGACGATGTCGCGTTGGCTCCAGGAGCCGCCGGTCCACGGCTCGAGGTGATTCCAGGAAGCCTGGCGCGGATTGTAGCCGTTGGCGCTGGCCGAAATCTCCTCGTACTTCACCGTCGCGGGCGAAGCCAGGCGCGCGCTCGCCGACTCCGATAGAATCCTCAGCCCGCCGTGGAAAGCCTGATAGTGGCGGGCCGGCGTCCAGAAATCGTAGATCGCGTTGATCGCGACGCCTTTCTTTCCGGCCGCCGTGAGATCGGCCGCCATTCCCGCGCCGATCATGTTGCAGAACTGCACGATGGACGGGTCGATGTTCGGCTCGGCGGGATCGAGCCATGGCGGCACGAACATGCGCGACGCGGTGGTCCCCTGCTGGTGCACGTCGTAGACGATCTGCGGGCGCCACGCGTTGTGGAGCTGGGAGATGGCGAGCCGTGTTTCCCGTTGCGAGAAGATGTACCAGTCGCGATTGTTGTCGTGGCCCACGTACTTCTGATAGAGGCGCGGCGGCGACGTGCCCTCGTATGGCGTCTTCAGCGTCTTGCGATACCATTCCGTGACGATGTCCACGCCGTCCGGATTCAGCGACGGAACCAATATGAAGATTGCATTATCGAGAATCGCTCGGAACTTGGGTTTGTCCTCCGACAGGATGCGGTGGGCGAATTCGACGGCGGTGGATGTCGACGCTACTTCGGTCGAATGGATCGAGCAGGTGATCATCACCACCACCTTGCCGCCGGCGATCAGCTTCGCCGCCTCCGCTTCGGTGGTGATGCGCGGATCGGCGAGCCGGCGTTGCATGTCGCGGTGCCTGTCCAGTTGCGCGATCGTTTCGCGATTGGCGATCCAGGCGGCGATGAACGGGCGCCCTTCGGTGGTCTGGCCGAGCGTGCGCACGCGGATTTTGGGACTCGACTTTTCGAGCGCCGCGAAGTAGGAGACCACCTTGCTCCAGTCGAGCAGCTTGTAGTCGTCGCCCATGCGATGGCCGAAATGCGATTCCGGCGTGGGCACGGCCGCGGCAAGCCGCGCCGCGGCAAGCCGCGCCGCGGCGATCGAGAGCGCGATCGCGGCCCGCATCAAGCCCGGTTCAACTCCGTCCAAAGCGCTTTGTACCAGCGCAGGAAGCGGTCGGGCTCCTTGCTTTCCTGACACTCGCACAGCGTGTAGCGGTCGTAGCCCGATTTCCGCAGAAGCGTGAACAACTCGCGCCAGGGATACTTGGGATCGGCGAGTTCGTTGATGTGCACGTTCTTGATGAACGGCCGCAGCAGGTCGAAGTTCTTCTTGACGCTGCCGCCCTCGACGTCGGTGGCGTTGGAGTTCCAGCACACGCCGGCATTGTTGTGGCGCGCCGCTTTCATGATCGCGTGCGACACCGCGGGGACCTGCGTGTCGCGCCCGTGCACTTCCATCCAGATCTCGACGCCCTTGCCCGCGCCGTAGTCGCCCAGTTCGCGCAACGCCGCGCCGATGTTGGCGATGGTGGTCTCCTTGGGGACTTCCTTCGGCAGACCGTTCGGACGCACCTTGATGCCCCACGCGCCGGTGTCGTGCGCCAGATCGATAAACAGCTTGGCGTCCTCGACGTGCTTTTTGCGAACGGCGGGATCGGGCGAATGAAATTCTGCGGTGGTGCCGTAGCTCAGCAAGCGAACCTTGGAGGCTTCGAAGCGCCTGCGAACCTTTTCGCGTTCGGCCCGCGGCATGGTGGGCTCGACGCCATGCTTGTGCGAAGTGCGCAACTCCACCGCCTCGAAACCGGCCTGTTCCAGCTTGGCGATCAGCGTCTCGAGATCGAGGTCCTTGAGGACGTTATAGGTGACGGAACCCAGGTGCATTGCACCGAAAGTATAACACCGGGAAGCGGCGCTATTCGACGGCGGGCGCGGGCGGCTCCACCTTGGGCTCCTCGACGTGGAACTGCATCTCGCCCTTGCGGAGTCTGTCGATCAGATGCTGCTCCTTCTCGATCTCGTCCTTCTTGTCGAGAGCCTTGATGCGGCGGGACAATTCCGTGTTCCGCGCATTGGCCGTCTTGATCTCGGCGCGAAGTTGCTGGATGTGTTCGTGTTTCTTCCACACACCGCGCCAGCCGTCGTCCGAACGAAACTGGGCGACGGCGTAGGCTCCCGCTCCACACAGGAACAGAGCGAACAGCGCGCGCCTCGCGAGACGATTCATAGTACCTTACCCTTATAATCCAATTTCGGGTCGTATTGCAAAGCCCACTTTCGGAGGATAGGGAAGTGACGGACAAAATCGTGGTCCTGTCGTGGTGCGGCGATGAGGCGGAAGCCCGCCGCGTGGCGCGCCACCTGGTGGAAGCGAGGGTCGCGGCGTGCGTGACGATCGTGCCCGGCGCCGCCAGCGTCTATTGGTGGCAAGGCAAGGTGGAGGAGGCCTCCGAATGGGTGCTGATCATCAAGAGCGTGCGCTCCCGGTTCGACCGGCTGCGGGAGGAACTCGCCAGGATCCACTCCTACCAGGCGCCGGAGATCGTGGCTCTTCCCGTGGTCGACGGATCGCCCGCGTACCTGGACTGGATGGAACGGGAGGTCCAGTTGCGGTAGGGCCTTCGGTCGTGGTTTGATAGGCAGTCATTATGGCCACCCGAACGCAACCCGCCGCATCCGGCAAAACTCCGGGCCTCGCACCGTCGCGCGCCCGGTACTGGGTTATCTTCTTCGCCGTCACGTTGGCGATCCTCGCCTACATCGACCGCGTGTGTATTTCCATGGCCGCTCCGAACATCTCCAAGGACCTCGGTTTCGACCGGTCGGAGATGGGCTGGGTATTCTCCTCCTTCGCCATCGCCTACGCGCTCTTCGAGATTCCGGGGGGCTACTGGGGCGACACGATCGGTCCGCGCCGCGTGCTGATGCGCATCGTGCTGTGGTGGAGCGCGTTCACCGCGTTGACCGGCGGCGTGTGGAGCTGGCTGTCGATGGTGATCACCCGCTTTCTGTTCGGCGCGGGCGAGGCGGGCTGCTTTCCGAATCTGACCAAGGCGTTCACCATTTGGCTGCCCGGCCGGGAGCGCGTTCAAGCGCAGGGAATCATGTGGATGTTCGCCCGTTGGGGCGGCGCGTTCACGCCTCCTCTGGTGGCGCTGGTGTTCACTTATATGAGCTGGCGCTGGTCGTTCGTTCTGTTCGGCGCGCTGGGACTGATCTGGGCGGCCGCGTTCTACTGGTGGTTCCGCGATAACCCGCGGGATCATCCTTCGGTGAACGCCGCCGAGATGGAACTGCTCGAGGAGAGCGCGGGGAACGCGGGCGCGCACCATTCGGTGCCGTGGTCCAAGCTGACCCGGTCGCGGACCGTTTGGCTGCTCTGGGCGCAGTATTTTCTGCTGTCGTTCCCTTGGTATTTCTATATTACCTGGCTGCCCACTTACCTGAAGGACGGGCGCCATCTGGATAACGACACCGTCAAATGGTACGCCGTCCTCCCGCTGCTATTCGGCGGCTTGGGATCCTTGGCTTGCGGCATCCTGTCGAGCACGGTGGTGAAGATGACCGGCAGCGTTCGAACCACGCGCCGGCTGCTGGCCTCCGTCGGGTTCTTCGGCGCCGCGGTGATGCTCGTGGTATCGATCAACACCGCCGACCCGCTGATGGCAATGGTCTTCATGGGAATGGCGAGCTTCTGCAACGATCTGGTGATGCCGGGCGCATGGGGCACTTGCATGGATGTCGGCGGCCGCTATGCCGGGACGCTCTCCGGCTCGATGAACATGATGGGAAACATGGCCGGCTTCGTCGCCCCGGCGCTCGGCGGATATATCCTCAAGACGACCAACGACGACTGGAACCTGTTCCTGTACATCATGGCCGGCGTATATATGCTTGGCGTGCTGTGCTGGCCGTTCATCGACCCAGTTACTCCGATCGACCAGGACTGACCTCAGACCGCGAGGCCCAGGCCGTATTCGTCGCGCATCTCCTCCGAACGCCGGCGCATGCGGACGCGGAAATCGCCCATCACCGCCGCGTGCTTGGCCGTAGCGGCGAGATTTCGGGTCTCGCCGGGATCGTTCCTCATGTCGATCAGCAACTCGCGCGGTTCGCCGGATTCGAAGATGGCGTATTTGTAGCGCGAGTCGCGGATGCAGCGGGAATCGGAGCACTCGATGGCGATGTCCTGTCTCCAATCCGGCGCCGCTCCTTTCTCGACGAGAGGCCGCACGCTGCGCCCGGGAAGTCCAGCGGGACTATCGATGCCTGCGTAGTCGCAGAGGGTGGGAAGCAGGTCGACGCAGGAGGAAACGAAGTGCTTTCGGTCCACGCGCCCGGCCGGCGTGTTGCCCGGCCAGGAGACGATGAACGGGACGCGCGCCGATTCGTCGAACGGCAGGCTCTTGTGCTCGAACCCGTGGGCCGAGTCCATGTCGCCGTGGTCGCTGGCGAAGACGACGACGGTGTTCTTGTCGAGCCCGCTGGTTCGAAGCGCCTCCAGCACGCGGCCGATCTCGCCGTCGACGCGCTCGGTCAGCCGGCAGTAGGCCCAGCGATGGAGCCGCCACTCCTCGGCGGTCCAGTTCTTGCGCGCCCAGCCGCGGAAGCCGCCGTAGCGGCCGAGCCAGGCCGGTTCGCCGCTAGTGGGCGCGTGGTTGGCCGCGAGGGGCGGGCAGTGGCGCCGGAAGAACTCGGCCTGTTCGGTGTTCGCCGGTGGCCTGGACGCTTCGGCGACGCGCTGCCGCTCGATGACGGACTTCGGCAGCGGCGTGGGGATCTTGGTGGCCTTCGCGTGGGCGTCGATCGCCATGTAGCAGATGTCGTGCGGATTGATGAACGAGGCCACCATCAGGAACGGCTGTTCCTGCTTCTGGCGGAGGAACGCGGCGCAGGTGTCCGCGAGCCCGTCGCGCTCGTCCGCGGTGATGTACTCGAAGCCGATGTTCGCCGCGGTGATGGGTCTCGGCCAATGGGTCTTGCCGCCGAACACGGTGCGGTAACCGGCGCGGCGAAACACGTTGCCCATGGCGTTGTCCGGCTCGAAATTGGCGATGGGACCCGGGCCGTTGTTGCGGTAGCCGAACCAACTGGGAAACCGGCCGGTCATCATGCTGGTGCGAGCGGGCATGCAAACGGGGTTGGCGGAGTAGGCGAGATCGAACCGCACGCCGGATGCCGCCAAGCTATCCATCGCCGGCGTCTTGACCCACCTGTTGCCCGCGCAGCTCATCATATTCCAGTGCTGCTGGTCGGTCATGATGTACAGCAGGTTGGGGCGGCCACTCGCGGCGCGGCCTGGGACGGCGGCGGCGAGGGAGGACCCGAGGAAGCGGCGTCTTCCGGTTGTCATGTTTCCATTCTGCACCTGTCGGACAATGGGAGTGTGAGTATTTCTCTGGTTTGGGTGCTGGGCGCGGCGGCGGGCAGCATTCTCGGACTAACCGCCACGGTGAGGTCGCGCGATCCGGTGCGGATCCTGGTGGGACTGGCATCGGGTGCGGCGGGAGTCGCCGTGGTCCTGGCGGCGATGGCGGAGCTGGCGGAGTGGATTGCCGCGAGGGTGCTGCCGAACGGGATTGCGGCGGGCTCGGTGGCCGGGCTGGCGTACGGTGGCGCGCTCGGATTTCTACTCGGCGGGATTGGCATCTCGTTTTTCGGATTTCTGTTGCGGCCGGGCGAACCGGTGGGGCGCGTCCTGGCGGGATCGTTCCGGCGCGGGGCGGCGATCGTGGCGGTGATGGGGGCGCTGTTCGGCGGATTGTCGGGCGCGGTGATCGGAGCGCTACGCGCGAGCGGCGTGGTCCTGTAGGCGGTCCCGCCTCAACGGCCCGCCAGAATCGGCTGTCCCGGAAGCGCGCCCTCCACGATCTTCCCGTCGCGCACCGCGAACTTCCCATCCACAAGAACGTGCGGAATCCCCTCCGAGTACTGGCTCGGGCGCTCGTAGGTCGCCACGTCTTGCACCTTCTCCAGGTCGAATAGCGCCAGATCGGCGTCGGCCCCCACGCGCACGCGCCCTTTGGTCCGCATCGACGGCGTGAACGCCTCGAGCCTCTTCGCCGGCAGCAGACTCATCTTCGCGATCGCGTCCGACAACCGGATCGTCTTCCGTTTGCGGACGTATTCGGCCAGGATCCGGGCGTAGGTGCCCGCTCCACGTGGATGCCCCTGGCCGTCGTAGATCATGCCATCGGAGGCGATCATCACCTGGGGATGGCCGATCGCCTTGTCGACGGTTTCTTCGGTATTGGTGAAGGTGACGATCGAGCCGCCGATCTTCCGGTACTTGTCGAACGTCTCCTTAGTCAGCCGCTCTCCCGTCTTGACCCACACCAGATCCTTGTAGTCGGCGTTGAGCCGGTCTTGCCAGCCCGGATCGAAGATCGACGACTCGATCTGGGTCTGGCCGGCCGTGTACGGATAGGCCTCCATGGTGACGTCGAGCCCATGCGCCCGCGCGCCGTCGACCATCTTCAGCGCCGCGTCGATGTGCTTGGCTCCCGACGATGCCTGGATATGAACGATGTGCAGGGGCGCGCCCGTCACGGCGGCGTTGGCGATCACCTCTTGCAGGCTCTCCACCATTTTCGCCCGGCCATCTCGCGTGTGCACGAAGCCCGGCCGCTTGAATTCGGCCGCAACGCCGAACGCCTCCAGGATCTCCTGCTGATTGCAGCCCGGCACGTATCCGATGCCGAACCCGACTCCCAGTCCGCCCTCGCGCATCCCCACGCGCAGATTCTCGAGGGTCGCGCGATGCTGCTCCGGTGTGGCGATCGTCGCAATCGCCTTGTCGCGCGGCAGCCAGGACCCGGTGTCGCCCAGCACCTTCATCCGCGCGATCGGATGGCTGACCGTCGCGCCGTAGTTCACCAGCGCCTTGCCCTTTCGCTCGTCATACCATGCGGCGACGGGGAATACGCCGATCTCCATCTCGAGAGCCGTTGTGACGCCGTCGCGCGCCTTGTACCGGTAGTTCTCCGGCGTCTGGCCGTGCGAGTGGAGATCGATGAATCCGGGAGCGATCACCAGTCCTTTTGCATCGATCACCGTCTTGGCTTGGAGCGGCTTGTTCGAAATCCGGCGGATCTTACCGCCCTGAATTCCGACCGACCGGATCGCGTCCAGACCCGATTCGGGGTCGATGACGCGGCCTTCGTTCAGAGCGATGTCAAAGGTCTGCGCCGACAGAGTGGCCGTAAGTAATAGGAATCGCAAGATGTTCCACGTGGAGTCCATCTCGCCACCATATCACGATCAGTAGGGGCGTCGCAGCGCCGCACCCCTACTTGTTGAAGACCGACGCCGTATAATAGCCGACACGGGTTCGAATGTCCAGATCGTGGCGGTTTACCCCCACCTTGATATCGTGCCAACCACCCTCTTCCCGGTTGTTCGGCTTGTAGGAGAGGATGTACTGGCTGTGGAGTTCCTCGCCGAGTTCGGTGACCACCCTCTCCAGGTCGCTTTGCGAAAGGAAGGAGAACTCGCGTCCACCTGTGTAGCGGGTGAACACCTCCAGGGGATTCGGAATGAAGACCGACTTCACCTGGACCATGGCCTCTTTGATGAGCGGCACGACGTCGAAAGTCTGGCCGCCGTATCCGGTCATCGCCGCGGCGGTCCCCGGCGTCTGAGCGCCGCCCCCGGGAACGGGCCGGGCCGTGGCCGGAATGTGATCCGGACGGGGCGGATCCATCTTTTTGGCGAGATTGGTGATCAGGCGGTTCAGGTTCACCGAGTAGACGATGATGTTGTTCACCTGCGCCGAAAGCAGAGCCTCCCGGATGCGGCCTTCGCTGCCCTTGTCGCGCGTTTCGGCGATCAGGAGCAGGATGCGTTTCCGTTCTTTCGGCTTGTTCCGCAGGACTCGCGTCGCTTCGAAGACGGCGTCCACCATCGCCGAAGTGGACGAACCCGGGTTGATCTTGTCGAGCGCGCGGGTGAATTCCTTGCCGTCATTGGTGAAGCCATCGGTGAGCCACACCATCCGATGGTCGAACTTGAGGATCGCCGCTTCACCCTGCTGCCCGACGACCAATCCCTCCAGCAGCGGCCCGATCTTCTTGATCTTGGGCAGCATCGGTTCCACCATGTTGTTGGCCTGGATCGCCACCACCAGGGAGATTGGCACGTACGTGACGTCGACCTTGATGTCTTGCTGCCTGCCGTTGTCGGCCAACGTGAAGTCTTTTCCTTGCAGCCCGTTGACGAACTTCTTGGTGCGCTTGTCGATCACCGTGACCGGGGCGACTACTTCTTCGGTGCCAGTGGAGAACTTTGGCTCCTGCGCCTGAAGGCACAGAACCGGAACCAGGACGAGGGGGACGAAGACGCGGGGCATGGGCTAGTTCATTTGATGTTAGCCCGGCCGCGGCGGTTCCGCTATTGTTGTTTGCGCCGGCGCCGGCCGAGAGCAGCGACACCGACCAAGCCGAATCCGATCAGAATCATCGAACTGGCTTCCAGAGCATCGAAAGTCGGGGCCGGTGGCGCTTGGGTGGCGGCTGGGAGAGCTGCAACCGACAGTACCCACAAAAGGAGCAGAGTGTTCATGTGACTCTTGGTACCAACGATCCCCATCGTACCCGTCGGTGGGGGTCAATGGGAAGTCTCGCCGCGCAACAATCGTACTACGTGTGGTACTAGATCCAGGATGGCCTCCAGCGACTCCACCGCTCCCTTGGGGGAGCCGGGAAGGTTGACGATCAGCGTTTTTCCCCGCAGACCGGCCGTCGCCCGCGACAGGTAGGCGAGCGGCGTGTATTGCGAACCATGGGTGCGCATCTTCTCGCCGAACCCCGGCATTTCGCGCTCCAACACGTCTTGGGTGGCCTCTGGCGTGACATCGCGAAGCGCGGCCCCGGTGCCGCCGGTGGTGAAGATCGCCATGTAGACGCCAGAATCGGCCAATTCACGCAGCTTATCCGCGATCAGATGGCGCTCGTCGGGCAGGATCTCGAGGAACGGCACTTCCGCGCCCTCCTGCTCGAGGCGCTCCTTGACCGCCGGACCGGACTGGTCGCGCCGCAGCTTGAGAAAACCCATGTCACTGATGGTCAGAACCGCGTATTTCACCGGCGGAAATCTCCACTCTTGCCGCCCGTCTTTTCGAGCAGGAACAGATCCGTGATCTCGATCGCTTTGTCGAGCGCCTTGGTCATGTCGTAGACGGTGAGCGCCGCCACCGCCGCCGCCGTCATCGCCTCCATTTCGACGCCTGTCTGGCCCGTGGTGGACGCCGTGGCGACGATGCGCACCCCGTCCGGCTCGACAGTCGCGACCACATCGGCGTGCGTCAGCGCCAGCGTATGGCAGAGTGGGATCAACTCGGACGTACGTTTGGCCGCCATCACGCCGGCGATCCGCGCCACCTCGAGCGGATCGCCCTTGGGATTACCGGGCAGCTTGGCGAGCACCTCCGGCCGGATCTTGACGAAGGCCTGCGCGCGCGCGGTCCGTTTGGTGGCTGTCTTGGCGGATACGTCGACCATGCGCGCCGCGCCGGCCTCGTCGTAGTGGGAAAGTTGGCTCATTTGAGGATGACTCGGATGGAGTCGCCTTGTTTCCAGGATTCGCGGTCAGCGTCCACCACCAGGAAGGCGTTGGACCGGGCGAGCGCGGCGACGTCGCTCGAGCCCTGCCATCGTAACGCGGTAACCTCGCCGGCGTCGTCTGAAACGCGGGCCGGCAGGAATCGCGTGAGGCCGGTCTTGTGACTGAAGTCGTGGGTGATGCGGGCGCGCGGCATGGGGAGCGGTGTTTCAGTCTCGCCCGCCAGCAGTCGCGTGGCGGCCTCGGCGAACAGCCGGTAGGTGACCATGGTGGAGGCGGGATTTCCGGGCAGGCCGAAGAAGAAGCGGCCGCGCACGCGCCCGAACACGAGCGGTTGGCCGGGCTGAATCAGCACCCGGTCGAAGTGGAACTCGGCGCCGAGGGCGGCGAGCACAGGCTCCACGTAGTCGTATTTGCCCGCCGAGACGCCACCGGAAAGCAGCAGCAGATCGGCCCGCAATCCCTCCTCGATCAGGCGGCGGGTGTCCGCCTCGTTGTCCGGCGCCACAGGCAGGATCCGGGGGATGCCGCCCGCGAGCGCCACTTGCGCGGCCACCGACCATGCGTTCGAGTTGCGCACCTGATTGTCCGCCGGGATGGACTCGACCGGCACCACCTCGTCTCCGGTGGATAGAATCGCGACCACAGGCTTGGCGAACACGGGCACTTCCCGCATGCCGATCGTGGCCAGCATGGCGATATCGGCGAAGTCCAGGCGGCGGCCCGGAGGCAGCAGTTCCTGCCCGTGGCGCGCCTCGGCGGCGCGGGCGTTGACGAACTCGCCCGGTTTCGGCGATCGCGAAGTGGCCATCAGTTCGCCTTCGCGCCGCGTGTGCTCCACCATTACGATGGCGTCGGCGCCGCAGGGAACCGGAGCGCCGGTCATGATCTCGACGCATTCGCCCGGCCCCACCTCCCCCGGGAACATGCCGCCCGCCGCGACTTCGCCCACCACGCGGAGCGCACCCGGCAGATCGGCGGAGCGCACCGCGAACCCGTCCCGCAGCGAACGCGCCACGGGCGGGTAGTCGCGATCGGCATGGGCGAATTGCGCCAAAACGCGTCCGGCCGCCTCTCCCAGGGGCGCGATCTCGATAGCCGGCCGGGGTCCGGAAGCGGTCACGGCGTCGATCACCACGCGCCGCGCCTGATCGAAGGTGCAAGTAGCCACTTGCGCTATTCTACAAAGTTCATGCGGACCCTCACCGAAACCGCGCGTCTGCTTCGCGCTCGCGAACTGTCGCCGGTGGAGGTGGTTCGCGAGCACCTCGAGCGCATTTCGGCCGATGCCGGCCGGATCAACGCCTTCGTTTCGGTGCGCGCCGAGGAGGCTCTCGCCGAAGCCCGGCGGCTGGAAAGCCAGCGCGAGCCGGGCCCTCTGCACGGCGTTCCGGTGACGATCAAGGACAGTCTGGACGTGGCGGCCATGCCGACCTACTGCGGGACTCGATTCCGCGCCAGCCACGTCGCCCGCGAGGATTCCGCGGCGGCCGCCCGGTTGCGGCGCGCGGGCGCGGTGATTCTCGGGAAGACGAACTGCCCGGAGTTCCTCGCCAACTACGAGACCGACAACCACATCGCCGGGCGGACCAACAATCCGCTGGACGCGGAACGCACGCCCGGCGGTTCGAGCGGCGGCGAAGCGGCGGCCATCGCGGCGAATTTCTCGGCCGGCGGGATCGGCAGCGACGGTGGCGGATCCATCCGCTGGCCCGCGCACTGCTGCGGCATCGCGGGGCTGAAGCCGACCCCGGGCCGCATCCCCGCCACGGGCCACTTTCCGTTGATCCAGCATCCGGGTGGGCTGCTCGGCGTCATCGGTCCGATGGCGCGAACGGCGGCGGATGTACGGGCCTTGTACGACGCGGTCCAGGGCTACGATTCGAGCGATCCTTTCTCGGTTCCCTTGCTCGATCCGGCGGTGGATCTCGTGGGTACGCGTGTGGGCGTGATGGAGCGCTTCTTCGATGTGCCCGTGCAGCCGGCCATCGTGGCCGCGGTGCGGCGCGCGGCCGCGGCGGCGGCGGACCTGGGACTTACCGTGGACGAGTTCTCGCCGAAGGGGCTCGAGCGCGCGCCCAACGTATGGTCGTTCTTCTTCACCGAACTCGCCGCGCCGTTTACTCGCGAGTTACTCCAGGGCAGGGAAGACGAGGCGCACTGGACCGGAACCGAGTTCTACGATCTGGTCAAGCACAAGCCGGAACCCGCGGGCAAGGACGTCGTCGAGAACTTGGGCCGCCGCGACGCGATGCGGCGCCACTTGTTGGCGGAAATGCCGGACGTCGTGATCGCGCCAGCCGCGGGCGTGGCCGCGTTCCGCCACCGCGAGCGCCGCTACGACGTGGGCGCCGGACGGACGATCGGTCTGTTTCAGGCGATGATGCCGCTGACGTGGGTGAACCTGATGGGTCTGCCCTCGATGGTGATCCCGTTCGGCCGCGACGGCGACGGGATGCCGGTGGGCGTTCAGTTGATCGGCCATCCCTGGAGCGAAGGGCTGCTGCTCGAACTGGCGGTGAGGCTGGAGTTTTACTGAAACCTCACCCGCGGAGCGCGCGTAGCTATCGGTGGATGATTTCCGGACGCCACGCTGTTCTTGCGTTTCTCGGCTCGGGGCTGCTGTTCGCGCAAGCGGGCGGCTATCCGGTGTTGCGCGAACTCCACCCGTTTCCGTACTCCCGGTTCTTCATTCCCAATGGCGCCGAACGGCGCACTTCCGTCGTCATGCTGCACGGAAGCGAGGGTGGGTCCGTTCCTTACCTCGAATCCGAAGCGGCGATCCTCGCCAGCCAAGGCTTCGCGGTTCTGGTGCTGTGCTACTTCGATTGCGGGCGAGGGCTGGCCGGCGTTCGCCAGACCCTGCGCGACGTCGATGTGTCCCTGGTGCATCGCGCCACCGCTTGGCTCCGGTCACTGCCGGAGAGCGACGGCAAAGTGGTGGTCTATGGATTTTCCCGCGGCGCGGAGCTTGCGTTGATCGCGGGCGGCGCGAGCGGAACGGACGCGGAGCGGCCAGACGCATTGGTGGTCCACTCGCCCAGCGATCTCCACAACAGCTTCTTCAATTGGAGTTGGCGCGATGCGGCCTGTTGGCTCTGCCGCGCCGGCCAGGGGAACTGCGCCCGCGACGCTCCGCGCGCGGCGTTCGTGTGGAACATCGGCTGCGGCCCCGACGACGAGACCCGCATGGACTTCTCCCAAAGCGCTTGGCGGGTGGATGGCTCGATCGTGCGCGCGGGTACGCGAATCCCAGTGGAACGCTTCCCAGGCCCGACGATGATCACGGTTGGCGAACAGGACGAAGTCTGGCCGGTAAGCCAAACACGGCGCATCGAGGCCGCGCTTCGCGCTTTCGGACGGGAGCCGGAAGTTCACTACTTTCCCGAGGGAGGACACGTGTTCGGCTACGCCGGCGAGAACGAGCGGAGACGGCTCGTGCTGGAGTTCCTGCGAAAGATCCGCGGCGGCTGACGCGGAGCCGCGATCAGGCCAGATCGAACCCGTGCTGCTTCCGGTGGTGCGGACCGTCATACATCTTCGACGACTTGAACAACTCGTGCCGGCCGTCGGTGGCCTGGTCGCGGACCTTGGCCCGAAGGGCATCCAGTTCCGCGGCGGTCATCGGCTGGAAAGAGCGGGCCAGAGCGATGTCCTCTTTCAACTGCGCCATCGTCGTGATCCCCACCACTTGCGTCGACACCGGCTGGCTCAGACAGTAGCGGAAGCACTCGGCGGCGGTGAGTCCGAACTTCTCGATGAGCCGGCCTTGCGTGGCGCCGCCCGCCAGTCCCTTCATGCCGATCACCCCCACATTCCTTCGAAGGCATTCGGGGACGACCTGCTTCTGAAAGCTGCGGTAGTGGAAGTCGAGCACGTTGATGGGCATCTGCGCCGAATCCCACGCGTGCGGCTTGGCGAGCATCTTCATGTGGATCGCCGGATCCTTGTGGCCGGTGAATCCGATGTAGCGGACCTTGCCCGCCTTCTTCGCTTCCAGCGCGGCCTTCAGTCCGCCCTTGTCGAACACCCAGTCCGGATCGTTGTCATACACCATCTCGTGGAACTGCCACAGGTCGAGGTGATCGGTTTTCAGCCGGCGCAGACTGTCCTCGAGGTTCTTCATCGATCCGGCGTAGTCGCGCTCGCAGTTCTTCGTCATGAGGAACACCTTCGAGCGGCGGTTGTCCATCTTCAGCGCCGTGCCCATCACTTCCTCGGAGTGGCCGTTGTGATAGTCCCAGGCGTTGTCGAAGAATGTCATGCCTTCGTCGATCGCGGCGTGCATGATGCGGATCGCTTCCTTGTCGTCCTTCACCGATCCGATGTGCCATCCGCCGAGGCAGAGCATCGACACCATCTCACCGGTCCGGCCGAGCTTGCGCTTGGGCACGCCCGATTCGGCGGCCGAGGTGGTGCTCTCCAATACCTGCCCCGCCAGCGCGGCCACGCTCAGCCGCGTGCCGGCGGTCTTCATGAATTCGCGTCTGGACGCGGAAGGCGTTTCGGGTGTCATGGTTGAAATCCTCAGCCTACGATTCTAATCTATGAACATGCCCGCGATCTTCGGTACCCGGCTCGCCGACTGGCGAAAGAAGATGTCCCGCCGCGATTGGATGGAGGGCGCGCTGCTCGGCGTCACCGCGCAACAGCTCGCGTTCGGAGCGCAAAGCTCGTCGAACGCCGCGCCATCCAAGCTGGGGATGCCCGGGTTGTTCCGGGGCAAGGTGGTATCGGTTTCGCATTCTCAGTCGATCGCGGGCGGAACGTTCCAGGTGGAGCCGATCCGCGCCATGATGCGCAAGGGCATGCTCGAACTCACCGGCGCGCCGGACTGGAAATCGGCGTGGAAGCTGTTCGTCCAGCCGGGCGACGTGGTGGGGATCAAGGTGAATCCGGTGGGTGCGCCGCACGTGATCTCGTCGCCGGAGGTGCTCCGTGAGGTGATCGGCGGACTGAACGAGGCCGGCATCAAAAATAAGGACATCGTGGTCTACGACCGCTATCGCAAGCAGTTCGTGGGAGCCGGATTCGACAAGTGGCTGCCGGAAGGCGTTCGCTGGTCGCACGCGGCGGAAGACTACGAGGAGATCCAGCAGGCGATCGAAGGCTACGACCGCGATCACTATATGGACATGGCGCTCACCCGCCCCGGCTACGATATCGGCAACCTGACGGCCCGCCGCAGCTACGCCGCGCGGTTCATCACGCAAGAGGTCAACAAGCTGATCAATCTGCCGGTGTTGAAGGACCACCAGTCGGCGGGCGTGACGCTGGCGCTCAAGAACCTGTCGCACGGGCTGGTGAACAACGTGAGCAGAAGCCACTCCACCAAGACGCTGAACACCTGCGGAGCCTTCATTCCCGCCGTGTGCGCGATGCCGGTGATTCGCAACAAGTCGGTGCTGCACGTGATGGACGGCATCAAGGCGCTCTACCATGGCGGGCCGGGCGCGCGGCCCGAATTCGTTTGGGAGGAGAAGACGATGTACTTCGCCACCGATCCTGTCGCGCTCGATCGCGTGGGTTGGCGGGCGATCGACGCCAAGCGCGTGGCCGCCGGGATGAAGCCGGTGGCGGAGGACCGCCCGGACAAGTTCTCCACGTTCCTCAGCCGGCAGCCGGAGCATGTCGAGTTGGCTGGAGCGATGGGCTTGGGCGAGTGGAATCTCGACAAGATGGATCTTCGGAAGATCCGGCTCTAGCGGCCCGTGGTGCACGTAGCATGAGTCGCGTTGCGAGCGCCGCCGGGCCGAATCCGAGGCGCGGCGTCGTAGTCGATGCGGGACATCTCCCAGGAGCCGCAACGAAGGAAGCGGCCCGCCGCCGCGACCATGTCACGGTTGCGCGCGGCCATGCTACTTGCACCACGGGCTGCTAGTTTGCTCCGCCTCGCGCCGTTGGTTCCCGCGCTCGCATTCGCGGCGGCCAGCGTCTGGTTCGTGCTGACGAACTACTTGCGCCTGCCGTTCTGGGACTATTGGGACTGGCTCGCCAACTACTACGCGCACGGATTCGTTTCCGCCGCGCTCACGATGTCGAACGAACACCGGCCGGTGTTTCCGGCTCTGCTGTTCGGCTTGGACGCCACGGTGGGGCAGGCCAGGGGACTGCTGCTGACCGCGGCCGGTTTGGCGCTGCAGTTCGCGGGGTTCGCCGGTCTGCTGCTGCCGTTGCGCGGCGCGGCGATCGTGCCCCGGCGCGAGAAACTGCTGCTGGCATCGGTGGCGATCGTATCGGCTGGCTGGTTCATCCAGGGTGAGAACCTGTTCTGGCCGATCAACGCGCAGATCTTCCTCTGTAACGCGGCGATGGTTGCCTCGGCGTGGGGATTCTCGCGCAGGGCGGAAGGCAGGCGGTGGATCGCGCTGTGCATCGCGGGAGGCGCGGTGTCGGGATTATCGTTCGCGCACGGGATGCTGATCTGGCCGGCGATGGTTCTGGCGCTGGTTCGCAAGCGGGAGCGAGCCGGGCGCGTCGCGATTCCCCTTGCGGCCTCGGCCGCGGCGCTGCTCTATGCGTGGGGCTACCGGACGCCGCCCCATCACGCCGACCCTTGGCAGTCCCTGCACAAGCCGGTGGAAGTGGCGGGTTACGTGGTCTCCTATTTCGGCAACGTGTTCCGCCGGGCGCTGCCCGCGCCGTTCGACCCGGATCGCATCGCGGGGATCGTGGCCGCGCTCGGGCTCTGCCTCGTCGTGGCGGCGATCCTCCACTATCTATGGCGCCGCGATTCCGAACGGGCCGAGGATTTCTACATACCCTTGCTTTCGACCGGTTTGGCGGCCGGCCTGGTAACCGCGCTCGGCAGGATTACGCTCGAGCCTGGACAAGCGTTGTCGCAACGATACATCACCGTGCAGCTTCTTTTCTGGACCGGCGCGGCGATCCTGGGCACGATTCGCCTGCACCGGTGGGGCATCGGCAGCGGGGGACGCGCGTTGTGGACGGCGGCGGCGGTCTTGTGGCCGCTGAGCATGATCCCGTCGCATCTGTTCCAGGGTGAGGCGTGGGCGGCGGCGGGGCGGATCAACCGGCATCAGGAGATCGCGATCTCGATCGGGCTCGAGGACGAGGAGATGTGGAAGAAGCACCTGCATCCGCACGCGCCCACGATTCGCGCTGCCTTGGCGGGAA
The DNA here is from genome assembly GCA_005808475.1 of Acidobacteriota bacterium. Lineage (GTDB taxonomy): Bacteria > Acidobacteriota > Terriglobia > Bryobacterales > Bryobacteraceae > SYLY01. The sequence goes on from SYLY01000285.1 coordinate 45,035, forward strand.
TGAGAAGCGCGCGAAAAGGTCCGTTCGCGGACGGCGGACCCGAGCAAGTGGGATCGCTCCTCAGGCGCCCCGCGGAGGCAACGTGCCTGGGCGAGGTGGGTCCTGCCGCCGTGATTCGCGGCCCGGGAGGCGAGGGCCGCCGCTACCGGGGCTGGATCGCCGGCCGCTCCGGTGAGCCGGTCCGCGTGGTGGTGGTTGCCGAACGATCGAGGACAATCGAGGGGCTCGGGTGGACGGGCCACGAGGCCACCGCGAGCGAGGCGTCTCGCTGGTCCGGATTCACGGCGTACGTCCGGCCCGGCGCCGAGGCTCGCCTGGAAGTTCTCGGTGTACCGGATTCCGGCGCGCCTTGTTCGTTAGGCCGGGGCTCACCGTAGCTCGAGCCAAGTGGCCCTCACGTTGTGTTTCGCAATGTCCGATCGCCCAGTCCTTCCGGATTTCGGACCCCATGGCGCTCTCACCCGAGCAGCAGCAGGTTGATCTCCGGAGGACAATTCGCGCGAACGCTCACCGAGTTGCCGACGCCTCGGCTGACGTGAATCCAACGGTCCTTCCACGGCCGTAAGCTGTCGACATAGCGGCGGTCGGCCACGGGAGCGAACGGCGTTCCCACGGCGGGAATGCGGATCTGTCCGCCGTGCGTGTGGCCCGACAGCATCAGCCGCCACGGGTAAGCGGCCAACGCGGCCTTGGTGTCCGGATTGTGGGACAGCACGATGGACGCCGCATCGTCCGCCACGCCGGAGAAAGCGCGCCGGGCCTCCATCTCTTCCGCCCAGAAATCGCCCAAGCCGGTCAATCGAATCGAAAGCCCCCGCACCGTCAGTAGTTGGGACCGGTTGTGAAGCACCTCGATTCCCGCTTCCTCCACCAACAACCGGACCGGCTCGTGCGTGCCGTGGCCGCCCCGCGTGGCGGCCCAGACGCCGCCATCGTGATTCCCCAGAACGGCGAACGTGGGCGCGGCGCGAGGCAATCGCGACAATTGCCGGACGTACCAGGCCGGGTCGTAGCCTCCTCGCCCGGTGACGAAATCGCCGGTTACGCAGATCAGGTCGGGCCGCGCGGCCACGGTCCGGTCGATGGCCGACTCGATGAGCGAGTCTGGCACGAACCACGACGCGTGTAGATCGGACAGATGCATTAGCCTCACGGGACGCCCCGGCGGAGCGTCGAAGAACCGGGCTTCGCGCTCGACAAATTGCAGCCATCGGGGCTCGATCAAGGTCGGATAGATGGAGCCCGCCAAGACGGGAGCGCTCATGCGTTTCAGCCATTGCCTGCGGGTGGCTCCGAGAAGCATAAAGTACATTGTATCGTAAAGTTAATGCTGCTCCGGCTTGCCGGATGCACCTCGACGGCGTGGCAGACCATTCCAGGTGGGGCGGGCGTGCCCCGCGACTACGAAGCCGGGCTACCGGAAATCTTCCAGGATCTGGATGTCCGCGCCGGGCTCCTCCGACTTGGCGAACAGGAATCGCTTCCGGTCCGGCGATACCGAGAATCCGGTAGCGAGAACGCCGGGAAAGCGCCGGATCTGGCGAGGCTTGCCCGACAGGTCGAGGTGTCCCGCCACGATCTCGGGTCCGCGCGATTCCTGCGCCTGATACATGAACCAGATGCCGTCGGTCTCCACTTGAAACGCACGGGCGCTGACGGACGCGGACAGGTTGCGCGGCGCGCCGCCCGCGATTGGGACCTCGAATAAGGCGCCACCGCCGTAGGGGGAACAGATCACGCTCTTGCCATCGGCGGATTCCCTCGGCGCGTCGCAGGGAAGGTCGCCGAACGCCGCCGCGCCGGCCACCGCGTGCGGACCGCCCTCGAAGGGCACGCGCACGATTCCTCGGCCGGTGGCCCTTGCATAAACCCACTTACCATCCCGGGAAAACGAAGGGATCACGGCGGCCGCGCCGGTGGTCAACTGGCGGGGCTTCCCTCCGGATGAGTCCACCGCGAAGATCGCGGTCTGGCCGTCCTCGGTACGCCGGTCGAACACGATCCAGCGGCCGTCGGGCGACCAGGCGGGCGAACCGTTGGAGCGGCCGCCCGAAGTCAGCGCGGCCGGATTCGTCCCGTCCGCCGCGGCGGTCCATACCTGCTGGCTGCCGGATCGCGTCGACTCGAAGGCGATGCGCGCGCCATCCGGCGAATAAGTGGGATTGTAATCGATCTGCGTCGAGGATATCGGATGGAGCGATACGTCCGCGCCCTCGAGGCTCCAGATATGGCGGACCCGCGGTTGCACCGACCAGGCGATCTTCCGGCCGTCCCGCGAGACCGCCAGCGAGATCGTGCCGGGCGCGGCGAACGGGATCAGCATGGGTTTGGGCGCGTCCGGGCGGTAGAGGAAACGGTAGAGGCGGGAATCGGCCATGCCGGCGCCCATGGCGGCGAGGATCTCCGGGCTGTTGGGCAGCCATTCGGCGGCGACGAAAGTAGCGTTCTCCGAGGAGATCCGGACGGGCGGGCCCGATACCCTCGGTCCGGGCGCGAGGGCTACCGTGTGCAGATCCGAGGTCCCGTCGTCCGGCGTGTAGAGTAACTGCTTTCCATCCGGCGAGACTCGCGGTATGTGGGCGCCGGCGAGCAACACGCGCGCCTCGCCGCCATCCCGCGGGACAACGAACGCGCCGTGTCCCGCCTTGTCCGTTCCGTGACAGATCAGCGACTCGCCGTCGGGAGTCCAGGTCAGATCGGTGACGCAAGGCGTCGGTCCGATGCGCGATTCGGCGCCGCCGGTGGGCGGCACGCGATAGAGGTAGGTGCGGTCGCCGTCGGGGAAGCGCAGGAAGTAGATCCATTTGGCGTCGGGAGCCCAGGCCGGAAAGCGGTCCGCTCCAGGGTCGGTGGTAAGCCGGAGCGGGGCGCCGGGCCCCGGCGTCTTCACATAGATATCCAGGTTGTCGCTCATGGCCCCGCTCCAGGCGAAAGCGACCTGGTTGCCGTCGGGCGAGAAGTAGGGGTCCACCTCGTCGCCGGGATACGAAGTGAGCGGCACTGGCGAGGCGATGCGGCGCGGACCACCCTTGCCTCCCGGCCCGCCGGGGCCCCCGAATCCGCCCGGTCCGCTGAACAGCATTCCCAACGCGATGCCAGCGACGGCCGCCGCCGCGATCGGAGCCGCGCGACGAACCAGGGGCCGCTTCGCCACGGGCGCCGCTACCGTCGCCGCCGTCGCTGCCGGCTCGGGGGCGGCGTCGCGGATATCCTCCAGTTCCACACGGACATCGTGCATGCTCGCCATGCGCCGCGCCGGGTCCTTGCGGAGGCAGCGTTCGATCAGCCGCTCCAGATCGCGCGGCAATCCCGGACTGAGTTCGTGCGCCGCGCGAGGCTGTTCTCTCAGCACGGCGGCGAGAATCGAGGCGGCGGAGTCGCCAGGGAACGCGCGGCGGCCGGTGACCATCTCGTACAGCACCGCGCCGAAGCTGAAGACGTCCGACCGCGTGTCCAGCTTTTTCCCCTCAGCCTGCTCCGGCGACATGTAAGCGGGCGTTCCCGCCACCGAGCCTTCCATCGACATCAGGCCTTCCGGCATGGTGAGCGTGGCGTCGGCCGCGCCGCGTCGCTCCAGGCCTGCCGTTTTGGCGAGTCCGAAGTCCAGCACCTTCACGGCTCCGTTCTCGCAGGCCATGATATTGGACGGCTTGAGGTCGCGATGGAGGAAGCCGCCCGCGTGGGCGTTGGCGATGGCGTCGGAGGCCGCCACTCCGATCCGCAGCACGTCGGCGAGCTTCATCCCTCCCGGCGGGATCAGCTTGTCCAACGTCGCGCCCGGAACGAACTCCATCACCAGATAGTCGCTGCCATCCTGCTGTCCGACGTCGAACAAAGTGACGATGTTCGGGTGGTTCAGCGCCGATACGGCTCGCGCTTCCTGCAGGAGCCTCTGGCGCTGAGCGGCGCCGCTGCGGTCCTGGGAAAGCACCTTGATGGCGACCGTCCGGCCGAGCCGCGTGTCGCGAGCCTTGTAGACCTCGCCCATGCCACCGGTTCCGGCGGGCGCGATGATTTCGTACGGTCCCAGTCGCGAGCCGGTCTCGAGCGCCATTTCAACGAGTATAGCCGCCGGCCTGGTTCATTCCCAGGGGCGATCCTTGACGAACGCGATGTGATCGGGAAGCGGCTTGTCCACCATGAAGTACTTTTGGTATGCGGCGATCCAGTCGGACGCGATCTCGCGTTGCGCCGCCGCCAGTTCGATGCGGCCGGCGCAGACCAGGGAGCGCAAGTGATCCTCGAGGGCGTCCTTGACGCGCGAGGTCCACACGCCTTCCGCGTATGGCTGCGGCCACAGATTGCGGATATCGCCGGCGCCGCCGAGCGAGGGACTGATCAGGTAGTCGACTTCGTAGGCGCGGGGCCGGGGATCGATACGGTATCCGCGAAACACCTGGGCGGCCAATTCCGATGGGATCTCCGGGGCATCCGGGGTGTTGTCCGCGCAGACTCGATCGCGCGAGACCGCATGGGCCAGACCGGGCGTGAGCCTTGCGTCGGGTAGCGGTCCGGCAACCGCCCGCCGGCCGCTGAATTCGATCGCTCCCACTACGATGATCAGTGCCGCCGCCGCCCCGATCGCGGCGGCCGGAGTTGCGAACCTGGCTTTGGCCGCCGTCCCCGCTGGAGTGCGGACCGCATCCGCCATCCGTGCTCGCAACCGCGCGACGGACGCATCCGGAGGCTCCGGCCGGAACGCCGAACGATACGCGGCGTCGAAGCGTTCCGCGGCGTTGGCCAGGAGCCGGCGGCGTTCGCGGCATTCCAGACACGCCTCGCAGTGACGTCTGGCGGCGGCCGCCTCGGCGGAGTCGAGTTCACCGTCGATCTCGAGCATCAGGACGGAGTCGTCGATGTGGCGGGCGTCGTTCATGGCCGGTCGCTCACATTCGACAGCCGCGAGAAGGACTTGCTCAACGAAGCCGCCACCGCGCCGAGCGACATGTCGAGCGTCTCCGCGATCTCGCGGTAGCGGAGCCCCTCGGCGCGAAGGAGCAGGCATTCCCGGTCGCGGCCCGGCAAGGCCCGTACCACGGCTTCCAGCCGCTGGCGCTCGGCGGCGAGAACGGCGTTCGTCTCCGGACATGCCTCCGGGCCGGCGGCCGGCGGCGGCGGATCCGCCAGAATCTCGCGGGAGTTGGCTTGGCGGCGTTTCAGCGCCAGATTGCGCCCCGTGCGGAAGATCCAGCCACGGAGGTTGTCGCGGCGTTTTCCAGCCCGCAAGTGGAGGAACAGCGCCATGAAAGTGTCCTGGGCGACCTCCTCGGCGTCGGCGGATGAGATCCCCACCGACTTCAGGTATCGCGCCAGCGGTGCATGGGACTGAGAGAAGATCGCCGCTACTTCGCGTTCGACGGCCGCGCGAACACAGGTTGCCGGCGGCTCCGGCAGAGAGAGAGCAACCGCCTCCATGGTCCTCACCATCATAACCGACCGTAAAAACCCTGAACGGACGGGCTTGTCGCGGAATATTGAAGACATGGCGCGGATGAAGACACGGTTGGCGCTGGCGGCCGTCTGGCCGCTGGCGATGGCCGTCGCTCAACAGACTGGAGAACTGCGGATCGAAGCGCGGGACCCCTCGGGCTCCCCGGTGGCCGCGGACGTAAAGGTGGAACCGCTGCCGTCGGGATCGCGGCTCGTTCTGCGAGCCGATCCCGGCGGGCACGCTTCGGCCTCACTTCCGCCGGGCCGCTACCGGGTGGAAGTATCCAAGGAGGGCTTCGCCGCGCGTGCTTCCGTAGCGGAGATCGCCGAGGGGAAATCCGTCACGGTCACCGTCGTCCTTGCTGTCGGGCCCTCTGCGTTCGCGGTGGATGTGATCAGCGCGACGCCGCTCGCCGGATTGAATCTGCCTCTCGCCGAGATCGCCGGTCCGGTTCAAACCGCCACCCAAGCCGCCATCGAGTCGTCCGGCGCCCTGGACCTGACCGATTTCCTCAACCGGCGTTTGAGCGGCGTCCATATCAACGAGATCCAGGGGAATCCGGTTCAGCCGGATGTGAACTACCGCGGCTACACGGCGTCTCCGTTGCTCGGGACTCCGCAGGGGGTCTCCGTCTACATGGACGGGATGCGTTTGAATCAGGCGTTCGGCGACACGGTGAGTTGGGACCTGATTCCCCGGGTCGCGATCTCCGAGGTGGCGATGATTCCCGGCTCCAATCCGTTGTTCGGGCTCAACACGCTAGGCGGCGCGCTCACGATGCGCACCAAGGACGGACTTGGCCAGCCCGGCTTCGCGGCGCAACTGAGTGGCGGCTCGTTCGGCCGCAAGACGGCCGATCTGGAATATGGCGGCCACACCGGCGCCGGGTTCCACTGGTACTCCGCCGCGAATCTGTTCTTCGAGGATGGCTGGCGCCAGTCGTCTCCGTCCAATGTCCGGCAGTTTTTCGGCAAACTCGGCCGGACGACGGAGCGGGCATCGGTGGGCGTGACATTGGGTTACGCCAACAACTCGCTCATCGGCAACGCGCTTCAAGAGCAGCGATTGCTCGCCCTCGACCGGACCAGTGTCTACACCAAGCCCGACATCACCGCGCACCGCGCTCCGATGGCGATCGTCAACGCGCGCCGGGCCTTGACGCCGGACCTGTCGATTTCGCTCAACGGCTATTTCCGGTATATTCGCACAAGAACTTCCAGCGGAGATATAAACGACGATTCGCTCGACCAATCCGTGTACCAGCCGGGCGCGGCGGAGCGGGCGGCGCTGGCGGCGGCGGGTTTCACGGGATTTCCGGCGTCCGGAGCCTCCGCCGCGAATACGCCGTTCCCGTTCTGGCGATGCATCGCCAATGTCCTGCTGCGCGACGAACCAGCCGAAAAGTGCAACGGATTGTTGAACCGCACCGCCTCGCATCAGCGGAACTTCGGTGTTTCCGGACAGGTCACGCGAACCGGACGGGCCGGTGGGGTGCGGAATCAGTTTACGGCCGGCGCCGGCCACGACGGAAACCGCGTAGGCTTCGCCCAGTCGTCGGAACTGGGCTATCTGACTCCGGACCGGAGCGTGGTTCCGCTGGGCGCGTTCGGCGACGGAGTTACCGGTGGCGACGCCGATGGCGAGCCGTTCGACGTCCGCGCCGATTTGTCGGGCCGGATCCACACCGGAAGCGTTTACGCGACGGACACGCTCTCCGCCGCGCGGTGGAGCCTGACGATGTCGGGCAGATACAATCGGACATCGATCGACAATCGCGACCTCATCCGGCCGCTGGCGGGCACGGGATCGCTCACGGGCAAGCACCGGTTCGGGAGATTCAACCCGGGCGTTGGGCTCACGCTGTTGCCGTCGAGTCCGCTGAGCTTTTATGCCAGTTACTCGGAAGGCAGCCGGGCGCCCACGGCGATCGAACTCGGTTGCGCCGATCCGGAGGCCCCGTGCCGGTTGCCGAACGCGCTGGCGGGCGATCCGCCGCTGCGCCAGGTGGTCGCGCGGACGGTGGAGGCCGGGGTTCGCGGCAACGGCGAAGGCCCGTTTCGATGGAGCGCGGGCTGGTTTCGGGCCTCCAACCGCGACGACCTGCTCTTTGTGGCGTCGGAGCAGACCGGCTTCGGCTACTTCCGCAACTTCGGGAGCACACGCCGGCAGGGCGCCGAGTTCGACGCGAGCATCCGGTGGAAAAGGCTTACCGGCGGCGCGGGTTACACCTATTTGCGCGCGACCTTCGAAAGCCCGGAGGAAGTCAGCGGTACGGGCAACAGCTCCAATGTGGCGGCCCGCCGCGGACTGCCGGGACAGGACAGCTTCATCTTCATCGACCCGGGCGCCCGGATCCCCCTCGTTCCGTCGCACCTGGTGAAAGCCTATCTCGACGCCCGCGTAACCGGCCGGTTCGCCGTGGACCTGGGCCTGGTGGGAATCTCGAGTTCCCTCGCCCGCGGCAACGAGAACGGAGGGCACCAGCCGGATGGAACTTACTACTTGGGGCGGGGCTCCTCGGACGGCTACGCCGTGGTGAACCTCGGCGCGCGCTACCGCTTGGACCGGCGCGCGGAGCTGTTCGCGCAGGTCACCAATCTACTCGACCGGCGCTATTCCACCGGCGCTCAGTTGGGCCCCACCGGATTCACCGCCAACGGAACGTTCATCGCCCGGCCGTTCCCGGTTGCGTCCAACGGGGAATATCCGGTCCTGCAGTCGGCGTTCTTCGCGCCCGGTGCTCCTCGCGGCGCGTGGGCGGGCATCCGCCTTCGCTTCTGAGACGCGATAATGGAGCGATGCGAGCACCCTGGGCATTGGCCGTTCTGTGCGTTCCCGCGTTCGGGCAGTTCGAGTCGATCGAACTGAGGTTCGAGGGGGTGGGGTGCGCGTCGTGCATCGAGTCGATGCCGGCGCGGGTGAAGCGGATGCGGGGCGTCGAGTCGGCGGACGTGGATGCGGCCAAGGGGACGCTTTCGATCCGTCTGGGGTCGACCAATCGCGTGCGGCTGGAACAAGTGCGCGACGCGATCCAACAGGACGGCACGAAAGTGAAGTCGGCGCGGGTGCTGTTGCGGGGCGCCGTGTCGCGGGAAGCCGGCAAGTGGACGGTTCAGCCGGTGGAAGGCGGGGCGCGCTACGCGATCGAGGGTCCATCGGGCGCGGCGTGGAAAGAGGGCGCGGCCTACCGGATCGAGGGCGAGATCGACTCGCCAGCTCCGGGCGCGACTCTGAAAGCCGTGTCCGCGGCGCCGCTGCCATGAGCGAATTCTCGGAGTTGGTTCGCGACCAGGTCGACATCGTGTCGGTGGTTCGCGAGTACGTCCCCCGGCTTCGCAGAGCGGGGACGCGTTGGGTGGCGCCGTGTCCTTTTCACAACGAACGGACGCCGTCCTTCGGCGTGAACGAGAACCTTCGGATCTTCAAGTGTTTCGGCTGCGGCAAGGGCGGCGACGTGTTCAAGTTCGTCCAGGAGATGGAAAGCACGACCTGGTGGGAGGCCGTGAAGTCGCTCGCCGAGCGCAACGGAATCCCATTGCCCAAACGAAGCCAACAGGCGGACGAGGACGCCAAGCGGCGGTCCGGGCTGTTCGAAATGCACGAGAAGGCGCTCGAGTTCTACCGGTCGCAGTTGGCCTCGTCCGCGGGCGCGGAGGCGAGGGCATATCTGGTCAAGCGAGGCGTGGCGCCGGCGCTGGCGGACGAGTTCGGGATCGGCGTTTCCGATCGCGGCGGCCAGACATTGGTGAGGCGGTTGCAACAGGCGGGGTTTCCGCCGGACAGTATCGAGTCGGCTGGCCTAGCCGTGAAGCGCCAGGACGGATCGGGCTACTTCGACCGGTTCCGCGGCCGGCTGATGTTTCCATTGCACAGCGAACAGAGCAAGATCATCGGGTTCGCCGGCCGGGCGCTCAACGACGACGACCAGCCCAAGTACCTCAATTCGCCCGAAACCGAGCTCTATCAGAAGAAGCTGGTGTTGTTCAATCTGAATCGCGCCCGGAAGGCGATTCCCAAGCTCGACCACGCGATCCTGGTGGAAGGCTACATGGACGTCATCGGGCTCCACGGCGGCGGCGTGATGGAATCGGTGGCGAGTTGCGGAACGGCGCTCGGCGTGGAGCAGGCGCGGGTGCTCAAGCGCTTCTCCGAGAACGTCGTGATCAACTTCGATCCCGACCCGGCGGGGATGAACGCCACCGAGCGGACCATTGGCCTGCTGCTCGAGGAGCAGTTGCGGATCAAGGTGCTGGAACTGCCGGATGGGCTGGATCCGGACGAGTTCGTGCTGCGGCACGGCGCGGATGCCTACCGGGAGCTGATCAAGCGGGCGCCCCGGTATTTCCATTGGCTCGCCGACCGGGCGCGCGGGCGGTTCGACATGAGGTCGGCGGAGGGGCGGATTTCGGCGTTCAAGTTCCTTCTGCCCGCGATCCAGAAGCTGCACGACAAGCTGGAGCGCGCCGCCACCGCGGAAGACCTGGCCGCTTACCTGGGCGTGGACAAGGGCATGGTGCTCGACCAATTGAAGAAGACCGCCGCCAACCGCGAGGCTCCCAAACCGGCCGCCAAAAGGCCGGAGATTCCGCAAACCGAGCGGCTGCTGCTGCGATGCCTGATGGATAGCGGCGACGCGCGGGCCGAGGTTCTGCCAAGGCTGGCGACGGCGCGGTTCGACGAGCCGCCGGTGCTGGCCGGCATCTACCGGGCGATGGCGGCGGCGGGCGAACCCTTGCGGTACGACGCCCTCGAGAGCCGCCTCGAGGAGCGGGATCGAAGCCTATTGACAGACGTCGTTTTTGCCGATAATGGATCTAACGAATCAACTCAGGAAACGCAGGAGAACCTGCTGGCCCAGGCGCGAAGCTGCCTGGGAGCACTGGAACGCCGCGGCCTGGATTCCCGGATTCGCGAGGTGTCGGCGGAAATCGTCGAAGCCGAGAAAGCGGGCGACTTCGCGCGGGCGATGGCCGCCATTGAACGGTTGAACGAATTGAAGAAGGACAGTAAACGGCAACGCGGCTAGCGCGCGGAAACCCTGGTGTAGAATGAGGAGAGTCTGACATTGACCGGTGGACTGGGCAGCGGAGTCGTTGTGGATTCGGCCGATAAGTTCGATTACGAAGGCGTGGGTGAACTGGCTCCCGATGCGATGTCGGGAGGCCGGGAGTGGGCGGACATGTTCGCCGACTTACAGCGTGAGGGAGTCGATCTGGCCGGCGACGTCAAGATCGATTTCGACAAGAAAGAGCCGGACGAAGCCGAGGAACTGGGCGACCTCGAGATCGGCGACTTCGGCGATAAGACCACCGACCCGGTTCGGATGTACCTGCGCGAGATGGGCACCGTGCCCCTGCTCACGCGGGACGGCGAGATCGAACTGGCCCAGCGCGTCGAGCGTGGCGAACGCGCGATGTCCAAGGCGCTGTCGCGGTCACCGGTGGTGGTGCTGAAGGTCATCGAACTCGGCCAGGAGGTCCGGGCCGGCCAGAAGAGCGTCTGGGACCTGCTACAGCTGCCCGAGCCCGAGGACGAGGAAGACCACACTGAGGCCGAGAACGCCAAGTTCCTCGACGCGGTGGACGAAGTCGAGCGAATTTTCCGGCGGTCCCAGGGCTTTCAGCAGAAGCTGCTGGCGACCTCTCGAACCCTGAAGCCGAAGCTGCACCGGTCGCTGCGGATCGATCTCGGCCGCACCATCGTCACGAACTCGCGTCTCATCCGGGGCATCGAGTTCTCGCCGATGGTCAAGTACGAAATGGCCGGCGCGGTGCGCGAAGCGGTGGACCGGCTGCGTCCGGTGGAAAGGGAGATCGCCAAGTCGCAACGCCAGTTGGACGATCCCAGCACTGGCAAGGATGCCCGCAAGTCGCACAAGCTCAGCGTGCAGATGCTGCAGGAACTCGAGGGGCAGTACGGCGCCAGCGCCGTCGACCTGCGGCGGACCCTCCAGATTCTCGACCGCGGCGAAGTGGAAGCCGAGGACGCCAAGAAGCAGTTGATCGAGGCCAACCTCCGCCTGGTGGTTTCCATCGCCAAGCGCTACACCAAC
>SYLY01000286.1 GCA_005808475.1 Acidobacteriota bacterium
GCACCACGATGGCGCCGCCTGTCTCGAAGCCTACCGGCGCCTGGACGCCAAGGGCAACCGGGATGGGCTGCTCAACTTCATGCTGCTGGGCGGGTTTCGCTATGGTATTGATAGGTGGAGGGAGGTCATGAGCGGGTACGGAGAAAGCGTCACGTACGACAACGTCATTGATATGCTGGAAGGCGACGAGTTCGGCCGCCAGGTGATCGCGGGGTTGGAACGCCGCGGCTGGGAAAGGGGCCTGGAAAAAGGCATCCGGACCGGTATGGAGAAGGGCATGCAGACGGGCTTGGCAAAGGGCATGCAGACGGGTATTGAGAGGGGAATGCAAACGGGCTTGGAAAAGGGCCGCGCGGAGGAACTCCGGACCCTGATCCGCTCGTGGCTGCAGGACCACTATCCAGGGCTCGACCCCGCCGCCGTCGACTCCGTCGACGAACTCCCGCGCCTCCGGGCTCTTGCCGGAGCCGTTCTGCGAGCCCGTACCGAAGACGAAGCACGCCAGGCTTTGCAGGGCTGACGGGACCGCTTGGCGCCACATCCGCCGCTAGCGTGGGTCCGCCGGCTCAGGCGAGGATATCCTTCACCACGTTTCCCGCGACGTCGGTCAGCCGGAAATCGCGGCCGCTGTACCGGTAAGTCATCCGCAGGTGATCCATGCCGAGCGCGTGCAGCACCGTCGCATGCACGTCGTGGGGGTGGACCGGCTTGTCCACCGCCTGGAAGCCGAAGTCGTCGGTGGCGCCGTAAGTCGTGCCGCCCTTGAACGCGCCGCCCGCGAGCAGCATGCTGAAGCCGTGATTGTTGTGGTCGCGGCCGTTCTGCACCTTCACCAATCCGCTGACCTCCACCGATGGCGTCCGTCCGAACTCGCCGCCGATCATGACCACGGTCTCCTTCAGTAACCCGGATGCCTTCAGGTCCTGCAATAGCGCGGCCATGGGCGCGTCGGAGCCGGCCGCGAGTTTCTTGTGGATCATGATGTCCTCGTGGTTATCCCACGGCTGTCCGTTGCCGTGGTAGACCTGCACCATGCGAACGCCGCGCTCCACCAGCCGGCGCGCGATCAGGCAGCCGCGGGCGAAATCGCCGTCGCCGTACCGCGCCCGCACCGCCTCCGGCTCCTTCGACACGTCGAGCGCGTCCATTGCCTCGCTCTGCATCCGGAAAGCGGTCTCCATCGATTCGATGCGGCCCTCCAACTGCGAGTCCACGCCTTCGCGGTCGAGATGCATCCGGTTGAGCTTGGCCAGCAGGTCGAGCTGGCGGCACTGTTCGTCCGGCTTCAGCGACGAGTTGCGCAGGTGCTGGACCAGCTTCTCCGGCTCCGTCTCGTTGTTCGGCAGATAGGCGCCCTGGTAGATGCTCGGCAAGTAAGCGGAGGTCCAAAGTTGCGGCCCGATTACCGGCACTCCGGGGCACAGCACCACGAAGCCCGGGAGATTCTTGTTGAGCGTCCCCAGGCCATAAGTCACCCACGATCCCATGGACGGATGTCCCGGCAGGACGTGGCCGCAATTGAGCATGAACAGCGAGGGCTCGTGATTGGGCCGCTCGGTCCGCATCGAACGCACCACGCAGATATCGTCGATGCATTCGCCGAGCTTCGGAAAGATGTCGCTGACTTCCACTCCGCTTTTGCCGCGGGGCTTGAACTCGAAGGGCGAGCCCATCAGCATGCCGGTCTTCCGTTCGGTCTTCAGATTCCCCGACGGCGCGGGCTTGCCGTGATACTTGGTCAGCATCGGCTTAGGGTCGAACGTATCCACTTGGGACGGACCGCCGTTGAGGAAAAGGTAGATGACGTGCTTGGCCTTGGCCGGGAAGTGCGACGGTTTGGGGTCCAGCGGGTTGGAACCGCCCGTGGCCGCCATGAGCGCGTTCATGCTCATCGCTCCGAAACCGGAGCCCATGTGCCGTAGAATGTCGCGTCGTGTCATGTGTGTCCCCTCAATCGACGAAGAGTAACTCGTTGGCCGATAACAGCGCCTGCGCGTAACGGGTCCAGGCGTCCTTCGGTTCCGATCGCAGGAACTCGGCGCCGGCCGCGATCTCGGCGGGCTCGGCGGCGCGCGCGAACACCGCGCGGTAGGCGGCGCGAATCCGGTCCACGTCACTGGTCCCGGCGTCCGCCAGGCGCTTGCCGAGCGCGGCGGCGCGATCCCGAACGAATCCGCTATTCAGGAAGAACAACTCCTGCAGCGGCGTGGCGGTCTGGAATCGCTGTTCGCTGTGGGAGTTCGGGTTGGGGAAGTCGAACAGAGAGAGCGTGCCGTCCAGCTTGCGGCGGCTCACAAAGCCGTAGACGGTGCGTCGCCGGTTCGTGCTTTCGGTGAGTTTCACGGGCGGGCCGCCCACGGCCCGGTCCAGTTCGCCGCTTACGGCGAGGAGCGTGTCGCGCAGCGGCTCGACATCCAGCCTGCGGCGATTCGCGCGCCAGTAGAGTGAGTTTGTGGGATCGGCGGTGAAGTTGTTCTCGTCGCGGCGGGAGCCGGCCCGGTACACGCGGCTCAGCATGATTTCGCGGTGCAATGCCTTGATCGACCACCCCGATTCCATGAGCCGGGACGCCAGCCAGTCGAGCAGTTCCGGATGCGTGGGAACTCCGCCCAGGCGCCCCAGGTTACTCGGCGTCGAAACCAGCGCGGTTCCGAAATGCTGCTGCCAGATGCGGTTGGCGATCACGCGCGCGGTGAGCGGATTCGACGGCGAGGCGATGGCGTCGGCCAGTTCCAGCCGTCCGCCGCCCTGGAAAGGCTTGGGCGCGCCGCCCGACAGCGCCGTCAGGAACGCGCGCGGGACCTCGTCGCCGGGGTTGTCGGCTTGGCCGCGAATCCGGATGCGCTGGTTGTTGAGCTTCTCGTTCTCCTTCATCACGTGATAGAAGGCGTAGGCGGGTGGCATGGCGCGCCGCCTCCGGCCCAGCTCCTCGGCCTCGCGGTCGTGGTGCGCGGCCCAAACGCCTTTGAGGTAAGGCCGCGTGTCCTGCCCGGCGTAGTAGAAGACCGGGGCCTTGGTCTCCGACATCAGGTCCCGCCAGAGGAAGTAATCGTCCCGCGGAAGAGCCAGCAAGTCGGCGCCGGCAAGATTCCGGCGGGCCTCGTTTCCGCCCAGCCGGATTACATTCTCCTTGTCGACGCGGTGTTTCTCCGCGATGACCGCCAGGAGTTTCGTTCGGAAGGCGTCGTCGTCGAAGTCGGGCTTCTCCCATCCATCGAGGTAACGATGCTCGCGATCCTTGCGCGCCAGGTATTTTCGCCAGCGTTCGAGAGTGGGGGGATCGAGGGAGCCGGCCGCTTCCCCCGTTCTCGCCGCCTTCAGATAGTCGCCGGCCTGAGCCGCGAAGATCTCGGCCAATTCCCGCGCCTGCCGCGCCATGAACTCGTCGATCTCCCGTTGCTTGTCGTCGACGGCCGCCTTGCGTTTCTTGTAATCCTTCACTTCGGCCTCTGGCGCGAGCGGAGACTCGTTCGGCGCCGAGTTCCCGAAAACGCCGGCCAGCGCATAGTAGTCCTTCTGCGGGATCGGATCGAACTTGTGATCGTGGCACTGCGCGCACGCGACGGTCAGGCCCAGGAAGCCGCGCGCGGTGACGTCGACGCGATCGTCCTGGAACTCGGGGCTCAGCGCGAAGAAGCCCGTGCCCGCTACCAGCTTGTCGCGATCGGGGCGGTTCAACTGGTCGCCGGCGATCTGCGCCTTCAGGAACAGGTCGTACGGCATGTCGTCGTTGAACGCGCCGATCACCCAGTCGCGGTAGCGCCAGGCGTTCTCATAGGGCGAGTCCTGGGTCGAGTTCAGCCGGTCGTCGGAGTATCGCGCGATGTCGAGCCAGTAGCGGCCCTGGCGCTCGCCGTAGTGGCGCGACGCGAGGAGACGGTCGACCAGCTTCAACCAGGCATCCGGCCGGCGGTCCGCCACGAACTCGTCGACTTCATCCTGCGTGGGTGGCAGTCCGGTGAGGTCGAAGTAGGCGCGCCGGACGAGCGTTCGCTTGGAGGCGGCTTCGGCAGGGGTTAGTCCCTTGGCTTCGAGCGGAGCCAGAATGAAGCGGTCGAGCGGCGTCTCCGCCCACGTGGCGTCCTTCACCTTCGGCGGCACTGGTTTGCGAACCGGTTGCAGCGACCACCAGGACATCGGATCCGCCTTCGTCTCGACGCGACCCGGCCACACGGCGCCCGCTCGCACCCACTCGGTCAGGTCGTCCACTTCGTTGCCCGGGAGCTTGGCGTTGGGCGGCATCTTCAGATCGCCGTCGTGCCGTATGGCGCGGATCATCGGGCTTCCGCCCGCGTCGCCCGGAATCAGCGCCGGACCGCGTTTGCCGCCCTGTAGAGCCGACTCTCGGCTCGATAGATCCAGCCCGCCGAGCTTGGACGCGGCGTGGCATCCGAAGCAGTTCCGCGCCAGCACGGGCCGCACCCTCATCTCGAAGAACTCGGCCGGATCGGCGGCGAACAGGGACGACGCGGCGAGCAGAAACGCCGTTCCAGGCGCCATGCGCGACTTTGCGGTAGATTCTATCAGAGGCACTCCATACCATCATGAGCGAATTCGAAGGCAAAGTGGCGCTGGTCACCGGCGCCAGCCGCGGCATCGGAGAAGCGGCGGCGGTGGCGCTGGCCGCGGCGGGCTGCGCGAAGATTGCGATCCAGTACAACTCCTACCCCGAGGGCGCCGAACAAACGCTCGCCGCGATCCGGGCGGCCGGTGCGGACGGCATCGCGATCCAAGCCGACCTGAGCGATATGGCGGCGGCGCGCGCGTTCAACCAGAAGGTTCGATCCGAGGTCGGCGGCGTCGATTTCCTGATCAACAACGCCGGGTCGCTCATCAGGCGGACGCCCCTCGACAAGTACGACGAGGCGCTGTTCGACGCGGTGATGAACCTGAACGTGAAGAGCCTGTGGTTTCTCACGCAGGCGGTCGCGCCGGGAATGATCGAGCGCGGCGGCGGAGCGATCGTGAACCTGACTTCGATCGCGGCGCGGAACGGCGGCGGCCCCGGCGCGACCATCTATGCGGCCGCGAAGGCCGCGGTTTCCGCTATCACCAAGGGCGTGGCGAAGGAACTGGCGCCGAAGAACATCCGCGTCAACGCGGTCAGCCCCGGCACCGTGGACAACCATTTCCACGAGGTATTCTCCACGCGCGAGATTCTCGACTCGGTGGTGAAGGCCACTCCCGCCGGGCGGCTCGCCACCAACCAAGACATCGCCGAGTGCATCGTGTTCCTTTGTTCGATGAAGTCCAGCTACATCATCGGGCAGACCATCGAGCTCAACGGCGGCTTCTACATGGTTTGAAATGTCCATGAAATTCGTTATCGACAGACGTCAACTGCTTTTCGCCGCCGCGGCCACCGCGGCGGCGGCCCCAGGAGGAACCGGCCGCATGAAACTCTCGCTATCGGTGCGCGTGGCGGAGTCGTTCGAGAACAAGGAGAAATCGTCGCTGACGATCGAGGAGATCGTCGCGATGGCCAAGCGTCACGGCTTTCCGGCGCTGTGCATGCGAGCCTCGCAGGTGGGGGTGCATTCGCCCAAGGAAAAAGCCGCTGGCACGGCCTCCGCCATTGGGAACGCCGGCCTCCGCGTCTCGATGATCACGGGCGATTTCGCCGTCCCGAAGAACGACGATCAGGGGCCCATGTGCCTGCGCGGCATCGGACCGTACCTCGACTTGGCCGAGACCTTCGGCGCGGACCTGATCCGTGTGTGCATCAAGAAAGAAGAAGACATCGAGTGGGCGCGGAAGGCGAGCAAGGAGGCGGCCAAGCGGCGCATCCGGCTGGCGCATCAGTCGCACACGTCGAGCATGTTCGAAACGGTGGAGGGATCGCTCCGCGTGCTGAAAGCGATCGGCCAGCCGAACTTCGGGCTCATCTACGAGCCAGCCAACTGGATGATCGCGGGAGAGGCGTACGGGTCGGCCGCCATCCGGAAGCTGCGCCCGCACATCTTCAACGTCTACGTGCAGAATCACGCCATCCGGCCTGAAGGCAAGGCGGAGCAGGCGACCTGGAAGCGAGGAATCGTGAAGATCGATCACATCGGGCTTTGGGAGAAAGGCGGCGTCGATTCCGCCGATCTCTTCGGAGCGTTGCGAGAGACCGGATACGAGGGCTACGTGACGGTCCACCAGTCCTTCCACGGCGTGATGCCGGTGGAAGACGCGGTCGCCAAAAGCGCCGCGTGGCTGAGGCCGCTGCTATGAAACGGCGCGACGTTTTCCTGGCTCTGCCGGCCGCGGCGGTGAAAAGCTCGGCCGCGAACTCGGCGGTTTCGGTGGGCCTTATCGGAGCGGGCAACCGCGGATCGTACATCGCCAAGGCCGCGGCCGCGCATCCGAACGCGCGCATCGCGGCCGTATGCGACATCTTCGAAGCCAAGATCGAGCCCGCCAAGAAGTCGATCGGCGCGGTGGACGCGAAAGCCTACACCGACTATCGCAAGCTGCTCGAAAGCAATGTCGATGCCATTATCATCGCGACGCCGGTGTTCCTGCACGCCGAACACTTCGAGGCCGCGGTGAAGGCGGGCAAGCACATCTACATCGAAAAGCCGGCCGCTTCCGACGTCGCCGGAGTCAAGCGCATCATGCGCGCGGCCGACGCGGCGGACCGAAAATTCAATATCAGTTTCGGCTTTCAACGCCGCTATGGCCAGGTGTACGGCAAGGCGAAACAGGCGCTCGATTCGGGCGCGATCGGAAAGATCCGCTGGGCGCAGGTGGAGTTCATCAAGAGCGACAATCCACGCCGCCGGCGCTCCGATCCCGCGCCTCGCACCATGGAGGAGAAGATCAGGAACTGGGGCGACTGGCGCGAACTGTCCGGCGACCTGATCGTCGAGAATAACATTCACGTGATCGACGTGATGAACTGGTTCATTGGCGCGAGGCCGTTGCGCGCGCACGGCGCCGGTGGGCGCGTCATTCCGGGCTACGGCGACATGCGCGATCACGGCACGGTTTCGTTCGAATACCCAGACAACGTCCAAGGAACGCTGCAGGGGATGACCGTGGCGCCGCCCTTCTTCCGTAGCGTGGTGGAGCAGTTTCACGGCGAAAAAGGCGTGATCGAGGTCTCCGAAACCCACTGGCGCCACTATAGGGGCAAGGAAGATACGGTGTACGAGAAAGCTCCGCGCAATCCCTCCGCCGACTCGCTGCCGGCGTTCATCCAACGCATTGCCGAAGGCAAGCCCGAAAATACCGGCGTTCGCGGATGCGAAAGCACGCTCACCGCGATCATGGGCCGCATGGCGATGGACAAGATGCGGCCGGTGACGTGGGAAGAGGTCTGGAACTCGGAGGCGTGATCAGCGCTTCATGTGCCGGTCGCCGAAATCGAGAAAGCGTTCCCAGTCGTAAGCGGTGACGTCGTGGACGCCCGCGCGGATGTGGTAGCCGATCGTCGACCCCACGGGCTGGTGAATCCCCGGCATTTCCTTGGCCGCGATGCCGCCGGTCCCCAGCAGCCGGTACACCGGATCGGCGGCCAGCGCGGACAGGAACTCTCCGCGCGGATCGGCCCACCGGTCCTCCACCGCGCTGGCGACATAGACCGGCCGCGGCGCGATCAGCGAGATCAGCATATGCTGGTCGACGGGAAGGTCCGCCACGCGTCCGTTGTACCGTTTGAAGTTGCCGTCGAACCAATGCGGGAACGACGTATTGATGCGCGCCACCGTCTCGCCGTAGTTGCGCCGGGCCAAGGCCGCGCCGTCCTCGCCCGAATCGTTCGAGATCACCATCGCGAACCGCGGATCCCGCGCGCCCGCCCAGAGCGAGGTCTTGCCCAGCCGCGAGTGGCCCAGCACGGCGACCCGTTTGGCGTCCAGCGTCTTGTCGCGCTCGATGTAGTCGAGCGCGCGCGATAGACCGTAAGCCCACGCGCCGATGGCGTTCCAGTCGTCCGGCGCCTGTTCCCGGCCGAAGTGCGGCGCGATCGAATCGGGCCGGCCGTCCTTGTGGTCGGGGAAAATGTCGCCGTAGTAGTAGGTGGCCAGCGCGTAGCCGCGCGCGACGACCATTTTCGCCTGCCACCGCGAGGCCTCCGCGCCTCGTGTGGCCTCGGTCGCGCGATTGTTCTCCACGCCCTTGCCGGGCCTCATCCACGACTTGGACATCGTGATTCCGGGATCGGCGTCGATCGCGTGGTTACCGCCAAAGTTGCATCCCAGGAACACGCCGGGCCGCGCGGCGCCGTTCGGCTTGTAGATCAACAGGCGCAGAGGCGGACCCGCTTTGGAACCGGTGATCCACAACGTGATCTCTTCGCGAGTGGCCGCTCCGCCGAGAGCCTTCGGATCGCGAGACGTGACTTCGAACTCGATGGGGCGTGCCGGCGGTGTTTTGCCGTAAACCTCGCGTTCGAACAATGCCAGGATCTCGGCGCGGCGCGCCGGCCACTGTTCCTTGCTTGTTACGGGTTGTCCGTTGGCGAACACGAGAGGATCGGGCAACGTGTAGCTGCCCACCTTGGCCTCGTCGTAGTTGGCCTCGGACGGCCCCTGCGCGTGGATTGCCGCCGCCGTTCCGAGGATCGCCAGAGCACGCCCCACCGAAGTCACGGTTAGTCGCCCTTGATCTTGTGGATCGCGCCGCTGGCGAGATCGCCAGCCTTGTCACCGGCCGCCTTGGCGCCGTCGACCACGTGGTCCTTTATGTCTCCGGCTACATCACCGGCTTTGTCCGCCGCCGCTTTGGCGCCGTCCACGATCGCGTCCTTCGCGTCTCCCGCCAGATCGGCGGCCTTGCCGCCCACCGTCTTGGCGGCATCGCCGGCGGCATCCATCGCGTCGTCCACTACATCCGCGGCCTTCTCCACCGCGCTGGTCAGAGTCTCTTTGAGCTTGTCGAACATGGGAACCTCCACGACAAATTATAGAGTGCCATGCTAGACTTGCGCCAGAAAATCTTTGGTGACAAGACGCGAATTCCTGATTCTGTCCGCGGCCGCCGCCGCCGCGCAGGAACCCAAGCCGGTCATCGCGTTTACGTGTCCCATGGATCGCGAAATCCGGTCCAAGGGGCCGGGCAAATGCCCTCGATGCGGCATGAGGCTGGCCGCCGATCTTCCGGTGCATCGCGAGTACCGGCTCGAGTTGAAGACGACTCCCGCCGTCATTCGAGCGGGTACGCCGTTCGACCTCGATCTCGCCGTGCGCGACCCGGACTCCGGCGCGATCGTCAGGGATTTCGAGGTGGTGCACGAGCGCATCTTTCATCTTTTCCTGATTGGCCCGCGCCTTTCCTACTTCGCGCACGAGCATCCCGAGCGCCTGCCTTCAGGCGGCTTTCGTTACCGCGCGAATTTCCCCGAGCCTGGCGCGTACCGCATAGCCGCCGACTGCTATCCGAAGGGCGCTACCATTCAGTTCCTGGCGCGGACGCTGATCACGTCCGATGCCGATCTCGACGCGATCGGGCGGACTCCGGCGCTGACGGCTGGCGCCGGCCCTCAGCAAGGCGCGAACCTCACCGTGGAGCTCACCACCGAGCCGGCCGAACCGGTTGCCGGCAAGGAGACGATCCTGTTCTTCGATCTTTCTCCCGCGAATGGGCTGGAACAGTATCTGGCCGCGTGGGGACACATGCTGGTGGCGAGCGCGGACCGCATCGACCTCATCCACGATCATCCGCTCTACGCCGACGGTGGGCCGCGGGTTCAGTTCAACGTGATCTTCCCGCGTGAGAGGATCTATCGCGTGTGGGTTCAGTTCCAGCGCCAGGGAGTGGTCAACACGGTGGCGTTCAACGTACCCGTGAAGGCGCTTCGATGAGGATCAGGCGAGCCTCGGACGCCGCCCGCACCACCGTGCCCGCCGGCAGGAGGAGCGGCTCGCGATAGACGAAGTCGCGCGCGCCGGACTTCGCCTGCCAGTTGTCGATCCAAAGCAGTGGTTCCACGCGGCCGCCGGGCAACTTCGCGGTGGCGGTGAGCGTTCCCCCTTGCGCCAGGCCCTCCGGCCGAACGGCGTGCAGCCGCATGGGCTTGCTCAAAGTCCGCTGGCCCTGAACCACGGTTCCGGCGGACGGCTTCGCTTTCACTGGACCCGTGGGGCGGGGAGCCATGGGAAGCAGCGCCGGATCGCCTTCCGGCGCGCCGCCCTCCACCCAGTCGGCGATCGTGTGTAGTTCTTCCTGAGTCAGCGCGGCGCCGTCCCGGAACTCGCCGAAGCCCTTCACCGCGCCCCACGGCGGCATGCGCCGTTCGAGCACTTCTTCTTTGATCGCCTTGGCCCACGGCCTGGCCGTCTCGTAAGTCAGCAGCGGCATGGGAGCGGCGCCTCCCTCGCGATGGCAGCCGGCGCAACGCCGGTACACGATGCGCGAGATTTCGAGCGACCACGTCAGCTTGGTGGTGACGGGATCGTGCGCGAGCAGCCCCGCCGCGGCGAGCAGCCCCGCCGCCGCCCTATTGGCCAGCCGGCGCATCCGCCTTCTTTTTCGGCGCGCGGAACAAGTCGACGGGCGCGGCATCCACCGGGATCGACGCGTTGAAGAAGCCGATCATCATCTCTTCCCAGCTTTGATCGCCCCATCGCACGGCAACATCCGGGTTCGGATTCGATTTGTTGTTTCGCGAATTGTCATACCAAGCCGTGGCTTCGATTCGCGTACCCTTGGGAATGACTTTGCCCAGTGGAAGCTGGTACCAGAGCTGCCAGTTGAAATCGTAGCGGGGAACCGAGAGCAGATCCTCGGTCTCTCCCGTCGGATACACCGCGCGCATCTGGAACGCCTTGCCGCGAACGTGCATGTGAGGCAGCAGCGCCAGCAATTCGAAATCGCGGTGCAAGACGATCGAGGCGTCGACGCGATGGTTGTCCGCGTGCGGCGGAATGACGAACTTACTCGTGCTCGCGCCCAGCGTGAGCACGCGATGGGTAGGGGGCTCCTTGGCGAAGACCACGCCAACTTTGGACCGGTCCACGGTGGCCTTGCCATTCGCCGTATAGTGCATCTGGAACACGATATCCGAGCCGGCTTTGATCAGCTTCGCCTGGCCGGGCCGCAACTGTTCGGGAGGCAAGCCGGGCGCAAAGGCGGTCAGAAATCCGCCGGAGGCTTCCGATCCCCCACCGCCCCCTTTTGGTACGAACGGCTTGCCAACTGGGTAGTTCCGCAGCCAGCTCGATCCCGGTTCGCGCAGAAACGCGATGATGTGATGCACCACCTCGCGATTGCCGGGCCGCGCCTCGGCGTGCGTGACCCAGCGATCCTCGGTGAAACCGGATGGCACGATGAAGTAGGTGTACTCCACGGTTCCGCTGTCCTTGACTTCGAAGGCCTCCGGCATTTCGAACACGGCGTCCGGTTGCGGAATCCCCCAGCCGGACGCGAATTGGGCGGGCGCGGGTGCGTCCTTGGGATTGCCCGCTTTGGCGCCGGAATCCGCCCAACGAGCCAGCGTGTCGATCCCGGCTTGGCTCATCGACCGGTCGTTGGTGAACTTGCCCACGTGCGGATCGGCGAACCAGGGCGGCATTTTGCGCGTGACCGCGGCCTCCTTGATCGCCTTGGCCCACGGACGCGTGCCTTCGTAGTCGAGAAACGCCATGGGAGCGGCCTCGCCGGGCCGGTGGCAGTTCTGGCAGTTCCTCTGAAGGACCGGCAGCACGTCCTTGTAGAAGGTGACCGCCGGCGGGGATGCCTTCGGGGCGGCGAAGGCCGCGCTGGCAATGGTGAGAAGGATGGCCGTCCGATTCATCGTCACCTTCCAATATACGAGACCGGCCGAACGCCGGTTCTAGGTATTTTCCCGAATTGCGGAGGCGGTTTGCAGGATCACTCGCGCCTCTTCCTCCGAATTGGCTCGAATGAGGCGGCGGAAGAGCATGGACAGCGCGTCCGGGTCGCGGATCTCGAGAACCGCCGAAGGGACCTCCACCTGAGGGAACCGCTCCTCGACCAGCACTTGGATGCTGGAAACCACCCCCTCGACCCTCTGAGCCATTCCCACGGGCGACACAGGGAACGCCTCGCGAAGGATTCGCTCCATGATCTCGTTGGTCACGCTCACCTCCTGGCGCATCCGCGCCACCACGTCCTCAGGATACTTCATCGCCACGGATTTCAAGAACCACTGCCGCGCGCCTTCTTCCGCGGCCCGGAGCGATCGAGCTGCCGCGATCAACTGGTCCATGCCGGTTCGCATGAACGGGACCAGCGGCAGAAGGCTCTGCCTTCCACTGTCGAGCGCCACCGACGCGTCGATTTCCCATAGCCTGACCGTCTCGAAGTGAATCGAGACCAGCCCCGGCCGCACCACTGGCTCGATCGTCCGGTAGCTTCGCGGAAAGCCTCCGGGCGACGTTACGATCAAGACGGCGTTCACGGGCAGGTGAGTCTCGAGATGAGCCCGCAGTGCATAGTCGAGCACCTGCGGGTTCATCGAGCTTTCATATCGCCCCTTGAACTCGAAGATGTCGGCCCATTCCTCGTCGCCGGCCTTCACGCGAAACCAGTAGTCCATGCGCCCCATGCGGGGCGGCACTTCCTGAACCATCGGCACGATCTCGGCCTCGGGCGGCGGCAACGGCCTGCGGGCGAGATGGTAGAGCGCTCTCGGGTCGTCTTCGGCGAGCGACTTCAGGAGCCGGTCGTTGGTTTGCGACATCTCCGGCTGCGATCCGATCCTATCATGGCCGCGGACGGCTATCATCGAAGGTACCGATGATTCGCGTAGCCGCTTTCCTCTTCTGGCTGGGATCGGCGATGCTCTCGCTGATTTCGCTGGCCTACCTGGGCGGGTGGATTCTCAACCAGCGCGTACCTGTCACCATCGACCAGGGTTTTTCCGTGTACGTTCCCACGGCCGAGGCCCTGCGGATCGACATCCCGTTGTTGCTGCTGTTCGGCCTGCAGCACAGCATCCTGCCGCGGGCCTGGTTCAAGCGTATGCTCGCGCCGGACCTGCATCGCGGCGCCTACCTGCTCACCACGGGTCTGGTACTGCTGAATCTTTACCGGCGTTGGGAGCCGTTGCCGGACTACGTTTGGTACGTCCGCGATCCGCTTCCACGCATCCTCTGCCACGTTTTGGCGGCGGCGGGCGTTGTGCTGGTGGCGTGGTCGGTCCAGGCATCTGGCGCCGCCGAGTTTCTCGGAGCGCGCGCGGCGATCGCCCGGCTTCGCGGAGTCCGGTACGTTCCGCTCGAGTTCCGGGAGCGAGGTCCGTACCGCTGGTCCCGCCATCCGATGATGGTGGGCACGCTCCTGTTCTTCTGGGCGGCGCCGGAGATGTCCCAAGGGCGGCTGCTGTTCGCGGGATTCATGACGGCCTATGTCCTGCTGGCGCTCGTCTTCGAGGAGCGCGACCTGACCGCTGTCCACGGCTCCGCCTACGCGGAATACCGGCGCCGCGTAAGGCGATTTCTGTGAGCGGCATCGAACAGGCGCGAACCTGGATCGAGCAAGCCCGGTCCGTCGCGATCCTGACCGGTGCGGGCATCTCCGCCGAAAGCGGCATCCCAACGTTTCGCGGCACGGGCGGACTCTGGCGCAACCACCGCCCGGAGGACTTGGCGACGCCCGAGGCCTTCGCGCGGGATTGCCTGCTGGTGTGGGAATGGTACGACCAGCGCCGCCAGTGGATCGCCAAGGCGGCACCCAATCCCGGCCATTTCGCCATCGCCCGATTGCAGCGGTCCAAGCCCGGCTGCACTCTGATCACTCAGAACGTGGACGGCCTGCACGACCGCGCGGGATCGGCGGGCATTCTAAAGCTCCACGGCGACATCTGGCGGCTGCGATGCACCACATGCCGCGCCGAGTGGCCAGACCGCCGCGCGCCGTTGCCCAGGCTGCCGCCGAAGTGCCAGTGCGGCGGCATCGCGCGGCCCGGCGTGGTGTGGTTCGGCGAGGATCTGCCGCCCGGCGCCTGGAGTTCGGCGCAAGAGGCCGCGCAATCGGTCGAAACGCTGCTGGTGGTGGGAACGTCGGCGGTAGTGTACCCGGCCGCCTCGCTGATTCCTTTGGCGCGCGCGGCGGGCGCGACAGTCGTCGAGGTGAACACGGAGGAGACGCCCGCGTCCACGGCCGCCCACTGTTGCTTGCGCGGTCTTTCCGGAGAGATTCTTCCGGCGCTCATTCCTGTTCCCCCGGACAGCTAAAATGATCTCAGTGCTGTTCCTGTTTTTCTTTCTGCAACAGCCCGACCATCACGCGGAAGGGATCAAGGCTCTCGAAGCCAGGCAGTATCCCGCCGCGATCGCCGCTTTCGAAAAAGCGGCGGCCGCCGATGCTGGAGACTACGGTGCGCACTTCCATCTCGGTCTGGCGCTCAGCATGGGCGGCAACGCAGCGGACGCCGAAAAATCGTACAGGAAGACGCTCGAACTGAAGCCCGGCCTGTACGAAGCGGAGCTGAATCTAGGCGTGGTCTTGCTCGACCTGAAGAAGAACGCGGACGCCGTCACCACCCTGCAAGCGGCGCTCGACAAGAAGCCCGGCGAGTTCCGGCCCAATTACTACATGGCCGAAGCCCTGCTCTCATCCGGCGATCCCGCCCGCGCCGAACCGCTGTTCCGAAAAGCCGCCGAACTCGATCCCGCCGCCGCGGCCGCCAAGGCGGGGCTCGGACGATCGCTCGCACGGCAAGGCAAGCTGGCCGAAGCGGACGCCGCGCTACGCCAGGCGGGCGACGCCGACGGTCTGCTCGAACTCGCCTCCTATCAAGAGAAGGCCAAGGACTTCGCCGCGGCCATCGCCATTTATCGATCGATGCCGCCCTCGCCCGCGATCGCCGAACGGCTGGGCAATCTGCTGATCGAAACCGGTAAACCCGAGGACGCCATCCTGATGCTGGAAGCCGCCGTGAAGCAATCTCCGACCGCCGCCAACCGGTATGCACTCGCCACCGCCTACCTGCGCGCTAAACGGCCCGAACAGGCAGGCGCCGCGCTGGATCAGGCGATGGCCGCCGAACCCGGCAACCTGGAACTGCGGCTTGCCTACGCCGGCCTGCTGCGCGACCGCAAGGATTTCGCCGCCGCCGCCAAGCAGTATTGGCAAGTGACCCAGGCGAAGCCGGACCATCGGGAAGCCTGGACGGGGCTGGCGACCATGCTGTTGTCGCTCGATAATTTCCCGCAGGCGATCGCCGCGTTCGACAGGATCGAGTCGCTCGGCGATCCAAACCCCGGAATCTACTTCTTCCGCGCCCTCGCCTACGACAAGACCAAGCAGTATCTGCCCGCGATGCAAAGCTACGAGAAGTTCCTGTCGCTGTGCCAGAACAAGTTTCCCGACGAGGAGTTCAAGGCGCGGCAGCGGATCAAGGTGATCAAGAAGGAGTTGAGCAAGCGATGAACGGCCTCCTCCCAATCCTGATTCTGGCCGCCGCCGTGATGGCCGCGGATCTGGCGGGCGTCAAGGCCGAACCCAACCTCGAGCGCCGTTCCGAGCGCGCGCTGCTGAATGCCGAAGCCGCTATGGACGAGGCTCGCGACGCGTTGCAGGCGGGCGACGAGAAGAAATTGGCCGCCGCGTTGCGCGAGACCGGCGACTCCATCGACCTGTGCAAGCTGTCGCTCGAGCAATCCGGCAAGAACGCTCGCAAGAGTCCGAAGTACTTCAAGAAGGCGGAGATCGGCATCCGCAAGCTGGCCCGCCGGCTCGAGAATTTCAAACTGGAGATGGCCTTCGACGACCGCGAGCCCGTGGAGAAGCTGATCGTCCGCGCCCACGAGTTGCAGGAAGAGATACTGGACAAGATCATGAGGAAGAAATGAACCGCGCCGCGTTGGTTCCGCTTCTGGCGGTGGTCCTCGGCGGCCAGGCCACCCGCGACTTCCTGACCGCCGACGAGGTGAGTCAAGTCCGTGAAACCGCCGTCGATCCCAACGCGCGGCTGGCGCTCTACACCGAGTTCGCCCGGCAACGGATCGACATGATCCGCCAGACTCTCGAGAAAGAGAAGCCGGGACGGTCCCGCTTCGTGCACGACACGCTGGAAGACTACACCAAGATTGTCGAGACCATCGACGTGGTGACCGAGGACGCGCTCAAGAAAGGCAAGGACATCGCCGCCGGCCTCGGCAAGGTGGCGGCCGTGGAGAAGGAACTGCTCGCCGAACTCGAGAAGATCGAGGAAGCCAACCCGGCCGACATGGCGCGCTTCCGCTTCGTGTTGACCACCGCGATCGACGCTACGCGCGACAGTCTCGAGCTTTCCGAAAAGGACGTGGCGACGCGAACCCGCGAGGCCAAACTCGCCGATGCCGCGGAGAAGAAGAAGGTCGAGGCCCTGATGACGCCGGAGGATGCCAAGGCTCGCCGCGCGGCGTCGGAGAAGGCCGCCGCCGACGAGTCCAAGAAAAGGAAGGCTCCGACCCTGCGCCGGAAGGGCGAAGCCAAGAAGGACCGGTAGCCGGCGGAGCCTCTCATGAGCCGCTTTACCCGGCGCCAGACCTTGGCCGCCTTGGCCGCGCTTTAGCCCGCGCCGCGGACCGGCTTCCTAACTCCTGCTACGCTCAGCCCGTCTGCACACCGTCGCGCGCGGCGCTGCTCACCGGATGCTATCCGCGCCGCGTGAGGCTGTTGAAACAACGTGGATACGTGATCGGTATGGGTGCCCCGTGATGCTACCGCCCGGGCGCCATGGCGGCGGCTTGGTTGTCCCGCCACCAATCCTTCCAGAAGCCGATGTATTTGGCCGGATCGCGGGCGATGGCTCCCGGACTCATCGTGGAGCGATCCATGGTGGCGCTCGTGCGGAAGGGCCAGTCACCCGGAGCGGGGTGGTGTTGTCCGATCGGCACGTTGTTGGCAAACATGGCGAGGCCCCCGACGGCATAGGCTCGGATCTCGGGATCGTGATCATCGAGCAGGCGCGCGAGGTGGGGCAGCGCTTCGCGGTCATGTATCCGCGCCAACGCTCCCGCGGCGGCCGCACGCAACGGGGCGTCGCTGAGATTGGCCGCGGCAAGCGAGCCGAGCGCGGCGGTCACACCGGGAGCCTGTGGCAATTCCACCAGGACGGCGCGGGTGATCTCTTGCCAACCCCGGGCATCCGAGCGAAACCGCTGGTACTCGGTCCCCAGTTTTCGAATCGCGCCGGCGTCGCCTTGCTGAATTAGCGTGCGGATGCCGCTCATCTGGTGGTGCGCGGCGGTGCTTTCCGTCAATTGGGACAAACGCTGGGTGACCAGCGCCGACCGCTTACCCGGAGTAAAGTCGAGATTGAGGCGGTTCCTGAGCAGCATCCCCTGCAGGAGACTGGGCAGAAGGGGAGCGCGCGAATCGGCCCACGACAGCAAGAGGAAGATCCGATCCGCGAGAGGGAGTGCTGAGCCGAACCGGTATTCGGCGGGCAGGGGCTCCCGTGGGATGAAGTAGAACAGCCATTGGAGGTCCGGCTGCCCCCCCCGCAGAAAAGTCAATGGCTGCCAACCGTTAGTTCGCTTCAGGAAGAACATGCCGTGGGAGGAGTCTCCGGGCCAAGCCCTCATGGGGGGCAACAAGCGTTCGCGTGGCCATGGCAGAGTCACCCTCTCACCGGCCCGCAGTGGCCCCTTCAACGATTCTGTTATCGTGAGCTGGATCAGCCCAGAACCGTCTGGCGCATTAGACCACGCCGTGGATGCAACAACGACACTGTCCGCCTCTCCTAACATATTGTGCAGCGCAACGGGCACCACAATTTCGGCGGATAAATGCGCGATCAGCAAAGAGCCGGCTATCCAGAATATCCAGAATAAGCGGTGGGTCATGATTAGCCTCACTGAACGGGAATGGCAGGGTTGACGATTTCCTCGTGAGTAGCACCGTCCTGATAAAAGCGCAGCTTGTGAGCCTGGACTCTCACACCCAATGTGCTAGGTGTCATCGAAGCCGGGCTCCGGGGCGGTGCGATCGACATGAACTGCGGCAGAGAAAAGACGGGAAGCCCTGTGAGAGGCGGCGGCAAGGAAGTAAAATAAGGCACCACACTCAAGGGTAAAGCCCGCCATCACCGGATCGAGCGCGCAGAGCCCGGCGACCTCGTACCCGATAACGGTCTTCCATCCGTTCAAGAGATCGGTTGGGGAAAAGGGCTCATACGACGGCCAAAGGGGGAGCGGAACGGCCCGAGTATTGTAAGGGCGGTTGATGAAAATGTGCATCTGCTTCGAATCGAGCCCGCCGTAGTTGGCCTTCAATACGACGTCATATTGCAGGCAACCGGTGGAGCCACGAAGCGATTGAAACTTTATCGTGGCGCACGTCGTGGATGACGGATTGCCTGGACATTCGAGTATGCCAAACTGCTGGCCGCCGACAATCGACCACGTCGGTGTCCCAACCGCCCCCCTGGGTGTTTCCCGATGTCAGCAGCGCGTAGGAGAGATACGGACCGTTGTTTTGAATGGGCAGGCTAGAGGCGTCCCGGCCCAGGTAGAATGGCGGGTTCGGCGTTGCCGAACTGTAGACCGGGATCTCGGGCCGGTTGATGTCGATATAGTGTGAGTAGGCCCCGCTGAGGTCGCTAAAGGGCGCTGCGAAATAACTCGGATAGGCCTGTGCGCATTGAGAACTCGTCATCTGGCCCAATACCTCTCCCGTGAATCGACCGGTATTGACGCCCCCTGCCAATGTCTGTTGGACGGAAAAGTCCCGCCACCCGTCTGCGATTTGGCCCGGCGAAATGAAAGTGTCTAGAATCGGCGGCGCGGAGTTGAACTTGCTGGTCACGATGAGACGGGAACTCCAGAACTGCCTATAGTCCGCTTTCGGATAAGCCGGATTCATGACAAGCCGAATGGTGCCTCGAAGACGGGCGACGTTGTTCGAGGGCCGGGTGGCGACCGCCTCGGTGGCCCCCCAAATATATCTCGCTGTATAGACGTTAACATATTGCTGCTTGACCGCGTCGAAATAGCTGCTCGCTATATCGAGCGCGCACGGCCCGTCCGGTGGCAAAGCGGCCGCCGCCGCCGGGCTAGGGCTGTACGTTACGATAACGGCGTTCGAGCCAGGCCCAATTGCGACGAAATCGCCCGTCGCGCTGGAAACATTGCCCGCGAGGTCTTTGGACTCGACGCGGAAATAGTACTGCACACCGGATTGAATGTTGGTCAAGCGCAACCCGTGCGACGTCTCCGGGGCTGCCGAGTACGCAACGCTGCCGTAGGCGGTCGTCACGCCATAGGAGACCTTCGAATCGGATATCTCGTTCGTTTGCCAAGCAACCACCGCGGTTCCCCCCGTCGGCGACGGCGACACGCCCGAAATCTGGGGCGGCGAAGTGTCGTTCGAACGAATGTCCACGGTTCCTTTGATGTCCCACCCCCACCAGGCGCCATTGTAGCCGATCATCCAGACCCAGCGGACGGTCGGGGCCGGGTACTGCGCCCCCGAATCCCGCCGAGATCACCATCGCGAGGCTGTTGAAGCAACGTGGCTACGTGATCGGTATGGGTGCCCCGTGATGGCTACCGCCCGGGCGCCATGGCGGCGGCTTGGTTGTCCCGCCACCAGTTCTTCCAGAAACCGATGTACTTGGCGGGATCCTTCGCAATGACAGCCGGACTCATCGCGGAATGGGCCATTGTGGCGTCGGTGCGGAAGCGCCATTCTCCCGGCGCCGGGTGATGTTGTCCGATCGGCACGTTGTTGGCGTACATGGCGAGGCCACCGACCGCGTATGCTCGGATCTCGGGATCACGGTCGTCGAGCAGGCGCGCGAGATGCGGAAGGGATTCGCGGTCGTGGATGCGGGCAAGCGCTCCCGCCGAGGCCGCGCGGAGCGGAGCGTCGCTGAGATTCGGCGCGATGAGAGTGCCGAGCGCGGCGGTGACGCCGGGCGACGGCGGCAGTTCCACCAGTACCGATCGCGTGATCTGCTGCCAGCCCCAGATATCCGCGCGATGCCGCTGGTACTCGGTAGCGAGTTTGCGGATCGTGTCCGCGTCGCCTTGCTGAATTCGAGCCCGGATGCCGTGAGTCTGGCGGCGGGCATCCGCGCTCTCTGTCAATTGGGACAGACGCTGCGCAACTAGCGGGGATCGTCTTCCCGGGGGATAATCCAAGTCAATGCGGTCACTGAGCAGCATCCCCTGAAAAGGATCCGGTCGTACGGGAGCGCGCGAGTCGGCCCACGCCAGCAACAGAAAGATACGGTCCTCCAGAGGGAGAGAAGAGGCGAGCCGATACTCGGCGGGCAGCGGCTCCCGTGGGACAAAGTAAAATAGCCAGAAAGGACTGGGCGTGCCTGAAGTGAAAGTCACTGGCCGCCAGCCGTTGTTCTGGCGCAGGAAAAACAAGCCGTGGACGGAGCCGCCGGGCCAAGCCTTCATCGGCGGCAAATCAGTCGGGCGGGGCCATGGCAGGGTTGTCTTCTCGCCGGTTCGCAACGGGCCCTTCAACGACTCCGTGATGGTGAGCTGGATCAGCCCCGAACCATCGGCAGCGTTGGACCACGCGGTAGATGCGACGACGACGCTGTCCGCCTCGCGTAGCACGGCGCTGAGTGGGCGCAAGGCCGATAACTCGGCGGACAACTGCGGTACCAGCCAAGCCAATGCTAACCAGAAAGAGCGGTTCGTCATGGGGTATCCTTACTCTGGAATCGCAGGGTTGACGATCGCGTGGTGCGCGGCGCCATCCTGATAGAGCCGAAGTGCATGCTCCTGAACCCTCACGCCCACGGTGCTCGGCGTCATGAGCGCCGGGCTGCGACCCGGGCCGACCGAGATAATCTGCGGTAGAGAAAAAACTGGGGAGCCAGAAGGTGGAAGCACGGAGTTTATGTACGCGATTACGGGCGGAGAGCAGCCGGCAGTCTCGCAGCCAGCCGGGTGGAACCTGATGTGGTCCCTCAAGGCGTCCACTTCGGGATCGAGTTGCCCCCCGCCTGAGTTCACGTTCCTCTGCCAAAAGAAGCTCCAGTTCTCGTTTGGAGTCTCACTGGAAATCAGGGCGGAGTTAAATGATTCCTCAAAGGAATATCCCTTCATGGGCGGGTCCGTCGTGCACAGGCCAAAGATTTTGTAGCCAATTTCCGTAAGCCATCCGGCTACTGGGGAAAGCGGGTGAAAGGTATACCGGGGCCAACTGCCGAAGATCGGCTGTGCCTGAGTGCTGTAGGGGCGGTTGATGAAAATGTGCATCTGCTTCGAATCGAGCCCGCCATAGTTGGCCTTCAACACGACGTCATATTGCAGGCAGCCCGTGGAGCCGCGAAGCGATTGGAACTTGATCGTGCCACACGTCGTGGGTGACGGGTTGCCTGGACATTCGAGTATGCCAAACTGCTGCCCGGAGACAATCGACCATGTTGGCGTCCCAACCGCCCCTTCCGTGTTTCCCGACGTCAACAGCGCGTACGAGAGATACGGACCGTTGTTCTGAATGGGCAGACTGGAGGCGTCCCGGCCCAGGTAGAATGGCGGGTTCGGCGTTGCCGTATTGTAGACCGGTATCTCGGGGCGGTTGACGTCGATATAGTGTGAGTAGGCCCCGCTGAGGTCGCTAAAGGGCGCTGCGAAATAACCCGGATAGGCCTGTGCGCATTGAGAACTCGTCATCTGGCCCAATACCTCTCCCGTGAATCGACCGGTATTGACGGCCCCTGCCAATGTCTGTTGGACGGAAAAGTCCCGCCACCCGTCTGCGATTTGGCCCGGCGAAATGAAAGTGTCTAGAATCGGCGGCGCGGAGTTGAACTTGCTGGTCA
>SYLY01000287.1 GCA_005808475.1 Acidobacteriota bacterium
CTTCGGGGGGCGGCAAGGCAAGGGCGGCCGCACCTTCCTGGCGAGCCCGATGACCGCCGCGGCCAGCGCCATCGCCGGCGCGGTGGCGGATGTGAGGAACCTCTAGATGAGCCAATTCGAAGCCTTCTCGTCCCGGGTCGTCCCGATGCCGGTGGACAACGTCGACACCGATCAGATCATCCCCGCCCGGTTCCTCAAGACGACCACCAAGGACGGACTCGACAAGCAACTCTTCTGCGACTGGCGGTATGACGCCGATGGAGCGCCCAAGCCGGACTTCATCCTCAATCAGCCGCGCGCGCGCGGCGCGGCGGTGCTGCTGGCCGGCGGCAACTTCGGCTGCGGCAGCTCTCGCGAACACGCTCCGTGGGCGCTGACTCAGTTCGGATTCCGCGCCGTGATCAGCACCTCGTTCGCCGACATATTCAAAGGGAACTCGCTGAAGAACGGACTGCTGCCCATCGTGGTCTCCCGCGAGACCCACGCCAAGCTGTTCGAACTGGTGGCGGCCGATGAGTCCGCCGAGATCGTCGTGGATCTGGCCAGCCAGTCGGTCACCGCGCCCGGCGGCGTCCGGTTCGAATTCCCGGTGGACGCGTTCTCGAAGACCTGCCTGCTCGAGGGAATCGACGAACTCGGCTACATCCAGAAGCATGAGGAGCAGATCCGCGCCTTCGAAGCGGCGCGAACGGGAACGCTGAACACGCTCGCTCCCTCCGCGTAGGCGAAACCGCTCGGCTCCGGGTTGCGTCCAAACCGCCGGAGGACTTCATGCGGCTACTCGTGGGAATCGCACTTGCCGGCGCCGCCTGGGCGCAATCGGTGGGAACGGCATCTCGCGCGGTGTCTCTGCCGCCCGACGAAATCGTCGTCGAACTGGTGGTGGTCACGGCTCCGGACCTGACACCGGATCAGGTGGCGTCGCATCTGGCCGCCCTATCGGTGGATCTGAACGACTTGAAAACCGTCGGTACGCTCCGGGACGAGCCCGAGCGCCTCGCCTGGGAGTTCGCCTTCATCCGTCCGTACACGCAGTTGAACACCACGATCAAGCAGCTCGAATTCGCTCGAGCCGAATTGCGCGACCGGCCGGGGATCGCGGTGCGGTATCAGTTCTTTCTGCGCGCCTCGCCGAGATCGGTCGCGGCGATGAAGCAGAAGGTGCTCACCGGCCTGATCGCGGACGCGCGCCGCGCGTCTGGTTCGAACGGCAAGTTGCGTTCGGTGGTATTCGAGCCGGCGGCGGAAAACATCGACTCCGCTCGTTCGGCGCGAGTCTTCGGACAGGCGTCGGGTGCTCTGCGCTTCGAGTTTACGGTGACCGCCGTATTCGAGAACGACTGACCGCTCAAGCTCCCGAGCCCTTGGCCGGGTCGCCACCGAACAGGCTCGACAGTTTGTCCCGAATCCCCTCGGTGGCGGCTCTGGGCAACCGCCGGATCGCCATCCCCCGGCGCTCGCGAAACGCGTCCCGCCGCTGGCGCACGGCGTCGAGCAGGATCTTGCCAGCCAGCGCGGTCATGCGGCCCAGCCCCTGCGCGAAGTTCGGGTTGAACTCGGCGTCGCGGCGATGCTCCTGGTCGAGCGCCAGCGTATCGGCCGCCAGCGCCACGCCGTGATGGTAGAGGATGGCCGCCGCGATGGCGCCCTGGGCCAACTCGTCGCCCACCGATTCGATCAGGTTCCCGAGCGCGTACATGCCTTGCTTGCCTACGGTGAACGCCATGGTCGCCGCGATCTCCATGCTCTTGGTCGCCAGCCCGATCAGCGGAACGCCGTCCAGTTTGTTCAGATGCAGCAGGTCGTCCAGGTCGAGGTCGTGGTCGGCGATCGAGGTGGCGGCCGTATCCATCGCATCGCCCACTGCGTGCAGCCCGATGCCCGACTTCTTGATCGCCAAGCTCACCAGCATCGCGTCCTGCCGGGTCAGGTAGCTGTTGACGAACAGACTGGCGCCGCACTGCTGCAGCAACAGCCGCCACGCGTGCAGCGACGGCCGCTTGCCCAGCCGCGTCATCACGTGCAGTTGCAGTTCCAAGGCGGAAGCGAAGATGGTCAGCGTATCCACCCACCGGTTGGACGACACGCCAACGATCAGTCCCGTGGTGAAGGCGCGTTCCAGGATCTCGGTCTCGAGCGTCTTGAACACCGCTCGAGACGCCGCCTTGTACTCACCCGCTTCGATGCCCGCCGTGCTCCAACCGGGCGAGGCGAGCAGCGCGCGGACGTACGCATCGCGCCTCGCCGATTCGCCGGAATCGCCCTGCATCCGCAACGGCGTCCATGCCGAGTGAGCGCCTCCGCCGCCGGGCCAAGTCTCCGCCAGCCGCCGGTTCCAGACGGCTCGATACCGGCTCCAGGCCCACAGCACCGCCAAGGCGGCGCCAACCGGCGGGATCGCCAGCACCGCCAGCACGAACCAGTCCGGACCGCTGGCCGGAGCGTGGAACCCCAGGCTTGACCGGGCGCGCTCTCCCACCGAGAGAGCGTGGTGGTAGAAGAAGACCAGCCAGCCCGCCGCCATGATGGAGAATCCAGCGGCGCCCGCCCACAGCAGGGCGGAAACGAGAAACTGACCGCGCCGCCGGACTCCCTCGAGGATCGCGGCGTTTCGATTTTCCGGTTGCAAGCTGGCCCTCCTAGGGCAGCGTCAAAGTCTGGCCGTCGCTTGCGACCCGCTCGAACGTCCGTCCCTTGAACTCGTAGCGAACCACCAGATAGCCGCCGCCGGCAACGCCCAGCATACCAGGATCGATCGCGAAGCTCGCGCGGTCGTTGCTCACCAACCCCGCCACTTTGGCGCGAACGTCGGTCTGCCCATCGGCTCGCACGTATCGCGCCGAGAAGATCCGCAGATTCGCCGGCCTGCCGTTTTCGAACCCGGGCGCGGGCGCCGAACTGGCGGGGGGCGCGACGGCCGCGGCCGCCGGGGCGTTCCGCACCAACGTGGCGCCGGACGCCGGGATGTCGATGCTCCGGTCCTCGCGCTGGGATGCCTTGTAGGTCGCGCCCTGCCATTCATAGGTGACGGTCAGTGTCTTGTTCTTTCCGACGGCGGGATCGCCGCCCAACGCATCGTTGGTCACCTTGAACGAGGCGCGGTTGTTGCGGACCTGCTGTTCCACTCGCGTCCGCACGTCGTTGACCTTGTTCTCCCAGCCCCAAGAAGCCTCGACGATCCGCAGAACCGGCGCCGCCGAGGGCGCAGGAGCGGGCGAGATCGCGGGAGCTGGCGTTGCGGGCGCGGCCGGCGTCACCACGGCGGCGCCACCGCTGTTGACACCGAGTTCGCTGATCGAAAACGACGACTTCTTGGGAAGCCGCACCGAATCGAAGTCCTTCGCCGATGCCAGGTCCTCCTTGCCGCCGAACCGGTAGCGGATGTGCAGGAACTTCTCCGTGCCCGGCGCCGGATCCACGCCGAGCGTCGGAGTGTCGACGGTCAGGCTCAGGGCGTCGTTGGAGATCATTCCCCGGACGCGCTCGGTGACGTCCACCGTGTTGACGCCGGAACCGTACACCGCGGACAGGATTTCGAAGCGCCGCTGCGCGGCGGACGGGCAAAGCAGGCAGAGCAACAGGGGCAGGGAGCGGATCTTCATGGGTTGGTCCTCATCGCAGGTAGAACAGGCTCAATCGGGGCAGCCCGGTGCGCTCGAACAGCCACCGGTCGAGATACTGCTTTTCGAGCATCATCAGTTGCGGCGCGGTCATTTTGCCGCGATAGGGCTTCAGTTGCGAGTCTAGCTCGGTTCGCGCCCGCGCGAGTTCGGCGTCGGGCATGGCGGAGCGCGCCAGGGCAAGCATCTTGTCTTCCAGAGCGGTCAGATGCTGCTCGAGCGTCTCCAGTTTCGCGTAGTTCTCCTCGAGGTTCGCGAGGATTTCGTCGAGCGCCGCCGGCACCGAGCCGGTCCCCGCCGCGGCGGATGCCTTGACGCGCGCCGAGCCTTCGGTCAGGTGGTTGCGCAGTTCGTCGATCGAGAACGGCGCGGCCGTTTCCGCCGCGGGTCCGGTCTTGCCGCCCTCCATGCGCTCGGCCTCTTCGATCACGGCCTGCGTGCAATAGGTGAGCGAGTTTACCTCGCGGCCGCGCTTTTTCTTCGCGCGCCATTGCTCGAACGCCAAGTCGATGCCCCGAAGAACGGCCTCCAGCGGAATCCCGGCGTTCTTCCACGCCTCGAGCAGAGCCCAGTCGAGCGTCGACATCATGAACAGGCTGGTCCCGCGCGCCCTCTGGAAGTGCTCCTCCACTTCCGTGTAGTAGTTGAAGTAGTTGGTGGGCCGCCAGGGCTCCTCGACGCTGGAACTTACTTCCGGTTCCTCTGCCATATCCGCTGCAGGCCCTCCAGAGTAAGATCTTCGTCCGCGTGTTTCAGGTACCGCGATCCGGGGGTGATCAGGCGCGCCTGGCCGCCGGTCGCGATGACGCGCGTATCCGGTCCGAGTTGCGAGACCAGACGCTCGGCGATCCCGTCGATCATTCCGATCGCGCCGTACCAGAGCCCGGATTGGATGCTGCCGGCCGTGTTCGTGCCCACCAATTTGTCCGGTTCGCGGAAGTCGACCTTGGGCAGCTTGGCTGTCCGGCTGAACAGCGCGTCGATCGAGATGCCGATCCCGGCGCAGATGATGCCGCCCAGGTATTCCGCGTTAGCCGATACGCAGTCGAACGTGATCGCCGTGCCCAGGTCGACAATGACGCAAGGTCCGCCGTACTTGGCGAACGCGGCGACGGAGTTCACGATCCGGTCGGCGCCCACTTCGCGGGGATTGTCGTACTTGATGGAAAGACCGGTGTCGGTGTCGCTGGTGACGAACATCGCCTCCCGGTCGAAGTACCGGCGCGACATTCCGCCGAGCGTGGGATTCAGCGGCGGGACGACGCTCGACACGATGACGCCATCCATCTGGCGCAGGTCGATGCCGTCGAGAGCGAAGAGATTGCGTAGCAGGATTCCCCACTCGTCCTCGGTCTGTTCGTGGACGGTGCGCAGACGCCAGCGATGGGTCAGCGCCGTACCTTCGAAAACGCCGATCGTGATGTTGGTATTCCCCGCGTCCAAAGCGAGAAGCATCGGTTCCTCTTCTCAGGCCATCGCCCGGCCTCCCAGGATAGCGTGGTTTCCAGGCTAACGGATCGGCGGCTACTTGCCGATCTGAGTTGAACACGGGTTTTGGAATGAACACGAACAACACATGGATTCTCGTGGTGGATGACGACTCCACCTCCCGCGATCTCCTGGCGCGGAGGCTCGAGCGGAGCGGGTTTACCGTGGCGCAGGCCGCGGATGGCCACGAGGCGCTCGACCTGATTGGCAGGTCTTGGTACGACCTCGTGCTGCTCGACCATATGATGCCTGGAATCAGTGGGCTGCAGGTTCTAGAGCGATTGCGGCGGACGCACACGGCGTCCGACTTGCCCGTGATCATGATCACCGCGATCACCGATCCCAGCAACATCGTTGCCTCGCTGAAGGCGGGCGCCAACGACTATATCGCCAAGCCGATCGACTTTCCCGTGGTTTTGGCGCGCGTCGAGGTCCAGTTGGATCGCAAGCGGGCGGAGGAGGCGCTGCGGCGCAGTCAGAACCGCAATCGCGCCATTCTCGAAAGCGCGCTCGATGGCATCCTGATCGTGGACAACGAGGGTGTGGTTGTGGATGCCAACGCCGCCTCGGAGGAAATTCTCGGCTTCCCTCCCGGTTACGTCGCGGGCCGCTCACTAGGAGATCTGGTCATCGGTCTGCCCGGCTCCGGCGGCGACAGCCTACGGTCGTTCCTGTTCGATGGCCAAGTCTCTCCGCTGGGCCAGCGCATCGAGGTGGTGGTTCGCAGAAAGGGCGCGGACGATTTCCCGGCCGAGATTTCGGTGGTCCGCATCCCGGAATCGGAGCCCTGGATGTTCGCCATGTTCCTTCGCGATTTGACCCGCCGCAAGCAGGGAGAGTCGCAGTTGAAGTCGGCGCAGGAAGACCTCGAGAAGCGGCTCCAGGAGCGGACCGCCGAGCTGATGCGCATCAACGAGTCGTTGCAGGGCGAGATTCTGGAGCGCCAACGCGCCGAGGAAGACCTTCTCAAGGCGCGCGACGCTGCGATGGCCGCGGTGGCTCAGAACGCCGGCTTTCTCGATAAGATGGGCCAGGAAATCGGCTCGCTTCTCTATGCCATCATGGACGCCGGCCAGTTCGCCGAAGCCTCCAGCGGCGCGCAACGGGAGGACATGTCCGCCGCGCTGCAATCGGCCGCGTCGTTGCAACTGTTGCTCACCGATCTGCGCGAGGCGCAACGGGCGGGATCGGGAATCCCGGACCAGAGCCTCGAGGATCTGAACCTGCCCGAGACTCTCGAGCAGATTCGCAAACGGCACGCGCAGCAGGCGGCCGGCCGGCGGGTTTCCCTGCGTTGCGAGTTCGGCTCGAATTTGCCGCGCTGGGTGCGAGCCGATGCGTGGCTGCTTCGGCAAGTCGTCTCGGCAATGCTGTCCATGGCGGTGGACTTCACGGCCGAAGGCGAGGTCGCTTTGCACGCCGCGTTGGAGGCCATGGACGCCAATTCCGCGCATATCGATCTGCGGGTGAGGTATCGCGGATCCTGCGTTCCCGAGCCGCAGCAGCGCGCGCGTTTCGAATCCCACGCGGCCAACGGCGGCACGGGCGCGGCACGGATGGCGAAGACCCTCGGCGGATCGCTTTGGATCGAAGCGGGTTCGGGCACGGCCGGCGGCGAACTGCGGCTTCACTTGGCCCTTCCCTGCGCCGAGCCGGCGGCGGCTTGATCGGGCGGCTGCGCGCGGATTGAGGCGGCGATACAATCGGAGTCGATGCGCCTTACCGCCGCTACCGCCGTTGTCGCGAGTCTCGTCTTGGCTGAAACACCTCGTCCTCCAGTGACCCGGGCCACCGGTCATACGGATGTTCTCCACGGAG
Organism: Acidobacteriota bacterium; assembly: GCA_005808475.1. Taxonomy (GTDB): domain Bacteria; phylum Acidobacteriota; class Terriglobia; order Bryobacterales; family Bryobacteraceae; genus SYLY01. The sequence continues at coordinate 6,927 of SYLY01000287.1, forward strand.
TGCGCGTCGCCGATCCCTACCGGTGGCTCGAGGACTCCGGCGCGCCCGAGAGCCGCGAGTGGATCGCCAGCCAGAACCGGTTCACCGAGGACTGGCTCCGCGATGTCCCCGGCCAAGCCGATTTGCGCGAGCGGCTGAAAGCGCTGCATGCCATCGAAACCGTGTCTAGCCGAGGCGGCTCCACCGATGCGCGCGCGGGGTGGATCCGCCGCGGATCCCGCGACTTCTATCAGCTTCGGGGAGGCGGCCGGGATCAGCCGGTGCTTTACGTGCGGGATGCCGGCGCCGCGCCTCGCGCGCTGCTCGACCCCAACAAGCTGCCAGCGGGCGGAATCGTCGCTATCGCCGGCTGGTGGCCGAGTCCGGATGGCAAGCTGCTGGCCTACTCGCTATCCAAGTCCGGCTCGGACTGGCAGGAGTTTTTCGTTCGCGACGCCGCCACCGGAGCGGACCTGCCGGACAAGATCGAATGGGCCAAGTTCACCCGCGCCGCCTGGAGCCGCGATGGCAAGGGCTTCTACTACGGCCGCTACGACAAACCCGCCGGCAATACTCTCACGGCCAAGAACGACTTCCACAAACTCTACTATCACCGGCTCGGCGATCCGCAGTCTTCCGATAAGCTGATCCATGAGCGGCCCGAGCACAAGGACTGGCTGTTTTCGGCCGAACCCACCGAAGACGGCAGGTTCGTGCTGATCAACAGCGCCAAGGGGTCGCTGCGGCAGGATCAATGGGCCTACATCGACCTAAGCGCGGGTGGGCCGGCCAAGCCGCTAATCGGCGAGTTCTACGCCGCGCACGACTTTCTCGGCGTCCACCAGGGTAAGTTCGTGTTCCTTACGAACTGGAACGCCCCCAAGGGCCGCGTGGTTTCCGTCGATCCGGGGAGCCCGGGGCGCGAACGATGGAACGAGATCGTCCCCGAGACAGCGGACACGCTGACCGCGGCAACGCTCGACGGAGGTGAACTTGCGCTCCATTACTTGAAGGACGCGGTTAGCGCCGTCCGGCTTCTGACCCTGGCGACGGGCAAGTTCGCGCCAGTCAACCTGCCGGCCAACTCGCGGATCTTCCTGTCCGCGGAATCCACCAGGCTCTTCTCGGTGGGTAACTACACCATGCCCGCGACGATTTTCGAGTGCGGCGGGCCGGGCAAGTGCAAGCCCCAGGCGGCGGCCAAGCTCCCCTTCGATCCGGCGGCGTTCGAGACCAGCCTCCAGTTCTACCAGTCGACCGGCGGCGCGCGCGTACCGCTGTTCGTCGTGCATCGCAAGGGAGTGAAGCTCGACGGATCGAATCCCACGCTGCTCTACGGCTATGGCGGCTTCACGATCACGGTGACTCCGGCTTCGAGCGCGCGTTACACGGCGTGGATGGAAATGGGTGGAGTGGTGGCGGTGGCCGGCCTGCGCGGCGGCAGCGAATACGGCGAGGCGTGGCACGCGGCGGGCATGAAGGACAAGAAGCAGAACGTGTTCGACGACTTCATTCACGCGGCCGAGTATCTGATCGCCAGGAAATACACCAACCCGTCCAAGCTGGCGATTCTGGGAGGCTCCAACGGCGGGCTGCTCGTGGGTGCGTGCGTGAATCAGCGCCCGGACCTGTTCGGGGCGGCGGTCCCGGCGGTCGGCGTGATGGACATGCTCCGGTTCCACAAGTTCACCATTGGCGGCGCGTGGACTCCCGAGTACGGGTCGCCGGACAACCCGGAGGAGTTCAAGACGCTGCGCGCTTACTCGCCGTTGCACAACGTCAGGAAGGGCGCCAAGTACCCGGCCGTCCTGGTGTTGACGGGCGATCACGACGACCGCGTGGTGCCCGGCCACAGCTTCAAGTACGCCGCCGCGATGCAGGCCGCTCAGGGTGGACCGGCGCCGGTCCTGATCCGGATCGCGACCGACGCCGGCCACGGGGCGGGCAAGCCCGTGTCGAAGACGATCGACGAGGACGTGGCGGTGCTGTCGTTCCTCCGGAAAGCGCTGAGCCGGCCTGATGGGAACCGCCAAGAATCTTTGAGAATCCCTTGACAAGCCAAACGGCATGTCATATGATGAAACCATCCCGATTGGGGACTAGCAAAATTTTAAACTCCTTAACCGCAAATGAACTGTAAACAATAAAACTACAACTACAACTACAACTACAAATTTGAAACTCTAATATTTTATAAGATTTATTGAGATATTAATCGGATCCGGCCCGTAGAAACGTGTCGGCCGATGCGGTCGGGGCGCTTCCGCCCAGAGTGTCAGATTTCAGAAGAGGAGTAGTTGTGCGTCTTTTCCGTGTCATTCACAAGTCAGCCCTCAGTGACCCACTCAGGGGTCACCACGCGCCGGGACGATTCCATGGAACCGCTGAACAGGCCCGTGACACGTCATACACGTCGCCGTTTCCCAACACGTGTATCAAGGAAGTCGCGGACCATCTCGGAGGTATGCGCCTCCGAGACCAACTCCTCGTCGAGGTCGCGGTTGCAGTGGAGCCCAGCTTGGTTGTCGATCTCAGGCAGTCAGTGGATGCTTCATTGGAGGAACTGACAGGTGACGATCTTAGCGTGCCCCAGGGCATTGCCCACCAACTTCGTAAGAAGGGCATCCAAGCGCTCATCGTTCCGTCCGCTCGCGACCCGAAGGGCTACAATGTCGTGCTCTTCCTCGAGAATATCGAGAGGGGTTGCATTGAGAAAATTCGAGAAGAAATACTGGAGTAGATTAGGATCGTCATCATGCTCGCCACCGCAGCCCCATCCGTCAAGGAAATCCGCACCGCCTACGGCCTCACGCAGGAGCAAATGGCGCATGTCCTCGGCAACGCCTGGGTTACCATCTCGCGCTGGGAACGCGGCGTATCGGAGACTCCGCCCGAAGCCGAGGAGAAACTCCGCCGGATGGAGATCCTGCGTGAACATATCGGCACGCTCATCGCGCGCGAGGATCTACCCAAGTTCCTCTTTACGCCGAATCCGTCGATGGCCAACTTCCCACCCGCGGACCTGCTACAGAGCGGCTACGCCTTCCAAAAGCTGATCGAACTCGTCGAGAAGGCCAAGCACGGCGACTTCAGCTAGAGCGACCCCACCAATCGAGTAGCCTATCCAGTGAATTCCGCCGGGTCGATTCCCGCCATCCGCAGCATCATCGCCGCGATGTCGCGCTGCCGCTTGGCGAGGCCCGCCTGGGACGGACGGTTCGCGCCGAGCGCCGCCAGCCAGATCCGCTCCGCGCCGGCGACCGCCGCGCCATGGCTGGTCCAGTCGTCCAGCTTGGCGCCCCGGCCGTGATCCGCCGTGATCGCCATCGCCGTGGTCCCACGATACTCCGGCATCGATTCGAGCGCCGCCCAGAGCCGCCCCAGGCACCGGTCGACATACGCGGTCATCTCGAGATACCGGTCGTAGCGTTTGTGATGCGCCCACTCGTCGGTCTCGTTGAAGGCGATGTACATCACGCGCGGCTTTCGCCAACGAAGATACTCGAGCGCCAGTTCGAAGGTGATCCAATCGTGGCGCGCGCTCGAGTCCTCGGTCATCGCCTCGTGTTGGACGCGGCTCAATTCGTCGAGCCGGGGCGTGCCGGAGATATCGGTGTAGCCCGCGTTGATCGCGATCGAACCGGGCGTCTTTTCGCTCATCCACTGGAAGGCGTTCCAGGAGGCGAAGACGGCCACCTGCTCGCGCGAAAGGCTCCATTTCCGGCGCAGGAATTCGAACACGGTTTCGGACGGATTCTGCTTCGGATCGTTACCGCGAATGACGTCGTCCCGCGTGCGTCCGGTCATGATTTCCGAGTACCCGGGATAGGAGACCTTGTAAGCGTTGGTGACCGCGACGTCGTCCGACAACGCGGCTAGCGGCGCGAGCTTGCCCCAGAATTCCGGCATCAGCGCCATGCGGCGCTCGTCGGGCGACTCGCGCCAATAGCGGTCGCGCAGGTGGCGGGCCTCCCCCATCCCGGCGGCCTTCTCGCCCATCAACTCCGGATCGATGCCGCCGAACACGTCCTGGCGGCGGAGGCCATCCGAGGTGAACAGGATCAGGTTGCGCGCCGCGTTCGACTGAGCCGCCGCGGCGAGCGGCAAGGCCAGCGCGTCCCGACGGCGCATCACCGGCCAGCCTCCGAGGGACTCTCCGCGCCGAGGGCGTGTTTGGAGATCCAGCCCGGGACCGCGCCGCGAAAGAGCTGAAGCGGTGATCCTTCCTTGTACTCGAGCCGTAGCAGGCCACCTGCATCGGAGCCCGGGTTCGAGACTCTTTCCGAGTTATCGAAGAGGAAAGCCCGGTACGACAGGTTGATCGCGGGGCGTAACAGAAGGAGGCTGCGGTGGTAGCGGGCCGCGATGTTCGCGGCCGGTACGTCATGACCCCCCAGGCTGACTCTCGTTCGAACGCGCTCCACATTGATGGCCGGTGAGTCGGTGCAAATGTAATAGAGGTAGCAGGTATAACCCAAGCGCCGCGCCTCCCAAATCAGCTCGAGTTTGGACGGGTGCGACATCACCGTTTCCACCGAGAAGTGGCGCCCTTCCTTCATCATTAACTGCCGGGCAATGTCGGCCACGATGGCGGCGGAATGGTCGGGCCTGCCGGTTTTCACGCGGATCTCCGGCCCAGGCTCCACGATCATCGACGCGATCTCCGCGTTTCCGGAATCTTCCCAGCCCCATGAGGAGCTTTGAAGCGCCGCGCGAACGTCGTCTTCGGTCGCGGAGAGGCCGAACCCGGCGAGCGAGAACCGGCCGTCGCGCCGCAACGCAGCCGCAATGTAGTCGGCGTTGATGAACTTGCCGCTCTCGTACCGCTTGGCGATGTACTCGAAGATGGTCGACTTGCCCGAGCCATTCGGGCCCGCGAACACCCTCATGATCTTCTTGCCGGGCGTCAGCGGTTCCAAGGGGACTCCCGCCGCCAGTTCGAACCAACCCAACGCCGGGAGACACGCCACCAGTGTCTGGTCCGCCGGATGGCAGATCTCGCGGGCGCCGTCGGGATGCTCGCGTACGATTTCCCCGCCTTCCCGGTAGACGACTGGAATGCCACGCGCCAGCGAACCCGCGATCGCTTCTCCTACGGCGTGCCGCGAGTGTTCGTCTAGCTGCCGGGGATCGTCGAAGGGGGAGGGCCCGCCGGTTATCAAGCGAGGATTTCCTTGACCACGCGGCCGTAGACGTCGGTCAGCCGGTAATCGCGACCCGTGTATCGATACGTCAGCCGCTCGTGGTCGAGCCCCAACAAATGCAGCAACGTCGCGTGCAGATCGTGCATGTGGACCTTGCCTTCCACAGCCTCCCACGAGTACTCGTCGGTGGCGCCGTGCGAGATGCCGGGCTTGACTCCGCCGCCCGCCAGCCAAGCCGTGAATCCGCGCGGATTGTGCTCGCGGCCCCGATCCTCCGCGGGCGCCTTGCCCTGCGTCAGATCCTGATCGAACGGCGTGCGCCCGAATTCGCCGGACCACCACAACACCGTCTCGTTCAACAGCCCGCGCGCCTTCAAATCGCGGATCAGCCCCGCGATCGGCTGGTCCACTGCTTTGCATCGCGTGGGCAGTCCGCTCATCAGCTTGCCGTGATGATCCCAGCCGGAATCGGTCACCTGCACGAACCGCACGCCCGCTTCCACCATCCGCCGGGCAAGCAAACACTGCCGGCCGAAGTTGTCCGTCTCCTTGCCGCCGATCCCATAGAGGTCGAGCGTCGCCTTCGACTCCTTCGAGATGTCCATGATTCCCGGAGCCTCCGCCTGCATCCGGAAGGCGAGTTCGAACGACTCGATCATGCCCTCCATGTTCGGCTCGTTGCGCGACACGTGCTGGTGCTCGCGGTTCATCTCGCGGATCAGGTCGAGGTGTTTGCGCTGCGCGTCGCGCGGCAGGCTCGGATCGTCGAGATAGCGGATCTTGGCCTCGGCCGCCTTGTTCGGCTCGCCGATCGAGGTGCCTTGGAAGATCGCCGGCAGGAAGGAGTTCGAGAAGAGCTGCGTGCTTCCCTGGTCGCCGCTCAGGTTGGGACACAACGTGATGAACCCCGGCAGGTTTTGATTCTCGGCGCCTAGCCCGTAGGTGATCCACGATCCGATCGATGGGCGCGGCTGAGTCGAATGGCCGGTGTGCAACTGCCGGACGGCCGGCGCGTGCGCTTCGCTATCGGCCTGCATGGCGCGAAGCACGCACAACTCGTCCGCGACGCCCGCCAGATTCGGCAGCAGATCGGACATCATCAGTCCGCTGGCGCCGCGTGGAGAAAAGGGCGAGATGGGGCCGAACAGCTTCGTCGCGTCGATGCCCGGCGCCTGGTAGTTCTTGGGCAGCGAGAAGGGCAGGCGATTGCCTGCCTCCTTTTTCAGCCGCGGCTTGAAGTCGAACAGATCCATCTGCGACGGGCCGCCCTGCATCCACAGAAAGATCACCGATTTCGCGCGAGCCGGAAAGTGCGGAGCCTTGGGCGCCAGCGGGCTCGCCGCGTTCGCCAGGGCCGACAGCGCCACCGATCCGAAACCACACGCCGACCGCCGGAAAAACTCGCGCCGTGAGTTCATGAGAACAGCTTATCCGAAATCACAGCACCGAAGCGCGCGACCAGCGGATCCGCGCGATCCGCACCGCGCCGGTCCACCTAGTGGTCGTCACCGTCCCGGTGCTCACCAGCGACTCGTCCGCCGAAACCGCCGTCGTATGAAAGTTACCCTGATGCTCGACATTGGCGCCGTCCCGCACTCCGTCGCCGCTCATCGGAATGACGACGCGCTCGGTGGCGCGGATGAGAGTCAACTTGCGGGTATCCACCGCGGCGGCCCACAGCGGTGCGCGCCATCGGACGACATTCTTGTTGATTGCGTCGCGCCGCGTGTACACCAGGAACAGCCGGCCGCTGTGCGTCAGCCAATGCTGCTGCGTCGTGGACATCGCGACCGGTTCGCCGTCGTCGAACGCCCAGGCCGTCATCGGATTCCAGTTCAGGCCGTCCTTGGACGACGTGGCGAATCCTTGGCCGTTCTCGGCGCGAATCGTCATGTAGAAGACACCGCCCGATTGCGCCAGCGACGGTTCGAGCAGCCCACGGCCCACCGAACATCGCAGCGTGTTGCCCATGTGCACGATCTTCAACTCGCGCCCGTCGAACGAGCAGCGGACCGAACACACCCCGCGATCGGCTCGCCCCAGCGGACCGAACGTGAGCGGAACCAGCACATCGCCATCGGGCAGAGTCACACGCTGCGAGCAGTTACTCGTGTAAATCGCCGAGGCGTCCGGGTACACCCATTCCAGCCGCCGGACCGGGCCCCACTTGCCGTCCTTGTCGCGGACGGTGTACACGGCGAAGCGCCCGTCGTTGGGACGCGCGAGCTTGCCGCCCCGGTAGAAGACATTGTGCGCCATCGCGATCACCGAGCCGGTGCGCGCGTGATACTCGGGGACGGTGTCGCAGTATCCCTCCTCCATGCCGTCGGCGGTGGCGTGGCGGCCCATGCCGGGGACCGGCTTCGGCTCGGACCAGGTCCGGCCCAGATCGACCGATTCCGACCATTGGACCGGATGGAAGTAATCCGACCCGGTGATGCCCTGCAGCGTCATGAGCAGTTTCGGCGGCGAGCCGGGGATCCGGCAGATGCGCGGGTGGAACCACGTCTGCCCCTTGCCATCGAGATTCGGCCAGAAGACGGTCTGCTCGATTCCTGCGATGGTGGGCGGACCGGCGTTCTGGGCGGCGGCCGGAACAGCCAGAGCGGCGAGCGCCTCACGGCGGGTGAGCGTCAAAAGGTCAGGCCCACCAGGAAGTCGATCTGATTCGGATTCGCGCGGATCAGGCTTCCTGCTGCCTGGCGAAAGCTGTCGCCGTCGTGGCGCGTGTAGCGGAACTCCGGCATCAGCCGGAATCCGGCGCCTTTCAATTCCAGCCCCGCGCCGAACACGATGCCCTTGTCTGTCTTCCGCACGAACGCCTTCGGATCGCTGACCAGCGACGGACTCAATCGATGGAACGAGTATCCCGCCGCGACGAACGGCTTTACATTCGCTTTGCCGAAATGATAGCGGCCCATCAATGGGAAATCCCAGCGCGTTCCGCTTCGCTCCACCGCCGCGCCGGAACCGGTCTGCTCTTCATAGCTCGCCTTCCGGTACAGCGCGTCGAACGTGATCCCGAGCCCGGCCGGCAAGTGGATCTGGAACGTGGGTCCGAACGTGTAGCGCTTGGGAATCGACCGGTAGCGGATCAGGTTCGACGTGGACGTGGAGAACGCGTCCGACAAAGGGACCCCGCCGCGAAAGCCCACCGAGATGGCGTCCGCGGAGAGAGTCCATGGAATCAGGAGTGCGAGATAGGGGACATGCTTCATGAGCGCTCTTTCAGGAACTTCTTGATGGAGCGGATCGCCTGACGCGTCCGGTGGTGATTCTCGATGAACGCGAAGCGCACGTGGCCCTCGCCCATCGGTCCGAATCCGATGCCCGGAGACACCGCCACCAGAGCTTCCTGAAGGAGCGTCTTCGAAAACTCGAGCGCGCCCATCTCGCGCAGCGGTTCCGGAATCGGCGCCCACAGGAACATGGAGCCCTTCGGCGCGGCCACCGGCCATCCGGCCCGGTTCAACCCGTCGACCAACACGTTCCTACGCTCGAGGTACGTGCCGCAAATCTTGTGGGTTTCCTCCTCGCACTCGCGCAGGGCGATAATGCCCGCGATTTGCAGTGGCTGGAAGATGC
>SYLY01000288.1 GCA_005808475.1 Acidobacteriota bacterium
AGGGGATGAACAACAAAATCCGAGTGGTTACCAGACGATCCTACGGTTTCCGAACCTATCCCGCGATGGAAATCGCCCTTTATCACAACCTTGGCCGACTACCGGAACCAGAGTTCACCCACAGATTCCGCTGAGGAGGCGTTCTTCCCGGCCTACTCCTACCTGATCGTCTACCGCCCGGAAACAAGCCCCTTGCAGGTTGTGGCGATACTACATGGCCGCCGCGATGTGGGACAACTGCTCGAGGCGCGGATATGACAGCCGAGGTAGCTCGTTCTCCTACCGCCCAACTGATCCCCACCACGATCTTTGCGCCGACGCCGAAGGCTGAAAAGCGCTTCTGGGAGTTCTTCACCACGCAGGTCAGCAACGACCACACACGGCGGGCGTACTTGACCGCGGTGAAGAGATTCTCGGAGTGGTGCGGGTTGATGGGCGTCGCCGAACTCGGCCAGGTCCAGCCGATGCACGTTGCCGCGTACCTCAGTGCTCGGCGAGAGTCACTCCGCCCCGACCGTCAAGCAGCACTTGGCGGCGTTGCGAATGTTGTTCGACTGGCTGGTTGTGGGGCAGGTGCTGGAGATGAACCCGGCGCATGCGGTGCGCGGGTTCAAGCACTCGACGAAGAAGGGCAAGACGGCGGCGCTGTCGGCGAAGGAGGCCCGAACGCTGATCGACGCGATCGAGACGGATACCCCGATCGGTTTGCGCGACCGCGCCTTGATCGGGCTGATGGTGTACACGTTCGCCCGCGTGGGCGCGGCGTTGAAGATGCGCGTGGAGGATTATTTCGTGCAGGGACGGCGTGGTTGGGTGCGGCTGCATGAGAAGGGCGGAAAGCTGCACTCGCTCCCCTTCCATCACAACCTCGACGCCTACCTGGAGCAATATATCAACGCCGGTGGGCATCGCGGAGGACCGCAAGGGTCCGCTATTCCAGACGGCGGTGGACCGGTCCGGCAAGACGCTCACCGGCAACGGGCTCTGGCAGCAGGACGCCTACCGGATGATCCGCCGGAGGGCGAGAGCGGCGGGGATCAAGACCGAGATCCGCAACCACACCTTCCGCGCAACCGGCATCACCTCGTACTTGAAGAACGGCGGGCGTCTGGAGATCGCCCAGCAGATGGCGAACCACGAATCCGCGCGCACCACCGGCCTTTACGACCGCCGCAACGACGACGTCAGCCTGGACGAGGTGGAGCGGATCGGGATCTGATCATCACAAGGCCGGCATGTGATCGCTCGCAGCGGGGTGCAATGCCAGATTCGCCGCACCCGGTTGGCATGTAGGCGCCCTGGCGAGAACAAACCTACAAGGCCGTTTCTTCTTGCCTGGGGGAATGAAGAGTGTATGTTACGCAAATGCACCACCACAGAGGAAAGTGGTCCACGATGCGGGCATAGGCGGGGCGGGTGTGCGCATTGCCGATGGAGGCCTTGAAGAATTCGTCGTATGCGAAGCGCGCGTTGCCACCGGCGCGGGCGACAGTCGCCGGAAGAGCGTGGGAGACGAGGGCGGCGGCGCCCACAGGCACGAGGGCGGTTTCAGTGGCGGGTTTCATCGCGCTTGTCTCCGAGGGCCGCTTCGATGTCCCGAGCGCCGTGCAGGATGCGGACGATTTCAAGTTGGCTTCCGGCGATCCTGTGGAAGACGAGGATCTTGTCGAACTCCGGCACCAGGATGAAGCGGCAGCCTTCGAGCCTGGGATGGCGGTAGCGGACCTGGGCGCCGCTTTCCGGGAACGCCGCGAGCCGTGCGAAGGCTTCCTCGCAGCGGTTCAGGAAGCGGTCGCCGAGGGCTTCGCCGCCCTGGGCATCGTAATATTCTGCCTGATCAAGTTGATCGCGCCGCGCGGCCGGGAGGACGAGGACCGGGCAGCATCAGGTTTACTTCTTGGCGCGCCGAACGGCCAGATCGTGGCGCAGCTTGTCCCAATACTCCGGGGTGACGGGCACGGGGTCGCCGCTTTCGAGACCTTCGAGCAGCAGGGTTTCGAGCCGGTCTTGCGCCCGTTCCTTCTGGTCGCGCCGGACCAGCTCGCGGATATACTCGCTGGCGCTGCCGTAGCCGCCGCTTTGCACCTGTTGATCGACGAAGGACTTCATGGTTTCGGGAAGGGAGATGTTCATCGAGGCCGGCATGTGTGTTTCGCTCCGGGCTGGGTTCACCTCTCTTCACCGTAGCAGCGATGGCAATGTCTGTTAATTTAATACATGCCATCGGGCTCGGTGCGTCCCGGTCCCCATATATTAGACGATACAGGCTTTATCGTCATTCAAACATATCGGTTGATGTGTACGGCATAATGCCGTATTGCCTGGAGCATGGACCGAGAGATTGCCACCGCCCGCCTGGAAGCCCGGGAACCACGAGGTTCCCATTCTCAATGCAGACGGCAGCGCAGGGGACGAAACTGCGCCTGCCGCGCATTCTAAGTCATGGACTGCGAAAGCAGCGCCTACGAATACTCCCAGCCGATGCTCCCGTTTTCGACCAGGCGCGCGGCCGAGATGGCGGATCATACGGATCCTTGTCCACCGTAGTCCCGGGGAGCGAGAGTGCGGGCCGCCCCGACTCAAGCCCGTGGCGCATGTACCCGGAAACACCGCTTGCTAACGCGCGGCTCGGCAGAGTCAATGGATTACGGAGACGAGAACGCCGCCGGGGCGTGCCGATTCCGCCTACGCTCCCACCAGGCTGCGAGCCGCCAATTCCCTCGCCGCCGGGGCTAACTGCCGGATCTGCTCCGCTCCGAGGGCGGTCACGTAGGGCGAAATGGGGCCGGTGCGCGCGATCTCCGCCAAGTCCACCGCCGCATGCAGGACCCGCGCCGGACCCCAGGCGTCCCGCAGATCCTCGAGCGGCAGGAAGCACTCGCGGATCGACTCCGCCGCGGCCCAGCCGCCCGCCACGTTCGCCTCGTAGAGCGCCCGCGTCAAGGCCGGCGCGACGCAGCCCGAGCCCGTGGTGAATCCCGGTAACGCGAAATCCCGCATGTGCACGATCGCCGGACGCTCGCCGATCCCGCTGATCACGTACTTACGATCCACTCGCCGGAGCAGGCCGTCCAGATAGTCGTCCTTCGACGGATCCTTTCGCACCACGGCGTACTTGATCGCCACGCAGACGCCGTCGTGGACCAGGCGGGCCACCGCGTCCAGACCGGCTTCCTTGTCGTTGCCGAAGTTGTTCTCGTCCTTTAGATAGACGATCAACGGGGCTCCGCTCGCCTCGGCGAACTCGCGGTAGCCGCGTTCCAAGCCGGCGGCGTCGCGCGGATCGGCGCAGGGCAGCAACATGACCGCGGGAAACCGGTATCGCGCGAGGAGCGGCGCCTGATCCATCGCGCGTCCGAACGAAGGGCCCGCGCTCGGCAGCATCGTCCAATCCGCCGGAGTGGAATTGGCCCAATCGAGCAGCGCCTCGAATTCGGCGAGCGTCCCATGATAGAGGAACGCGTTGCCGCCGTAGAGGAAGTTCCGAATTCCGCCATCGGCGATGTGGCGGGCGATCTTTTCGGTCTCGCCGAAATCGATGGTGCGCCGAGCGTCGTCGCGACGGCAAAGGGGCGGAACCGGAAAGACTCCGTGGAGATCGGCGGTGGTGAGAGGGGTCGTCCTCATAGCCCTCTATTCTATCGCGCCCCGAACCGAACCGGTGCTACGATCTCCCCATGAACCGCCGCCATTTCGCCGCCGGGCTCGCCGTCCATGTCGTGGGCGCGCAGCCCCGGCGCAAGTACAAGACCGCCGTCGTGGGACCCGGGTGGTGGGGCATGAACATTACGCGCGAGGCCATGCGATCGGGCCAGTGCGAGATCGCGGCTTTGTGCGACGTGGACGAGAACCAACTGAAGCCCGCCGCGGCCGAGGTGAAGAAGTCGAGCGGGGATCGTCCGCGCAAGTACAAGGACTTTCGCGACATGCTGGCGAAGGAGAAGCCGGAGATCTGCATCGTCGCCACGCCCGATCATTGGCACCCGCTGGTGACGATCGAGGCGATCGGCTCCGGGGCTCATGTATATGTCGAAAAGCCGGTGGCGCACACCGTGCTCGAAGGCCGGGCGATGGTGACCGCCGCGCGGGCCGCCGCGCGCGTGGTGCAGGTGGGCACGCATCGCCGCGTGTCGCCGCATTGCGTGACGGCGCAGGACTTTCTGCGGTCCGGCAAGATGGGCAAGATCGGCATGGTCCGTGCGTTCGTGCACAACGCATCGGGACCCGGCGTGAAGACGCCCGATTCGGAGCCGCCCCCGGGGCTCGAGTGGGACTTCTGGTGCGGACCCGCTCCGCTCCGGCCGTTCAACGCGAGCATCCATCCCAAGGGCTTCCGCTATCATCTCGACTACGCCAACGGAACTATCGGCGACTGGGGCATCCACTGGTTCGACCAGATCCTGATGTGGAGCGAGGAGAAGTGGCCCCGGCGCGTCTTCTCCACCGCCTCGCGCCACATCAAGCGGGATTCGGCCGACGCTCCCGACACGCAGATCGCGACGTTCGAATTCGAGAGTTTCACCGCCACCTGGGAGCATCGCCAATACGCGGGCAACGCGGCGGAGAAGCATCCTCTGGGCTGCTATTTCTACGGGACCGAGGGGACGCTCCACCTGGGTTGGCGCGACGGCTGGACCTTCTATCCCCACGCGAAGGGCGCCAGTGAGATTCACGTGCCGCCTCGCCTGAACGCGCCGGACGACCAGAACATCCGCGAGCTGTTCGCCGATTTCCTCGAGTCGATCCAGTCCGGCAAGCGGGCGGTGAGCGATATCGAGAGCGGCCACCGCGCGACGACGATGAGCCTGCTGGCAATGCTAAGCTGGCGCGTGGGACGCAGCATCGCGTGGGACGGAGCTCGTGAGACGATCCCCGGCGGCAAGGACGCGAACAAGCTGCTTTCGCGGCCGTATCGCGCCCCCTGGAAATACCCGAAAACGTGAGCCACTGGATCCCCTCGCTGACCATGATGCTGGTCTCCCTGATCAGCTATGTGGATCGTCACACGCTGGCGTTGCTTTCGCCGACCATCCTGCGCGAGACCGGCCTTTCCGCCGAGCAGTACGGCTGGGTGATTTCGGCATTCTCGGTCGCCTACATGGTGGGAAATCCGATATGGGGCCGCGTGCTGGACCGGTACGGGCTTCGGATGGGGATGACCGCGTCGGTGGCGTTCTGGACGGTGGCATCGACGGTGCACGCGTTCGCCGGCGGGTTCTGGAGTCTGGCCGCGGCTCGAACGGCGCTGGGATTCGGCGAAGGCGCGACGTTTCCGGGCGGGCTGCGCGCGGCGGTGCAGTCGCTGCCGCTGCATCTGCGATCCCGGGGGATCGCGCTCTCCTACAGCGGCGGGTCGCTGGGCGCGGTGGTAACGCCGCTGATCGTGGGTCCGGTGGCGGCTGCGTGGGGATGGCGGGCGGCGTTTTTGTTCACGGGCGGGATCGGCATCGCGTGGCTGCTGTTGTGGGCGGTGGTGGGCCAGCGGCACGACATGCGCACGTTTTCGACGCCGGCGACGGTGGAGGTGCCCGTGGCGAGGCCGAATTGGCGCGATCCACGCGCCTGGGCGTTCATGTGCGCGTACGCGCTGGGGGGGCTGCCGCTGGCGTTCGTCCTTTATCAAACCGCCTTGTATTTGAACCGCGTGCTGGGCGCGACGCAGAACGACATCAGCCGTGTGCTGTGGGTCCCGCCGCTGGGATGGGAATTGGGCTACTTCTTCTGGGGATTTCTCGCCGATCACGTGCTGCAGCGGGCGTCCACGCGCATGCGCGCGTACCGGGCGCTGTTCGGGCTGTGCATGGTGCTGAGCCTGCCGTTGGCGTTGGTGCCGTACATGCCGCAACGGCTCTGGATCGTGATGCCCATGCTGTTCTTCGCGATGTTCGTGGCCGCGGGCTTCGTGATCCTGTCGATGTCCTACTCGACCTACGTCTATTCGCCGGCGGATTCCGGGCTGATCGCCGGCCTGGGAGCGGGCTCATGGGGCGCGGCGGTCGCGCTGGCGATGCCGTGGTTCGGCTGGCTGTTCGACCGCCGCCTGTATGGGCCGGCGTTCCTGCTGGCCGCACTCGCCCCGGCGATCGGATATACAATTTGGTGGTACGTCAATCGCGAGGTGAAACACGATGAAGACTATCAGTACTGAACCCCGGCGGCGGTTCCTGTCGTCCGCGGCGGTTGTAGCGGCGGCGGGCGCGGCGGCGGCGGTTCCGGCGGCGGCGGCTCCGATGAAGAAGAAAGTGGCCGGCGGCACGGTGATGGGCAACTGGTTTTTCAGTTCCGGGCTGACCGGAGTCCGGGCGGAGGCGCGCAAGGATCCGCACGCATTCGGCGGCGACGTGAAAGAGCAGACCCACACGATCATGAAGGCGCACAAGGCGAACCTCGAGGCGCTGGGGTCGTCGCTCGAGAACGTGGTGAAGGTGACCGCGTTTCTGGCCGATGTGAAGACCGAGAAGAACGGCTTCAACGAAGCCTATGCGCAGTACTTTCCCAAGGACGCGCCGTCGCGGACCGCGCTGGGCGGCATCTTCCCGGATAACCAAACCAAGGTCGAGATCGAGCTCGTCGCCTGGATTCCGTAGAGCTCTTCGCCGGCGCGGGCGGTCTGGCTCTCGGAATCGAGCGCGCGGGCTTTTGCCACCGGGCCGTGGTGGAAATCGACCGCCGCGCTTGCGAGACCATCCGCGCCAACACGAACTGGGCGCTATCGGAGTGCGATGTCCGCGCGTTCGATTTCGCGCGAGCCGGACCCGGCGTGGATCTGCTCGCCGCCGGTGTGCCTTGCCAGCCCTGGAGCATCGGCGGCAAGCATCGCGGATTCGAAGACCGGCGCAACCTCTTTCCCGACACCATCCGCGCGGTGGTGGCTTTGCGGCCGAAGGCGATCCTCATCGAGAACGTGCGGGGCCTCACCCGCGAGTCGTTTTCGAGCTACTTCACTTACGTCCAGTGGATGCTGCGGTATCCCGAACTGGACCGGCGCGCCGGCGAGGACTGGCCGGACCACCGCGCGCGGCTCGAAAAACTCGCGGCCGCCGATGGCAAGGGCTATCGCGGGCTACGCTACGACGTCTGGCCCCGGCTGGTCAACGCGGCGGATTACGGCGTCCCGCAGAAGCGGGAAAGGGTGTTTCTGGTGGCCTTTCGATCGGACCTGGGCACGGGTTGGGAGTTTCCTCCCGCGACCCACTCGCGGGAGGCCCTGCTTCGGTCGCAGTGGGTGGATGGCGGCTATTGGGACTGGCATCGCGTGCCTCCGCGCTATCGTCCGCCGAAGCCGCCGGGGATCGAGCGGCTGGGCGCCGTCCGGGGGAGTCCCTGGAGGACGGTGCGGGACGCGCTCGCCGGCCTGCCCGATCCGGAATCCGCCGCGGCCCGCTCGATCCCGAATCACGTTTTCCAGCCCGGAGCCCGGGTTTACACCGGCCACACCGGATCGCCGCTGGACGGGCCGGCGAAGACCCTCAAGGCCGGCGATCACGGAGTCCCCGGTGGCGAGAACATGATTGCGTACCCGGAAGGCCGCGTTCGATACTTCACGGTTCGGGAGGCGGCCACGATGCAGACATTTCCCGCGGATTTCGTCTTTCCGGGATGCTGGTCGGAGAACATGCGCCAGATCGGCAACGCCGTTCCCGTCGAACTGGCCCGAGTGGTGGCGGCGGCCATCGCCGAACGGCTCGCGCCCCTGTAACGCGGCGGCCCCGGACCGCCGATCTCTATTTCAGGAATGCCGAACGCCTCGGGCAGCCGCTCTTTCTTCGCCGGGATCGTGGCCGGACTGTTGCTGTTGGCCGCCTTCGCGATCCCCCTGCGCGAGCGGGCCCTGGCCGGCCAGAACGATTTCGTGGGACTCTACGTGGGCGCGAGACTGGTCAACACGCCGGACCTCTATTCCGCCACCGCGGCCCGGCGCATCCAGTTCGAAATCACCGAGGGCAAAGCCCACTTCCCCGCGCTCAGCTTCATCCGGCTGCCCTTCTACGCGGTCCTATTGTCTCCGCTGGGCCGGCTTCCTTACCCCACCGCCTACGCGATCTTCCAGGCAGTGAATCTGGCGGCGATCGCCGCGTTGCTGTTTCTCGCGTACCGGATGTATCCCGATGTGCTGGTGCTGGCCGCGTTCTCGATCCCACTGCTGATCGCGTTCGCCAACGGGCAGGATGTCGCGATCGTCGCCGCGCTGGCGATCGGAGCCTACCTGCTTGCCGCCGGCGGCCGCGATTTCGCGGCGGGCCTGCTGCTCAGCCTGGGGGCGATCAAGATCCACCTGTTCGTGTTGGTGCCCGTGGCGTTGATCCTGCATCGACGCTGGAGATTCCTGGCCGGCGGAGTGTGCGGCGGGGCAGCGCTCACCGGCCTTTGCTTCCTGGGCGGCGGCCTCGATTGGCCCGGGCGCATGTTCGTCATGCTCTCGGATCCGGAAGTCCACCCTGGCGCGGAGGGCATGACCACCTTTCGCAATCTGGTCTGGTGGATCGCGGGAAGAGAAGACACCGCGCTCGAACTCGCGATGATCGCCACGGGCGTGGCGGCCTTTTGCTACATGGCCTGGCGCATCCGCGACTTCCGGGCGGTCTACGCGCTGGCGCTGGCTGGGGGCCTGCTGGTATCGCATCACGCCTACCACCACGACCTGGCGATCCTGCTGGCTGTGGTTCCGCTGGCGATGACCTCCGCCGCGTCGAAGCTTACCAAGAGCCTCACCACGATCGCCGCGTTGCCCACCACGTCGCTAATGATGCTCGCCGGCGCCCCGGTCAGCGCGGGGGTCCCGTTGCTGTTGTGCGGCGTGCTCTTATCGGGATTGCGGCGGGCGGACTCGCCGCCCTAACTCAGCTAACGCTTCCCCATCAGAGCCGACCGCCGGGGCCTCAAGCCGTCGCCGGACGTCCCTTCAGCGCCCGCAGGTCGATGCCGTGCTGCTGGCATTTCTTGTAGAGGTGGCTCCGTTCCAGTCCGAGCGCGCGAGCGGTATCCGCCATGCGGAACTGGTGCCGCTTCAGTTCGGCGAGCAGCGTCTCGCGCTCGAACCGCTCCACACGCTCGCCGAGACTGCCGCTCGGCACATCCGGTGTAGCCTCGGCCTCCACGCGCGGCAGCGCCAGGCGAACCTCCTCCGCCGTCACCTCGCTGTCGGCCAGCAGCAGCAAGCGCTCCACGACGTTGCGGAGCTCGCGCACGTTCCCCGGCCAGCCGTACCGCCGCAACAGTGCGACCGCCTCCTCGCCGAACGGCTTCGGCTTCCACCCGTTCTGCTCGCTGATCTGCCGGCAGAAGTGGTCGAGCAGCGCGGGGATGTCGCCGGTCCGCTCGCGCAGCGCCGGCAGTGCCAAGGGAAACACGTAGACGCGATGGTAGAGATCCTGGCGGAACCGTCCGTCGCGCACCAGTCCGTCCAGGTTGCGATGGGTCGCCACGACTACCCGCACGTTCACGCGCACCGGGCGGTCGCCACCCACGCGTTCCACCTCGCCCTCCTGCAGCACGCGGAGCAGCTTCGCCTG
>SYLY01000289.1 GCA_005808475.1 Acidobacteriota bacterium
AGGCGATCTCGATCGAGGAGAAGCCCGCCGCGCCGCGTTCTCACTACGCGGTGGTCGGCATCTATTTCTACGACTCCGAGATCACGGCGGTGGCCGAGGATGTGAAGCCGTCGCCGCGCGGCGAGTTGGAAATCACCGATGTGAACAACGCCTATCTGCGGCGCGGGAACCTGCGTGTGGAACTGCTCGGCCGCGGGATGGCGTGGCTCGACACGGGCACGCACGAGTCGCTGCTGCAGGCGGGCAACTTCGTGCAGACGATCGAGCAGCGGCAAGGACTGAAGGTCGGCTGCCCGGAGGAGGTCGCGTTCAACATGGGCTTCCTGACGGCGGACGAACTGGCGGAGCGGGCGGGCAAGTACAAGAGTTCGGAATACGGGCAGTATCTGCTGGGCTTGCTGCGCGCGAAGTAGTCAGGCGGCGGAACTGGCGGCTCGCCGCCCGGCGTGTTCGAAGGCGGGCGCCATGCGGTCGATCTCGGACGCCTTGGCCCCGAACCGCTTGGCGGCAAGGCGCCAGCGGCCCACCGCGCGGGAGATCGCGGCGGCGGTGGTGCGCGCCTCCGCGAGCGGTGTCAGGAAATAGCCGCACACCGAGAGAGCGAGATCGAGCGAGGCAGTGCCGTCGTGGAGGTCGATGAGAGTCGACAACACGCGAGGCTTGAATTCGGGCGGGACGGGGGTGAGATCGTAGGCGGGCGATAGACGCCAGCCGCGGTTGCCTTCGTGGAGGAAGGCGTGATTGCGGAGATGATCGTCCGTGTTGGAGATCATCACGTTGAACACGATGCGGCGCCACAACTGGCGCAGGTCTTCCTTGGGCTCGGCGCCGTGACGGCGTATGGCGTCGGCGATTTCCATGTAGCTGCGCGGCTCGTGGTCGCGCGCGCCGAGCATGCTCAGCGCGGAAAGAAACGGAACACGCCTGCCCTGCACGCGGTCGAAGCGGCGCGAGATCAGCACCGGCCGGCGCGCGGCGGTTTCGAGCCGCCATTCGGGAACCGGAATGCCCGATTTCGCCGCCAGTTCGAGCGCCACGGCTTCCCACAACACGGCGTTGATCTCGTCCGATTTCTGGGGGAACTTGGCGATCGCGAGCGAACCGTCCCGGTCGGCCACCACGGCCTTGGGCCGCGCGCCGCCCAACGAGGAACCCGGCGCGAGCAACAGGCGAATGTCCTCGGCGGTGTCCTTGTCCGCGCCCGCGCGCTCGGTGGCGGCGAGAAGCTTGGGTAGATCGACCAGCGGCGGGACGCGCCGCGAACCGCTCGCCGCCGGAGCGAGAAACGGGCCGTCTTCCGAATCGGCGAAACGGAGCGCGCCCATGCGGGTCTCGTCGTCCACCATCAGCAGAAAATCGGTTTCGCCCAACGTGCGGGGAGTCCGCTTTTCCTGGACGGCGCGGCGGCGTTCGGCGCGGCGCATGAGGAGACGGCCCCAGCGGTCGGGCGCGGAATCGCCGAGCGCCCCGAAGAGCGGCCGGTCCGGTCCCGTGTGATGAGGACCGGGTCCGAGCGTCAGCGCGGGTTCGAGCGAGAAGGCATGCGGATGGGCGAGCCACCGGCGGTCGTACTCGAAGGTGGCGCTATCCTGGCCGTTGCGGGAGCGGGTCCAGAGACGGCCCACGGCGCAAGTCTGGCCCGCCAGTTCCATGTGGACGAGAATCCGCCGTTCCATGTGGACGCCTTTCCAGGAGCCGTCAAGTCGCCTTGCGCGTGCGTATGCGCTTGGGGAGGCGCTCTTCGTCCAAGGCGAGGCCCGCGGGGTCGAACCGGACGTCCGCCAGATCGGCGAGACGGGCGTCGAGTCCGAGCACGAACAGGGCCGAGGCCACGGTTCCCACGGCGACGGTGGGATCGCCGCGCTCCACCTTGTGCAGGGTGGTGCGGCTGACCGAGAGGCGCTGGGCCATGAGGGCGGCGGGGATGCGGCGGCGGCGGCGGGCGTCGCGGATATCGGATCCGAGTTTACGCAGGGTTCGCCGGACGGGCAGCGGCGGCGCGTCCTTCGCGGCCATCATGGGAGGCTCCTAACGTTCACTATAGCATACAGGAGCCTATTTTGTGTCCACTGTGGCGGTCTTTTTTGGCTCAATAGATAGTGTCCCGTATCGTGGACGTAAAGTCCATTTGAGTTCAATATACTGAACGTTAAATGATTCCCAGGACCTGGGCGCGAACGTCGAGACCGGCCTCCGAACTCCACTCCGCCAAGATCCGCTCGAATACCGGCCCCGTCGCGGACCCCATCCCGATCCCGTTCACGCGCGTCACCGGAGCCATGCAATACGGCGTCGTCGCCAGAAACGCCTCGTCCGCGGTCACCAGGTCGTGCAACTGCAGGTCTCGCTCGGCGAATGGAATTCCCACGCGCCCGCAGATCTCCCGGACCACGCCGCGGCTCACGCCCAGCAATATGTTGCGCGGAGCGGGCGAAAGCACCGTTCCGTTCTTCACCAGCAGCAGATTCGCGCCCGCCGTTTCGGTGAGGTTGCCGTCCAGGTCCAGCAGCACCGGAACCGCCGCCGGATCCACCAGTTTCGCTTCCTGTTCGGCGATCCACCAATGCAGCCGGCTTCGGTTCTTCACCTTCGGATCGACGCATTGCGGCGGTACGTGGCGCGTGGAGGGAGCCACCAGATGCACGCCCCGGACGAACAGATCCCGCCATAGCTCGAACGGAAGCGGGAACGAGTGGATGCACAGCGTCGGCTCGCGCCGCGCCGATCCCCCGGCCGATCCCGCGTAGACCGGGTTCTCGCCGGGCGTGATGAAGAACACCACCGCCAGGTCGCCGTCCGCATCGATCAGCGCGGCGTTGCGAGCCACCAGTTCGCGCGCCGTCTTCACCATCGCCTCCGGCGAAAGCGGCGGCGCGATGCGCGCGTACTTGCACGATTCGTGAAAGCGCCGGACGTGTTCCTCGAGCCGGTAGGGCTCGTGCCGGAACGTTCGAAACAGGTCGGTGACGGTCGCGCCCAGCACGATGCCGAAATCGAAGATCGAGACGTACGCCTCCGAAGCGGGCCGGAACCCTCCCCGTATCCAGACGACCGGTTCCTCCACCTTGGCCTCAGTAGCCCCGCATCGTCTCGCGCATGAAGCGCGCGCACAGCGGTACGTCTTGCGCCTCGTCCTTCTTGCCCTCGTAAACGATGCCGAGGAAGCCGTTGTAGTGAACCGCCTGCAGGATTCTCATTACGCGGCCGTAGTCGATGTAGCGCTCGCGCCCGGTTGGATCGACGTCGTAGAATTTCACCCGCACGAACTGCGTCAGCGGCGCCACTTGCTCGAGGGAACGATAGTAGTCCTTGTAGCCCGTTCCCGGGATCTTCGGGCCATTCGGACCCTCGCGTCCGGCGAAATGGCCGGTGTCGAGCAGCAGCGTGAAGTTCGGGTGATTGACTGCCTTGTGGAACCGCAGCATGTCGTCGCCCGTGGAGGTGAGTCCGCTGTGATTCTGCAGCGCCACCGGCATGCCGGCGTCCGCGCCCAGTTCGGCGCATTTGCGAAGCGCGTCCACGCCGCGTTGGAACGCTTCCTCCGTCTTGTCCGGCGACGGCGCCGATCCGACGAACACGCGCAGCACGGGCGCGCCGAGGAACATACCCACCTCGATCGCCTGTTTCGCCTTTTCGATCTCGCGCGGAATCGCCTCGGCGGAGCGGCCGAATTCGGTGCTCACGCCCAGGCACGAGATCGATAGCCCGTGATCCACCGCGCGGCGGCGGACCTCTTTCAAATGCGGCTTGTCGTGATTCTTCAAGCCGCTCATGTGGATGTCGGCGCCGTCGAGCCCCATGGCTCGCAACGTGGACAGGAAGCTGAAGATGTCCATCTTCCCGGCCTTGAACTGATTCTGGTAGCTGAGCGTGAGGCAACTGAGACGCAGCATGGTCTCCTCAGCCTATAGCAGCGGTCGACGTTCCGCAAGCCGCTTCAGACGTTCCAGATCTTCCCTGCCCTTGGCGTTGGCTTGCGGCGTCACCACGGGCTCCATCAGCGAGGCGAACCAATGCCCGTAGACCCAGTGCGCGGAGGTAGTCAGGCGAGTGCGTCCACCGCCGAGATCCTCGAGGGAGTACGTCATGACGCCCGAGAATCCGATGGGTGAGGTTAACTCGACTACCAGGCGCTGGTGGGGAATCCGTTCCTTCACGACGGAATCGACCCGCACGATCTCGTCGTTCATGTTGGGATCCTTCATGAAGACCGAGCGGGTGGCGCCGCTGTCGCGCACTTCGGTCACCCATCCGACCCACTGCCTGAACTTCGCGGCGTCCTCGAGCCAACTCCAAACCTCGGCGGGCGGCCGCGCGATCTCCACGGATGCGCCGGTGCGCCTCGCGCCGTCCCGCTGCCCCAAGACCAGAAGCGCGAGCACGCCGGTGGCGATCAGTCCGGCGAAAATCGCCGCTCCCCACTTCAACCACTTCATCGGACATCTCCTCCCCGAATAGACGCTCGAGCCGCCGCCGCGCCGGTCCACGCGGAAGCGCCGGCAAGCAGAACTTCAACGGCGCCGAGATCGCCCGCGCCGGCCGCGAACATGGCCGCCAAGACGCAGCCCGCGCGCGAGCCGGCTCTCGATCGCACCGCAAGGGCGGCGAGTCCGGCGCACGAGAGCGCAGCCGCGGCCAGGGCTGGCAAACCGAACTCGGCGGACTCGCGGAACGGAACCAACGTCAGCGCGTACCGGCGCAACGCGATCGCCGCCGAAAGCGGCAACGCCACCAGGAAAGCCGCGGCCGCCGCTCGCTCCAACCAGTTGCCCTGCCGCGATCGAATCCGGAGCGATTCCCAACAAGTCCACGCCGCGTGCCGCGCGAGCCAGCGTACCGCCGCGCGATCGCCCAGCCGCGTCCGCGCGTCCTCGTAATCCTCGATCAGATCGCCGGCGAGATTCTCGCCTAGACCGCCAGGCGCCATCCGCTCCACCGCCGCCGCGCAGAAGCCGGCCAGGGTCATGCCAGCGACCCCCAGCGAATCCCCCGCATCATCCCTTGCAACGCGCGGCACGATTCCTCCAGCGCCGCCGCGCCCTCCTGTGTCAGCTTGAAATACCGCTTCGCGCGGCCCCCCCGCTCCGCCGTCGGTTCTCCCGCGCGCGACAACACGAGCCCCTTCGATTCCAACCGGTCGAGCGTCGCGTACACCGCGCCGATATTGACGTCGCGGCCTGTCCTTTCGGCGATCTCCCGCCGCACCGCGACCCCGTAGGCGTTGTCGCGCAAGTGCGCCAGGGCGAGCAGAACCGTTTGCTCGAAATTGCCCAGCGCGTCTCCCTTCGGCATTACATATACATGCTAATGGAAATCCGCCGCCGCGTCAACACCCAGTGGTCGCTTTACACTGGAAACGGGTGTACCAACCCTATCCCCCGCTCGCCGAAGCCGAGGATGGAGTTGGTGGACCCGCTTGTGAAACCGTCGTGGGCATTCGAGCCCGAGGAGAGATCGATTGAAGATTCGCGACATACTCGCGTTCGGCCTGCGCGGCGGAACCCCCGAAGGCGGCTGGACCAACGAACTCCAGCCAGAGGACTGCGTCCATACGCTGATCGCCGTAATCGCCGATACCGGCGCCACCGGCTGGGGCAGTGTGTTCACCAGCGAGGATCTGGTGCGCGGATCGCTTGCCGTGCTCGAACCGCTCTATCGCGGCGAGTCCGCCATCGAGCCCGAGCGCGTTTCCGAGAAACTACACCAGAACACCTTCTGGCAGGGGCGCGGCGGCTCGATCACGCACACCATCAGCGGCATCGA
>SYLY01000290.1 GCA_005808475.1 Acidobacteriota bacterium
CTCTAATAAAATTTAGTTTCCTAGATAAATGGCGTAGTGAAATACAGATAAACCCATAGGCAATAATGTTTTAATGATTTAGGGACTTACAAAATTTAGGAAAAGACCAATTGAACTAGGATGGCCATCAAGATCCTCTATTTTATTTTCTAATTATAGTGTATAAATAAATAGCATAAGTTTTATAAAATTATGCAAGCTGTCTGTTTATCGCAAACGAACAAAACCCAAATTATCTCCAAGGCACAAATATCTAATTTATATTTTTACTATCCATTATGCGAAAAAGCCATGCAATAAATGTGGTAATTAATTCTACCTTTATCTTAAATAATCGCTGAACAATTCAAAGTTGTTGCATCCCAAATCCGAAGAGTTAAATCTTCACTTGATGAACATAGAATGTTTAAAGATTTAGAAAAACAAATTGAGTAAATTTCTCCAGTATGACCTTTAAGAATAATCATGCTCCAGTTCCTCACCGAGTCGGTGTTCCTCGCGTTCGTGGGAGGGCTGATCGGGCTGGTGTTGGGCGCCGTTTCGGCGAAGCTGCTCGGAATCGTGCTCGAAGTGCAACTGCCGGTGACCGCCCCCTATGTCGCGCTGGCGCTGTTCGTGTCGAGCGTCACGGGCATTCTGTCGGGCTGGTATCCGGCGTCGCGCGCGGCCAAGATGGACCCGGTGGTCGCTTTGGGGAAAGAATAGATGGCGCTGCCCGCTACCGAAAACCTGAGGATGGCGATCCATGCCGTGTGGGCGCATCGCTTCCGCTCCGGGCTCACCATTCTCGGCATCGTGATCGGCATCACCACCGTGGTCACCGTGTCCAGCCTGCTCACCGGCCTTCGCAAAGGCGTGGTGACGTTCTTCGAGGAGTTCGGGCCCGACAACATTTTCGTGTCCAAAGTCTCGGGCGATCCAGGCCAGGATGGCATGCCCAAGGAGCGCAAGCGGCGGCCGATGCGGCCCGATTACGCCGAGGCCATCGCGCGCCTCAGCCCGTCGGTGGAACGGGTGAGCGTGTCGCTGTTCATTCCGTCGATCCAGCGCGGCAAGCCGATCACCGCGCGCGTGCCGGGATACGAGTCCGACAACGTGAACGTGGCCGGCATCTCCACCGAGGGGTTCGAGACGCAGCCGCGCGAGCTTCGCGAAGGCCGGCTCTACACGCCGGAGGAGGCGTCCCGCGGAGACAAAGTGGCCGTGATTGGCGCCAGCACGGCCGACGCGCTGTTCCCGGCGGGCTCGGCAACCGGCCAGGCGTTCACGCTCGACGGCGGCGAGTTTCGCGTGATCGGCGTGTTCGCCCCGGCCAAGGGCGGGTTCTTCGGCGAAAACGGCCTGGACCGCCAGATTGCGATTCCCCTGCGCACCGCGCAACTCCGCTACCCCGGCTCCGACCGCTACTTTCTGGTGGCCAAAGCGAGGCCGGGAATCCGCGATCAGGCGCTCGAGGAAGTCACCGCCGCGCTGCGCCGCATCCGCAGCTCCCCGCCGGGGATGGACGATTTCAATGTCTCGACGCCCGATCAGATCATCAAGCGGTTCGACGCCTTGACAGGACTCATCGTGCTGGTGTCGATCGCGATCTCCGGGTTGGGACTGCTGGTGGGCGGGATCGGCGTGATGAATATCATGCTGGTGAGCGTCACCGAACGGACGCGCGAGATCGGCGTGCGCAAGGCGCTGGGAGCCCGGCGGTGGGACATCGTGACGCAGTTTCTGATGGAGGCGATCGCGCTCACCGGGGCGGGCGGACTCATCGGGATCGTGTTCTCGATCCTGGTGACGATGCTGGTCGGCGTGCTGGTGCCGTCGCTGCCCTCGGCCGTTCCGGCGTGGGCGGTGGCCACCGGTTTCGGCGTGTCGGTGGGAGTCGGGTTGTTCTTCGGGGTCTGGCCGGCCGTTCAGGCGTCGCGGATGGATCCGGTGGAAGCGCTGCGATACGAATAGATCGGAACTGGAAGCGCGCCGGCAATTGCACCTCCGCGCGGTGGCGTCGAAGCCCGCCCACCAGCATCCATCCCGCGGGCTTGAAGCCTACCAGATTTCCAGCACGAGATTGCGGACTCTCTGCTGGAATCCCTGCGCGCGCGGATTCTGGATCATCACCGCCACCGCCACGTCGTGGCCCGGATGGAACCACAGATCGGTCCCATACGCCCCGCCGTGGCCGATCGCGCCGTTCGGATGCAGGTTCCAGCCGAGACCGTAGTTCGCCGCCAGCGATCCCGTCTGTTTGGTCCGCATCTCTCGCGCCATTCGTTCGGAAAGGACGCGCTTTCCGCCGGACTCGCCCTGGTCCAGATGCATCCGCAGGAACCGGATGCAGTCGTCCGCGGTGGAGTAGATGCCGCCCGCCACCAGCACGAATCCGCCCTCGCGGGGACCGCGTTTGCCGGGCCTGTCGGCGAACGTGGGCGCCCGTGTCAGCACGCCATCCTTGGAAGAGTACATCGCGGGGACTCGCGCGCTCACGTCCTTCGACGTACGGAAAAACGTGTCCTTCAATCCGAGCGGATCGAGCAGAACCTTGCGCATGTAAGCTTCGTACTCCATGCCCGAGACCTTTTCCGCGATCGCTCCCGCCACTTCGAACGACGCGCCGCCATAGGAGTATTTGGTCCCAGGCTCGTAGGCGAGAGGCCTCGCCAGGATGCCTTCCGCCGATGTTTGCACGGAAAGGTCGAACGAACGGATCAGCTTCACCGCCTCGGGCGGACCGTCGTTGCCGAAAATCCCCGACGTGTGCGACAGCAGTTGGCGCACGGTCGACGCGCCCGCGAACGCCGGATAATGCTTCGACACCTTGTCGTCGAGCGAGAGCTTGCCCTGGTCCACCAGCGTGAGGATCGTGGTCGCTGAAAACGGCTTGGTGGACGACGCCATCATGAACAGGCCGTCCGGGGTCATCGGCCGCCCCGCCACGACATCGGCGAGACCGAACGCTTCGCGGAACACGGTCTTGCCCCGGTGTTGCACCATCACCACCGCGCCCGCCACCTGCTTTTCGGCGACCGCTTTCTCGAGATACGCGCGGAGCGGGGCCGCGTCTCCAGCCAATAACGGCGCGGCCGCCATGAATGCCATCCACCTCATGCCAGGATTCCTTTCAGGACTTCGCCGCCGGTGTCGGTGAGCCTCTTATAGCGCCCTTCGTGCAGGTAAGTGAGCGCCGTGTGTTCCAGCCCCAGCAGATGCAGAACGGTGGCGTGCACATCGCGCACCGGAACCGGGGATCCGGCCGCCTTCACGCCGAAGTCGTCGGTCTCGTTCAACGTCGCGCCGGCGCGGATGCCCGCGCCCGCCATCCACGTCAGCATTGCATATTGGTTGTGGTTTCGTCCCAGCCGCTTGCCCCCGCCTTCGCTGAACGGGGTGCGGCCCATCTCCGATACCCAGACCACAAGCGTGTCTTCCCACATGCCGCGCCGTTTCAAATCGCGCAGCAGCGCCGTCACCGGCCGATCCACCTCGACGGCGCGCGCCGGGAGCAGGTTCTCGAGATCCTGGTGATGATCCCAACTGTAGATGCCGTTTTCCCAGCCGTGGACCAACAGCACGAAGCGGACGCCCTTTTCCACCAGCCGGCGCGCCATCAGGCACTGGCGTCCAAACGGCTCCGTACGAGCCTCGTCCAGCCCATACTCGGTGCGGGTGGCGGCGGTTTCCTGTCCGATGTCGACGCTGTCCGGCGCTTCCATCTGCATCCGGAACGCCAGTTCGTAAGCGGCGATGCGCGCGTCCAGGTCGCTCGTGTGGGAACGTTCCGCCGCGTGCCGCCGGTTGAGAAGTCCGATGTAGTCCAGTTCGCGCCGCGCCAGTTCGCGCGACACGCCCGGAGGAGAATCCAGATTCAGGATCGGCGTGCCCGAGCTTTGGAACGGCGTGCCCTGATAGGTGGCGGGCAGGTAGCCGCTCTGCCACACCGCGGAGCCGTTCACCGGACCTCCGCGCGGATCGTGCAGCACCACGTACGACGGCAGGTTTTCGTTCTCCGAGCCGAGCCCGTACGAGACCCAGGCGCCCACCGAGGGATTTCCCTGAAACGGCGATCCAGTGTTGACGTGCATCGTGGCGGGCGAGTGATTGTTGCTGTCCACCTTCACCCCGTGGACGAACGCCAGGTCGTCGATCGATTGCGGCAGGTGGCGGAACAGGCTCGACACCCAGCGGCCCGTCTGCCCGTGGCGCTTGAACTCGAACGGCGAAGGCAACGCCGCGTGCGGGCGCGACAGGAACGACGCGATCTCGCCGTCGAGCCCCGGCAACGCCGGCAGCCGTTTGCCCGCGAACTTGGCCAGATCGGGCTTGTAGTCGAACGTATCCACCTGGCTCATGCCGCCCGACATGAACAGGAAGATGACGTTCTTCGCCTTGGCCGCGTGATGCGGCTTGCGTCCGGCCGCTCGCGCCAGCATGCTCGACAGCGCCACCGACCCGATGCCTTGCCAGCTCCGCCGCAGCCACTGGCGTCTCGAGAAGCCGTTCTCAGTCCACATAGACGAACTCGTTCGCGTTGATCAGCGCGCGGCAAAGCGATTCCAGCGGCAGTTCCTTCGCGCCGTCCTTCTCCACGGCGGCGGGATCGCGCGCGAACGCCAGCCGGAACGCGTGTTCGGTTTGCTCGCCGCGATCGGGGCCGGCTTCGCGCCGCACGCGTTCGGCGAACCGGCGCGCCTGCTCCACCGTGAAGCCGTCGTTCATGAGCGTAAGCGCCTGGAGCGGCGTCGTGGAAACGGCGCGGCGGTCGCAGGATGTCTGGAACACCGGCGCGTCCATCACGCCGAGCAGAGGCGCCTCGAGCTGCCGCCGTTGGAACACGTAGATGGACCGCTTGCCAATTTCGGGGCCGTTCGTGGGAATCCAACTCGGGAGGTTCTTGATCGTCATGCGGTCGCGCATCGCCTCCGGAAGCGGAATGAACACGCCCGGTCCACCACGCTCCGGATTCAGCGCGCCCGCCACCGCCAGCACCTTGTCGCGGATGATCTCGCCCTCGAGCCGGCGCCGGTTCTGCCTCCACAGGAGCTGGTTGCCGGGATCCACGCGCGATTCGGCGATGGCCGCGCGCGAAGACGCCTGGCGGTACGCGCCCGAACGGACGATCTCCCGGATCAGCCGCTTCACGCTCCAACCGTTCTTCACGAACTCCACCGCCAGATAGTCGAGCAGTTCGGGATGGGTGGGACGGGCCCCGTTCCGGCCGAAGTCGCTCGGCGTGGCCACCAGACCGGCGCCGAACAGGTGCTGCCACACCCGATTCGCCATCACGCGCGCGGTGAGCGGGTTCTCCGGGCTGGCGATCCAGTTCGCCAGCGGCAGACGCCAGCCGCGCGGATTGCCGAACTGATCGGTGGTGAGGCGCGCCGGATCGGAATGGCCTTCCACCGCCGAGGGAAAGCCGGCCTGCACGGCCTCGCCCGGCTTGTTGAACTCGCCCATCACGCGGATGAACGTCGAGGGCAGCGCCGGGCGGTTCGGATCGTTGGGGATGTTGCGAACCGCGTGGACCGTGGGCGCGTAGCGGCGGATCTCCCGCTGGATCGAGCCCATGTCGCGCCCACCGCGATTGCCGTCGACGAAGCCGAGCAGTTCGAGGTATTTCTTCTTCTCCTCGAGAGTGAACGTTCGATCCTCTGCGTTCGGCACCACGCCATTGGCGATCGCGCGGCCGATGCGGCCCTCCAGCAAGGCCACTCGCGGCGTGACCGGCCGCGTGAAGCTCTCGGTGGAGACTTCGTCCGCGGCGAGAGCGGCGGCCGCCACCGGCTTCGAGCCTTCGGGCAGCTTGACGCCGCTCGTTTCCAGCTTGGCCAGCAGTCCGCGCTGATAGTCGTCGAACCGGCGCTGCGCCTCTCGCAGCCTTGCCGCCGCGTCCTTGCGAGCCGCTTCCATGCGGTCTCCCAGTTCCCCGGGGAACGGCTGCGAGACCTCGGCCATTTCAATGGTATTGAAGAACGCCTGCATCCGGTAGAAGTCGCGCTGCGGAATCGGATCGTAACGATGATCGTGGCATTGGGCGCACTTCATGGTCAGACCCAGGAACACGCTGGCGGTGGTCGCGGTCAGTTCGTCGAGCGTCATCTGCCGGAACTCCTGGGCGTTGGTGGTCTGGAATCGCGGCGTCAGCCGAAGAAAGCCCACCGCCGCGCGGCCATCGGGCGTACCCAACTCGTCACCGGCGATTTGCTCCTTCACGAACCGGTCGTACGGTTTGTCCGAGCGGAAGGCATCGATAACGTAGTCCCGGTATCGCCACATGTGGTAGTTCTCGCGGTCGGCTTCGAATCCCTGCGTGTCGGCGTAGCGCGCCAGATCCAACCAGTGGCGGGCCCAGCGCTCGCCGAACCGGGGATCGTCGAGCAGCGAGTCCACCAGCTTGTCGTAGGCTTCCGGCGCGCTCGAGGAAAGGAAGGCGCGTGTTTCCTCGATGGTTGGCGGCGCGCCCAGCAGATCCGCGTAGAGGCGGCGGAGCAGTACGTCGCGAGGCGCTTCTGGCGATGGCGTCAATTTCTTTTCGGCGAGCCGCGCGGCGATGAAACGGTCGATCGGGCCGCGCGCCCAGCCTTCCCCGGCGGAAGGCGGCGCCGCCGTGGACGCCTTGGCGAACGCCCACGATTTGACCTGCGATTTCGCCGCCGCCGGCGGCAAGCCGGCGATCCACTGGCGGATCGCGGCGATCTCGTCCGGGGCGAGTGGCGGCTTGCCGAGCGGCATGCGCGGAGTCTGATCGCCGGTCAGCATCCGGACCAGCGGACTCGTCTCCGGGCTCCCGGGCGTCACCGCCGCGCCCAATCTCGCGCCACCGTGCATCACCGATTCCACGGACGTCGCCGCGAACCCGCTCGACCGCGTGGCCGCGTCGTGACACGGCAGGCAGGCGCGGAGGAGCACCGGCGCGACGCGCTCGTCGAACACGGAGTCGGCGGTGGCCGCGGCGGCGAACACCAGAAAAATCGCGGACGCGCGGGTCATCGGGTCTTGCGACGATCTTATCGCGGATCGGGGCCGAAGCGCACGAATCGGCGGCCAGCCGCGGGATCGAACCGCTCGCACCCGGTCCTGTGCCGGCTGTCTGGGTCCCCGGATTCCGCGTTTCACCACCGATTTTTAGCCTTTCGCCCCCAATTCATTGAATTGACATGCGCTTTGGGCGCACGCTGAAGCTAGCGAAAGTTCTCCTGGTGTGGAGGTGAGTCATGACGGGTCTATTTCTTCGGCGAGCCCTGGCGGCCGCCGCTCTGGCGATTCCGGTGTGGAGCCAAACCACGACCGGCGATATTCTCGGCACGGTGCTCGACGAGAGCTCGGCCGGCATGGGCGGCGCGAAGATCACCGTCCGTAACCTACAAACCAACGCGACCAAGGAAACCGTTTCCTAGGGCGCCGGCGCGTTCCGCGTTCCGCTGCTTGCCGCCGGCAACTACGAAGTGGTCGTCGAAAAGGCAGGCTTTGCGCGCTATCAGCAGGGTCCGATCGAACTGCGGCTGAACCAGGCGGCGGAGTTGCGCGTGATGATGCGCGTGGCGTCGGTCTCGGAGGCGATCACCATCGACGCATCGGCGCCGCTCATCAACACGACCAACGCCGAGATCAGCACCTCGTTCGACGCCAAACGCATCGCCGACCTGCCGCTTTCCACTAATCGCAACATTATGAATCTGGCGGCGTCGGTCCCCGGCGTGGCGCAGGTTTCGGCGGGCAACTCCAACTTCGGCAGCAGCGGGAATCAGGGCACCGAATCGGCGGGGCTGTCGTTCTCGGCGAACGGCATGCGGCAGCGCTCGAACGCCTTTCTGATCGACGGTCAGGATTCCTACTACGTGAGCACCGGCGGCCTTTCCCAGCCGCTGAACAACCCCGACATCGTGGCCGAAGTCCGCATCGTGACCAACCAGTTCCTGCCCGAGTACGGCCGGGCGGGCGGATCGGTGATGAGCATCATCACCAAGTCCGGCGCCAACGACTACCACGGCAGCCTGTTCTGGTTCCACAACGACAACAAGCTGAACGCGATGACCAACGCCGACAAGCGCAACGTACGCCTGACAGCCGCCCCGTTCCGCGTGGAGAATCAGTTCGGCGGAACCTTCGGAGGCAAACTGATCCGCGACAAGACGTTTTTCTTCGTGTCGCTGCAGAAGTGGACCGACCGCAGGCTCGGCTCCGGCAGCGCGATCAACGGCGCGCCGACCGAAGAGGGCCGCCGTCTGTTGACCGAATTGGCGGGAACGCGCCCCACCGTGAGGGCGCTGCTCGAGAATCTCCCCGCTGGAGCGCCCAACGGCCAATCGACGCCGCTGACCGTCGGCGGGCGGACGGTTGCGATTCCGCTCGGCAACCTGACCGGCGCTTCCAATCAGAGCTTCAACGACCTGCAGTATTCCTACCGCCTGGACCACCGGTTCAACGACAAACACTCGCTCATGGGCCGCTACATGGACTCCGATTCCGAGAGCCTCGGCGGAGGCCAGTTGACTCCGGTGGGTCTGTCGGAGGTTTCGCCCAAGCGCGTCCGATCGGCCATCGCCACGTTCGCGTCCACGCTCTCTCCCACCACTCTCAACGAATTCCGCGTGGGCTACAACCGCTACGTGAACTCGACCAACGCGGAGAACCCGGCGGTGGCCGAGCGCATCCCATCGATCGAGGTCACCGGACTCGGCCTGCGCGGATTCAACAGCGCCACCACTCGCACCGGCATCGGACTAGCCGCCAATCTGCCGCAGCGGGGCACGTTCAACCAGTACCAGATTCAGGATTCGATGACGCTGCTTCGTGGCAACCATTCCTTCAAGGCGGGCTTCGATTTCCGCCGCCAGGAGCAGTTCGCGCTGTTCCTGCCGCAACTGCGCGGGCGCCTCGAGTACGGATCGCTGCAGGCTCTGGTCGACGATCAGGCCACGGTCGCGCAGATCAACGCGCTGCTGCGCGGCGGAAATCCGATGACGTACATGCGCTACCAGGACTACTTCTTCTTCGTGCAGGACGAGTGGCGGATCAAGCCCAATTTCACGATCACCTACGGCGTCCGGTACGAGACTCCGGGCAATCCCGTGGCGAGCCTGGCGGCGGCCAACGATCGCGTGGTGGCCGCCAACGGCAACGATCCCCGGTACAAGCTCTTCAATATCCCGCCGAGGGACACCAATAACTGGGCGCCGCGCGTGGGCTTCAACTACCGGTTCGGACAGGGGGCGGGTCCGCTCGGCTGGCTCACCGGAGACGGCAAGCTGGTGTTGCGCGGCGGCTACTCGCGCACCTACGACGTCGGATTCAACAACATTCACCTCAACATCGCGAGTTCGTTCCCGGCGGTGCTCGCCTATAACGTTCCGAACGTGGGCGCCACGGTGCCGAACGCGTTCTCGCAGATCGAGACCATCCGCTCCACGCCACCGCAGGTGGCGAATCCCGACCTGCTGGTCCGGACGATCGTATCCAAGGACTTCCGCGCCCCGCTCGCCGAGCAGATATCGCTGCAGATGCAGCGCGAACTGCCGGGCGGATGGGCGGCGTCCATGGGCTACGTCGGCACCAAGGGGACGGGGTTGTTCCAATCGATCGATGGCAATCCGACGGTTCCGGGCGCTCCCGGAGTGGTCCGGTCGGTGCGCACCAACCCGAATCGCGGCGTCATCCGCGAGCGCTGCAACTGCACCTCGTCCACGTATCACTCGCTCCAGACGAGCCTCGAGAAGCGGCTCTCGCGCAGCTTCCTGATGGCCGCGCATTACACCTGGAGTTCGTTCATCGACGGCGCTTCGGAGATCTTCAACCCCTCGACATCGGGCGAGATCGCCTTCCCGCAGGATCCCTACGACCGCAGGTCCGAGCGCGCCCGTTCCACCTACGACCGGCCGCATCGCTTCACCACCAACGGCGTCTTCGAGCTTCCTCTGTTCCGCGATCAAAAGGGCGCGCTGGGCAAGGCTCTGGGAGGCTGGCAGGTGAACGGGTTCCTGACGCTGCAGTCGGGCGCGCCGTTCGGCGTGTTGAACGGAGTAGATCCCGGCGGCTTGGTGCTCGGCAACATCGTCGGCACCTCCATCCGGCCGCATCTGAACACCGCGCTCGACCTGTCGGGAATGACGGTTCGCCAAGTCCAGGCGGCTGGCGGCCGGGCGTTGTTCCGCGCGGCAAGCCTCCAGGAGCCCGCCGGCAATGTGGGCCGCAATATCCTGCGCGCGAACGGGATCAACCGGGTAGACTTCGGTATCATCAAGAACTTCCGCGTCCGCGAGGGTCACGTGTTCCAGGTCCAGGCCAATCTGTTCAACGCGACCAATTCTCGCGACTGGGGCATCCCCGAGGGTGTGTTCACGTCGGCGGCTTTCCTCAACGAAGGCGGTCCGGAAGTGCCCGCGCGCCGCGTGCAAATGGGTCTGCGCTATCAGTTCTGAGGTTTCGGGCGGAGTCAGGAGCCGATCGTGTTCGCGATCAGTTCCAACTCCGCCAGCCCGTCCACGTCGCGCTCCAGTTCCGGCACGCTCACGATCCGGTTCACGCGGGCGCCGAAGCCGGCTTCCAAGTCCCGCAGCGCGCCGGCGTGTGAGCCGCTGACGTCGCGGTACCATTCGAGCACCTCGGCCGCCAGGCCCTCGTCCGGCGCGGCGCCCGGGTCCAGCCGCCATACGCGATTCACGTAGAACGCGCCCGCGCGGAACTTCCGCGATTCCAATTCATCGCTGAAATAGCGCGCGTCGCGCAGGGCCTTGCCCGGCGTGGTGACCACGCGGAACTCGGTGATGGCGGGATCGCGCAGCATCGCCACCGTCTTGCGCGCCCGTGCGCCGTACCCTTCCGCCACGGCGACGAATATCGAGTAGAAGTCCAGCACCTGCCGCACGAGGTTGGCTCCCAGGATCGTCTCCAGCTTGCGGTAGATGTCGATGGTCGCCCGGCCCAGCGACAGCATTCCGGTGGCTTCCACGAACTTGTACGTGCGGCCCACCAGCTTCACCCAGTTGGAATCGGCCAGCAGCGCGAACGACTCCGGCTTGTCCAGGAACTCGAGCGCGTGGCGCGACGGAGCGGTGTCGACCACGATGTGCTCGAACCCGCGCCGCGCAATCTGGTCGATGCGCTCCACGGCCATCAGCTCCTGCATGCCCGCCAGCGAGTCGGCGATGGTGGCGTAGATCTGGTGGGCGAGAATGCGCTGCCGCAGTTTCGGATCGCCGTGGACCCGCACCGCCTCGTCGAGCGTTTCGCGGACATCCAGTTGCGCGGCCCAGAGTTCGCCGGACGCCGGCGGGTCGAGTTCGACGCGCTGCTCCAACGCGTCGCCGCGGAGGCCCAGGGCGGTTCGCAGGCGGCGCGCGGGGTCGATGGTCAGCACCAGGCACTTGTGACCGGCTCGCGCCTTGGCGAGGGCGCTGGCGGCCGCCACGGAGGTCTTGCCGACGCCGCCGGTTCCCAGGTAGACGGTGATGTTCACTCGCGCTCCTTCAGCGATTCGCCGGCGCGATGCAGCAGGTCGATGTCGCTCTCGCCGTGCCGGATTCGCGGAATGGCGAGGATGGGCGCGGCCAGCAGGCTCTTCCATTCCGCGGCGCGCTCCCGTTCGACGCGGCCGCGCGCGGCGGCGAACCGTAGAGCCGGGTTGGAGCCCGCGCTGGCGGCAAGCGCCTCGAATTCGGCGGCGCCGGCGGTAGCCATCGGCGACACCATGTTCATGAGCACCGTCTCGGGGGCCAGTTTGAACTCGTCCTTCAGCTTGCGGCACATTTCGACGCACTCCTGGATCGCCATTTCCTCGAGCGTGGTGACGGGGAGGATCGAGATCGCCTCCGAGTCGGAGAAGAATCGCGCCACATCGGCTCCGGCCGCCGCCAGCGGGCCGGTCAGGTAGGTCTCGAAGCTTTGGGCGGCCCGC
Source organism: Acidobacteriota bacterium (assembly GCA_005808475.1). Lineage (GTDB taxonomy): Bacteria > Acidobacteriota > Terriglobia > Bryobacterales > Bryobacteraceae > SYLY01. The sequence continues at coordinate 11,882 of SYLY01000290.1, forward strand.
AGGGTAGACAGGAAGTGGCCTGTCGCGGGCGCGTCCCAGACCAGCAGTTCGAAGTCTGGCGCTTCCCCTCCGGCGGCGGCGCGGCGCTCCGCCAGTTGGCGCAGCCGCGACAGGAAGTAGAACTCCTTGAGTCCGGGCGCGACATCCACCAAGCTCTTGTAGATAACGCTGTCCAGGATGCGGTCGGCGAGCATCCGGGAGGGGAAGGTGCGCCGCATCAGGTCTTGGAGTAGTTCCTTCGGGTCCAGATGCACGACGAAAAGGTTTTTCGCGGCCTCCGGGAATCGCGCCGCCAAACCGTCGAGCGAGACGGCCACGGCGAGTTCATGCAGCGGATGCGAACTGACCACCACCGCCTTTCGGCCGGACGCGGCTCGCCGCAGGGCGTAGGCGAGCGCCAGGGTGGTCTTGCCCACGCCGCCCTTGCCGCAGAACACGGCGATCTTGGACGTCATGGCCGAAGGCGCCTGGCCACGTCCGCTAGGCCTTCAACTCGAATTCGCGGCCCATGTACCAGACCTGGAATCCACCGCCGGTTTTCCGAACCGTCATGATCCGGCGGGCGCGTTTGGGCTTGGCGGGTCCGGCCGCTTTGGGGGCCGCCTGCGCGGCTTGGGCGGGCGCGGCGGCTGGGGGCAGCTTCTTGACGTAGGCGCGCAGGGCGTTGCCGGTGTCGTCGATCGACTTTTTCGCCATGCGATCCACCATGAACCGCGGCACCATCGCTCCGGCGTCGAGCTCCATTTCGGTGATCACCACCGTGCCGGTGCCGTCGGCCGCGTCCATCAACCGGTAGGAACCCGAGTAGCCCTTCAGATCGCTGCTGCTCAGCAGGCTGAACGTCAGGCCCTGGCCGCCGTCGGAGACGAAGCGCAGGCCCATCGTCATCACCTTCATGCTCTTGATGACGATTTCGGTGTCGGTGGTGTTGCCGTTGACGGCCGTCACCTTGGCCTTTTCGCAGCCGGGCAGCCACTCCTGATAGCGCTCGTATCCGGTGAGCACCTGATAGACCTGGTGGCGAGGGGCTTCCACGTTGATTACCGCCTTGATCATCGCCGCTTCATGCCTCCTTCATGACGTACTTCTTACCGTTGAGCCAGCAGATCAGACCCTCGTCGGTCTCCATCAGCTCGAGCAGCTTCTCGCCGTCCGGGCCGCCGATGCTGATCTCGGCGGCGAAGGCCGACACGTGCGCGGCGAGCGACCGAAGGGCGAGCTTGGGGAGATTCGCATAGGCCCCCGTCAGCCAACGGATGTTCGCCGTGCAGCGGAGCGAGAGCGTGACGTGAGACTTCCCGCCGCCCGCCGCTTCGATATCCCACTGCATCCGGGTGAAGGGCGCCGCGCCGGCGATGGGGCGCGTCATTACCATGCGGTTGCGGGTGTGGATGCATTCGACCGTGACGTGCGCGCCCTGGGGAGAGGTGAGGTCGAACTCGGCGATCGCCAGATCGCCTTCCCGCGCCATCAGGTGGCCTTTCCCGATCAGCGGCATCCACTCGGCGTAAGAGTCGTAGTCGGTGAGGATCTCGTAGAGAAGTTCGGGCGGCGCCGCGATCTCTTCGGCGTGCTGCTTGTTGAAGGTAAACGCCATGTCAGTTCGCCAGAGGATCGATGCCCAGGCCCGAGCGGGTGAGCCGCGGCGCGCCCTTGCCGAGCGCAAGCAGGCAGTCCTCGCCTGGCTCGAGGTCCACGGGCCCGAAGCGCGTGGGCCGCGGCGCGCCCGGTTCGAACACGTGCAAGGTGAACGGCCCCGGCTCCGACGCTTCGATCCGCATGGCGGAACCGGCGCGGAGCACCACCGCCTTGACGTCGCCTACCCGAATCGTCTCCACTGCGTCCGCCGATACGCCCTCCACGGGGCAGCCGAGCACCGCCACCGAGAACCGCGTCATCGCCTTTATGGTGTATAGGTTCTCGAACCAGCCGAGCATCTTGCCCTGGATATCCTGCTTCATGCCGGGCCCCGCGGGAACCGGCGCGGAGCCGTTGGACGCGGTCGCATTCGACGAACCACTGGCGGACGGAGCGGGCGTAGCCGGCGCGTTCGGACCCGGCCCCGGAGCCGCGGCCTGAGCCGGCGCCGACTGCATCGCCGCGAGCTTGTCGTTGGCCGTGCGCAGCCGCTCGGCGAGCAGCTTCGCGATCCGCACCGCGATCTCGGGATACTTCTGCATCAGCTTCACGAAGCTGTCCCGCGTGAGCAGAATGGTCTCGGTTTCCTCGATCGCGCGGACGGTCGCCGACCGGGGCTGGTTGTCGATGATCGCCATCTCGGCGAACGACTGCTCTGCCTGCAATTCGGCGATCGGCACTCGCTTGTCGCCTTGCTCGCGCTCCACCTGGACCCGGCCCCTCATGATGACGTAGAGGCCCAGGCCCATCTCGCCCTGCCGCACGATCGCCTCATCCTTGGCGTACTGGCGCACGATCGCCGCGTCGGCCACCCTGCTGACGATCTTCTCGTCCAGTCCTTGAAAGAAATCCAACTTACCCAGCAACTGCTTCAAATTCATGTATGCTTCCGGCCCAGCCGCCGTTCTCCTTGTCGCCGCCGTACTGTCAGTCTACCCGATTCTCGATACCGCCCAGAAAAGCCCCGCCGCGCCCACCGCCGCCGCGACGGTTCCCACGGCCGAATAGGGCGGAGGCAGCACGCCCGCCCACCGGACCGCCACCGCGAACGTCACGAAAAACACGCCCGCCAGAATCCACACTCCCGCCGCACGGTTCGCGTTGCGCTCGCCCGTCTCCCCAGTGGAGGAAGAGTCCACGCCCACCGAAAGCTCGTTCTCGCGGAACTCGTCCGCTAACCGGTTCATCTGGCGCAACGACTCGAACACCAGCAGCCCCGAACCCACCAGCCACTCCGACGCCACGTCCCGGTCGAGCAGGTTGCCCACGCGGAATCGCAGCAGACGGCCAAGCACCGGCCACTGCGCTTCGGTGACGCTGTCGTGTTGGGGTGAGCACTCGGCGTTCCAATACGCGGCGGCGAGCAGATTGCGATGCATCGACTCGAGGAACAGCGGAACGCCGCCGTTCACCACGGCCAGCGCGCGGCTGTTGCACTCCACCATGGTTCCGGCTGTCGCGAACCGGCGGTCGCCCTTCAACTCCGGTGCGAGCGTGGAAAGCTCGGCGAGCAACCGGGATTCGCGCTCGGGTTCCACGCGTCCCCAGGCGAGCTTGAGCAGCGCGCGGGCCGCCATCGGTGAATTGCCCGAAAGTAGCGCCGACACGTAGCGCAAGGCCGATCGAGCCCGCGGCGCGGGGATTGCCACCAGCCGGTTGGCCCGCCGGACGGTCAGGCGGCCGCCCGCCACCACCACTTGGCCCGGATCCAGATCGGCGTCCACTAGCGACAACACGCAGATCTGCTCGAGAACCATCTCGGAAAGGCGCACCACCGTTTCGGCGTCCTTTCTCTCGAGCCCCGCGGCCGCCGTCTCGCCTTCCACCCACGGCCAGACGAGCACCGGCCCGGACGACACTTCGTCGCACGGAGCCGGATAGTCGACTCCGGTGCGGCCGCTCATCGTCGCGAGCGCGCGCAGGTACGACCGCTCCCGCTCGGGGGACTCGGTGAAACGAAGCCACTCGCGGAACTGCCGCAACGTCCCGGGCCGGACCAGGGCGGGGAACTCGCCATCGAGCGTCCGCCTTGCCCATGAGTCGAAGGCGTCGAGCGCCGCCTGCGCGGCCGGCGGGCGCGCTACTTGCACCACCACCGCCCGTCCCTTCCATTCCGCCAGCCAGGCGCATCGCGAGACCGTGCTCCAAAGGCAGCCCGGCTTCATCGACGCTGCCAACGCGGAGCCTTCGGGGCTCGCCGCCCGCACAGCCGCCGCGGAATCCTCCATGCTCATGGGAGGCGCGACTTCGCGAACGGGCCGTAGCGCGTCCAGGTAATCGGGCCGCAGCAGATCGGCGCGGAAACAAAGATAGCGGGCGAAGGCGCCGTGAAGCGCTTCTTCGCCCGTCAGCAGCCCACGCAGTCGCGCCGGACCGGACCCGCTACTCGAGGTTTCGTTTGGCGCGCGACCTCCGCTGAGGCCGCCCGGGATGGGTGGTTCCGCCATCGCTGGGGGCGTCGGCATGTGCTTCCCGCTCCGGAGCGGCTTCGGCCTTCATTTCAGACTCTACCGGTGCTATTTCGACGACAGAGCTTCCGCCGCCGGCTTGGGCTCCCCCACGACGGACTTAGCCTCGTCGGTCGCCTTCTTCATCAGGTCCGCCAGGGACTCGGTGGTCTTGCGCAGCAGATCCACCGTGGTCTGCATCAGTTCGCGGGGATCGAACGCCGACACGTTCATCGCGTCCCAAGTTCGGTCGACGAGGTCCGCCCCGACCTTCGACATCTTGTCCGCGCCCTGCTTGTTCGGTTCGTCCAACGTGGAGCCCAACGCGCCGGTGACAGCGTCGATCGACGCCTGAAACTTCTTCATCGCCGCCTGCGGCTCCACCGCCATCTCCGCCGTGTTGCGCATCTGCTGCATGCCGAACATGGTCATGGCCGCCGAGAACTTGACCATGGAATTCACGAGTTCTTGCATTTCGACTCCTTGCCTCCTATCGATTGTCCCGGGGACGAACGAGTCTTGCCTCGCTCCCGAGCCCTACTATCTTGACACATGGGCTCGTGGCGCGGGAAGCGGTTTTCAGATGCCGAGAGCGAGTACATTCGATCCGGCGCGCAGCGATCCGTCCTTTGCGCGTTCCGCCACGTTGCCATGTCCGCCGACGCCCACGCCCGGCGCGACGCGGTGGCCCATGGCGCGAAGCTCCGCCACCACCCGGGCTTCCAGATCCTGCGATACCGCGGCCGGTTCCTGCTCCTCCACGTGAAGACGCGGAGCGTGGACCGCCTGCTCGCCGTCCAGCCCGCGATCCACCACGCCCAGACACATCTGCGTCACCACGCTGACGATGCGCCGGCCGCCGCGCAGTCCCAGCGCGACATCGCGATCCTTCAGGTTCAGAATGGCGGCGCACGTGTTGTTGAGTGGACGCTTGCCAGGACCCACCGAATTCGGGCGGCCGGGCCGCGGATCGAACCGGCACATGCCGTGCCCCAGCGTGATGCCCGTTCCAGGCACGGTGACGCAAGAGCCGAAAGAACCGCCGTGGGAGATGGTGATCGCCACCATGTTCCCCTCGCGATCCGCCGTCGAGATATGGATCGTGCCGGGCGACGGACCCGCGGCGGGATGCTCCACTTTGTCGATCAGCGACGGGTGCGCCAGCAGGGATTCGGCGCGTCCGGCGGCGTAGTCCTTGCTCAGCAGCCGCGCGACCGGGACGTTGGCGTGATTCGGGTCGGCTAGATAACGCAGGCGGTCGCGCCACACGAGCTTGCCCACCTCGATCAGCCGGTGCCAGTAGGCGGGATCGTCCGGTTTGCCCGGCTCGAAAAGCTCCATCATGTTCAGCATCTGGAGCACGGACAGGCCACCGTTGGCCAGCACCGAAACGTGAACCGGAACGCCGCGGTAGGTGGACCGGTAAGGGTCGCCCACGCGGGGCTGGAACTTCGCCAGGTCGGCGCGCGTCAGCGCTCCGCCAGCGCCATTGACGTGGTCCGCGATCTTCCGCCCCAATTCGCCTTCGTACATGTCGCGCCAGCCCGCCGATGCCAGTCTTCGGAGGGACTTTTCCATGTCGCGCCGATGCCAGACGTCGTCCGGCGCCGGTATGCGGCCCTCGGGCATCAGGTGCTTCGCCGACGCGTCGAGCGTGCGGAGGAACGGCGCGAGCGCCTTCACCGAATTGGCCGTGGGGCCGAAGGGGAATCCGCGGTCGAGCAGCGCCAGCGAAGGCTCCACCAGCCGCGCCCATTTCGCGCGGCCCCAACGTTCGGCGATGACTCCGATCCCGGCCATCACTCCGGGCACGCCCACGGCCTTGGGTCCGTGCACGTTGGCGTCGTCTTCCACCGAGCACTGATACTCGTTGAGGTTGATCGAACTCGAGGACTTGGCCGGCGGCAGGATGCGGTACATGCGCTCGTGCGCCGCGGCCGGCGCCACCGAGTTGGCGTCCACCGACCAGATGCGCCCTGTCTTGCCGTCGCGCACGACGCCCGCGCAGACGTAGCCTCCGATATCGACGGCGTCGGGCTCGAGCATGCAGGCGGCGATCGCGGCCGCCGCGGCGGCGTCCATGGCGTTCCCGCCTTCCTCGATCAGCTTGGCTCCGGCGCGCGCCGCGTCCGGTGGCTCGGCCGCCACCACGCCCTTGGATCCCGCGGCGCTTTTGCCATCGCCGCGGGCCGCGAAACTGGAAACCGCCGTCAGCGCGCCCAGCGCGGCGCGGCGGGTCAAATCCCTACCCGGCTCTCGCCCCATCCAATACCTCCCGCACCTTGCTCGCCAACACTTGGGCGGTGAACGGCTTCGGGAGGTAAGCGTCGCTCCATTCCGCGTCACCCTGGTCGAAGGCGGCGGAGTCATTATACCCGGACATCATGAGCACTCGGGGGCGGCTCTCGCAGAGCGAAAGCTGGCGGGCCAGTTCGCGTCCGCCGATGCCGGGCATGGAGAGATCGGTGAGCACCAGATCGGGCCGCATTCCGCCCACGAGCACTTCGTTCAGCGCGTCGTCCGCCGAGGACGCCTCGGCGACCCGATAGTGAAGCCGGCCGAGAATCGTCACGATCAGCCGACGCACGGTATTGTCGTCCTCCACCACCAGGATCCGCTCCCCCTCTCCCCTCGTCATCTGCCGCTGGGGTGCGGTTTCCTCGGGAGCCGCGCCGATGGTCCGGGGAAGGAAGACGCGGAATCGCGTGCCTTGTCCCGGAGCGCTCCACAACGAGATTTGGCCACCGCTCTGCCGAATCACGCCGTAGACGGTCGCCAGCCCCAGCCCGGTCCCCTTGCCCGGTCCCTTGGTCGTGAAGAAGGGTTCGAACACGCGCTCCCGAACCTCGGCCGTCATACCGGTTCCGGTGTCGGAGGCCTCCACCATCACTAACTCGCATCCTTCCGGAGCGCCCAACGTGGCGGCGTCTTCCATTGGGACGTTGGCGACGAGCAGCGAGAACGACCCGCCATTCGGCATCGCGTCCCGCGCGTTGAGAGCCAGGTTGACCAGCACTTGCTCGATCTGCGCGGGATCCACGCTGGTGTTCCAAAGCCCTCGTTCGATTTCGAAGCGGACGCTGATCCTGGTTCCCAGCAGTCCGCGCAGGATCTCCTCGACGCCGTTGGCCAAGGTTCCCAGGTTCACCACCCGGGGATTCAGAACCTGCTTCCGGCCGAAAGCGAGCAACTGGCGAGTCAACGTGGCGGCTCTCTGGGCGGCGCGGCGGACGCCCTCCACGCCTTCGCTGGAGCCGGCGGGTCCGTCCTCGGAGAGTTGCTCGCAGTAGAGCAGAATCACCGTGAGCCAGTTGTTGAACTCGTGCGCCAGTCCGCCCGCCAGCCGGCCCACGCTTTCCAGTTTGCGGGCCACGAAAAGTTGTTCCTGCGTGCGGCGGTGCTCCTCGACTTCGGCGCGCAGCCGCGTGTTGCTCGCCTCGAGTTCGCGGGTGCGCCGCGCCACGCGATCCTCGAGTTCGACGTGCATTCGCGAAATCCGCCGCTCCGCCAAATGGCGCTCGATGGCGACCTTTGCCAGGTCGCTGGACCAATCGACCAGGCCGAAGTCTTTTTCCTCGAACCCCTTGGGCGCATCGTAATAGACCGCGAATGTCGCCAGGACCTCGCCCGTCGAGGAAATCACGGGAACCGACCAGCACGCCCGGATTCCAAACCGGCCAAAGAGATCGAGGTACCGGGTCCAACGCGGGTCGGTCTCGAAATCGGCCACCACAACTCGATTCCTGGAGCGCACGGCTTGCGCGCAAGGCCCGCCTTCCTCGCAGACCTTGTGCCGGTCGACCATACTCAAATACTCGGCCTGCATGCTCGGTCCCGACGCACTTCGAAGTTCGTTTCCCTCGAGCAGAAGAATCGAGCAGCGCAGCCCCGGCTCCATCCCCTCGGCGGACCGGCAGATCTGATCGAGCACCGTCGGCAGCGCTTCGCCGCGAGCGATCATCTCGAGGATCAGCCGTTGCGCCCGCGCGATCTGCTCCCGCTCGATGCGGCGCGTGACGTCGCGCGCCACCACCTGGAACCCCGAGGGCCGGCCGTTTTCCCATACGATCTGTACGTTCTGGCCAAGCCATACCGTCGAGCCGTTCTTGGCAACGGCCGGGAACTCCCGGTAGGTGCCGTCGATCCGCTTCAGATACTGCCGGCCGTAGAACCTTCGGACGGACTCGCGGTGGTCCAGCCGGACGATATCCAAGTAGCGCCGGCCCTCTAGCTCCGCGCGCGAATACCCGAGGATGGTTTGGGCCGTCGGGTTGAACAAACGAAAACCGCCGTTCTCGTCGGTTGTATAGATGATATCGGCGGCGCTCTCGACAAGCTGCCGGTACGACGTTTCTGATTTGGAAGAAGGAGCCGGCACGCGAGCTACACCTCTAGTTTCCTTGGCATTTTAGCTAGCATACCACGAATGAGGGTGTACTAGAACTTCGATCGCAAGGTATTCCAGCGAAATTGTCGTCCGGTACCGGCCATTCACCCTAGGATTTCTTCGATCGGACCGCCGGATTCCTCGATCATGTGCAGCGGTCTTCCCGTGATCACGACGCTCATCTTCTTGTAATCGAGACCCATCTGCTTCAGCACGGTGGCCTGGAGGTCGGTCACGTACCGGCGCTTCTCGACTGCTTTGTACCCGATTTCGTCGGTGGCGCCGTGGACGATTCCGCCCTTCACTCCGCCGCCGGCCAGCCAGCACGTGAATCCGTGCGGGTTGTGGTCGCGGCCCACGTTGTTCTGCGAATACGGCGTCCGTCCGAACTCGGTGGCC
>SYLY01000291.1 GCA_005808475.1 Acidobacteriota bacterium
ACCCGCTCGGCTGCACCGGCGCCAAGCTCACCGCGTCGATCCTGCGCGAAATGCGGCGGCGCGGATCGCGCTACGGCATGGTGACCATGTGCATCGGCGGCGGACAGGGCGCGGCGGGCGTGCTCGAATCGATGTGATCACGCCAACGCCGCGGTTTCTGTGGACGCTCGCCGGCGCGGTGGGCGCGGTGCTCGCTTGGTCCGGCGTCGGCCCGTACGACCGGTTCACGTGGGTGCTCGAGGTGATGCCCGCGCTGATCGCCTTTCCGATTCTGGTGTTCACCTGGCGCCGGTTTCCATTGACCCGAACGGTCTACGTGCTGATCGCGATCCACGCCGCGATCCTGATGGTAGGCGGCAAGTACACGTACGCCAAGGTGCCGCTGTTCGATTGGATTCGCGACCTCACCGGCGGCGCCCGCAACAGCTACGACGGAGTCGGCCACTTCGCCCAGGGGTTCGTGCCCGCGATGGTGGCGCGCGAAATTCTGCTGCGAACCACGCCGCTGCGGCGAGGGAAGATGCTGACGTTCCTGGTCTTCAGCGTGTGCGTGGGTCTGAGCGCGGTGTACGAGTTCGTGGAGTGGGGGGCCGCCTACCTGACCGGCGAGGCGGCGAACGACTTTCTCGGCACGCAAGGCGATCCGTGGGACACGCAGAAGGACATGGCGCTCTGTTCGATCGGCGCGGTGGTTGCGTTGGCGCTGCTAAGCCGGCGTCACGACCGGGAACTCGGCGGCTGACCTCAGTCCTCGGGTTCGCGGCTGGCCAGTTCGGCTTCGATGTCCTCGATGGCAGGCAGGCTGCCTTGGAACTCGGCGGGTAGCCTTTCCAGATGGCGAAACTCGGCGATCCCCATCGGCGCCGACGTACCGCGCAGGGCGTACTCCACCACGAGCCGCTTCTTCGTTTTGCACAGGATCAGACCGATACTGGGCTGATCGGATGGATGCCGGAGGAGATCGTCGACCGCGGCGAGGTAGAAGTTCATCTTGCCGGCGTGCTCGGGGACGAAGGGTCCACCCTTCAAATCCAGGACGACGAAACAGCGGAGCTTCAAGTGGTAGAACAGCAGGTCGAGCCGGTACTCCTCGCCCGCCACTTCGATCGGGTACTGGCTTCCTACGAACGCGAATCCAACGCCGAGCTCCAGAAGGAACTTGCGGATGTGGTCGACGAGTCCAGTTTCCAGTTCGCGCTCGCGGGCGTCGTGGGACAGGGTGAGGAAGTCGAAGTTGTAGGGATCCTTCAGGAGTTGCCGCGCCAGATCGGACTGAGGTTCGGGGAGGGTGCGGTCGAAGTTGGTGATCGCCTTCCCCTGACGGCGATGGAGTCCGGCCTCGATCTGGATCGCGAGAGTGTTCCGGCTCCAGCCATTGTCGATAGCGGCTCGCGCGTACCAGAGGCGTTCTCCGGGTTCCTTGATTCTGTCGAGCATAACGCAGTTGTGGAACCACGGTAATTTTGCAGCAAGCTGCTGCAAAATCGATTTGTCGGGCCACGCCTCGGCAAACGCCTTCATGTAGCCGAGGTTTCTGGCCGACAAACCCTTCATCTCAGGGAATTGGGCCGCCAAGTCGCGAGCGAGGCGGGGAATGACGCCCCTGCCCCACCCTTCCTCCCGCTGCCGCGCGAGAATCTCCCTGCCGATGCCCCAATAGAGCAGCACCAGTTCCTGGTTGACCGCCGCCGCGGCGCAGGTCTGCGCCGAGCGAATCCGCTCCTTGATCGACGCAAGGAGCGAGGCGTATGTTTGCGCGCTCGCTTCTCGAATTTCCATGGCGGAACATCCGCGCCTGGCGGGACTCCGTCAGAGTCGAACTGACCGGCGCCCGAAAACGAACGCCCAGCGGTTTTGAAGACCGTGCCCACCACCGGATGAAATGGAGTCCCACTGGCGATGTTACCATCGCCCGCCGCGATCAGATCGCGCCGATCGAGATGGTCCGCTCGACAGGGCCGGCGCGAATATGGAACACGTTCGAGCCGGGCGACGGACCCATCCGGACGGTCACCTGCCACATGCCCGGGTAGATCCGGTTGACGCTTGCCGCCGAGACCACGCTGCCGCCTCCCGATTCCACCGATGCTTCCGGCGCCAGATCCAGCACCGCCGACGCGCTCGAGTCGCCTAACCGGACATAGAGCGAATACGTCCGGCCCACTCGCGGCGTGTCACTGAAGCCCTCGAGGATGGTCATCGAAACCGGCTTGCCGTCCTTGACTCCATGCCAGTAGGGAACCCGGACATCGATGCCGCTGAACGTCCCCCGCACCGTCACGAAGCCCGAGTATTCGCCCGGCGCGAGTCCAGCCGCGATCCATCGCAACTCGACCCTTTTCGTCTCGCCGGGGTTGAGTGCGATCGTGGATTCCGAGAACGACGGAGCGGAGTTGCCGGACACCGGATCGAGAATGAGCGCGAACGAATCCGCTTCACCGCCGACGTTGGTCAGCGACAGCAAATGGCCGGCGTCGACCGAACCAGTCCCCGCGCCGAAGTGCAGCGACACAGGCGACGCCGCCACGGTGGCTCTCACCGCCGCGTCGAAGTTCAGCAATCCCGCGCCGCCGTCGCGCAACCCGGCGGGATACGCGGCCGCGGTGTTGATCACCAGCGAACGGATCTGGGCCGCGGTCAGCTTCGGTCTTGCCGATTTCACGGCGGCGGCGGCCCCGGCGACCAAGGGCGCCGAAAAGCTGGTGCCGCTCGTTACGCGATATCCGTTCTTGCTGAATAACTCGCCCTGAGCGGCCAACGATTGCGCCGCGGTGTAAAAGCTGGTTCCGGGCGCGACCAGATCCGGCTTGATCAGATCGGCGACACTCGGACCGCGGGCGGAGAATCCCGCCATCCGCGTGGGGTCGGAAGGAAACGTGAGCCCGGAGAACCGGATCTCGATGCTCGCGCCCGGTTGGTCCGCCAGAATCCGTTTCAGCCGCAGCCCGTCTTCATTGGAGATCATCATGCCCGGCAGCGAAGCCGCCCCGGTGTCCATTCCCCCGGCCGGCCGGTCGTCCGTGTAAACGACGACAGCCGTGGCGCCCGCCCGCCGCGCGTTCTCGAACTTGTCCTCGAAGAAGCACGTTCCGCGCAGGATCAGGGCGACCCTGCCGGCGATCGAACCGGCCGGCAGCGCCGAGCATGCCAAACCGTCGTTGCCCAACGACGTCACGTCCAACAGCGCGCCGCTCAATGGCGCCTCGGGAACCACCGTCCCGGGCTGTCCGCGATAACTCTCTCCGTTGACCGAAATACCGCCGCCGAGCGTTCGAGCGTTGTTCGAAGAGCCCACCACGATCGCCGCCGGGGAGCCACTGGCCAGCGTTGAGAGGCTCCCGGGGGCCGGTCCGTCGTTGCCCGCGGCTACCACCACCACCACGCCGGCGTCGGCGGCCCGTTGCACGGCGCGAACCATGGCATCGCTGGCGGGATCGCCCGCGGGCACCGATCCAAGGCTGAGGTTGATCACGTCCATGCCATCCGTCACGGCGTCCTCAATCGCGCGTAGGATCGTCGAAATCGGGGCTCCGGAGTTCGGCGTATCCGGGAAAACCTTGTAGTTCCCGAGAAACGCCCGCGGCGCGACGCCGGAAATCTGGCCGAACGGCGCCGCGTGCGGTTTGCCGGCCGCCGCCATCGCGACCGCCGTGCCGTGTCCGCCGTAGTCGGCCGGAGTCTGCGCGGAATAGGATCGCGCCACGATCACCTTGGAACTCGTGCCCGCCAAATCCGAATCGCGCGTGCCACGCGGAAATCCCTGGGGAGCGGCCAGCGTGTCGTCGCGCAGACCGGGATGATCCTGATCGATTCCGCTATCGACGATCGCGATCTTCATCCCGGCTCCGGCGTTGGCGAATCCGCCCAATGCGGTCCAAGCTTCCGGCGCATGAATCAGCGGGATCGCCGCGTCCAGCGCCCGGCGCACCATGTAGACCGGATAGACGCGCCGCACGCCAGGCAGCGATTCGAGCGCCGCGCGCCCGCCGGGACTGCGGACCGCGTACGCGTTGAGCAGCACGTCGTAGGTGTCGAGCACCGCCGCGCCACGATCCTCCATCGAGCGCCGCAGGGCGAGCTTGCCCGGCGAGGGCGCCCGCTTAGAGAGGCTCCGGGAGACGGCCGCCGGAGTCTCGTCCATCTCGACGATAAACTCGTCCTCGACGATCTGCGCCGAAAGCGCGGCGGACAAAAGAAACGCCGCGAAAAACCGGTCAGCGAACCGGAATATTGGAGGTCTTGGAGACGATGCCATTGGTTGTAATCACCACCGGCTGGACGCCCACGGGGGAATCGGCCGGAATCCGCACGTTGATCTGATAGAGTCCGACATTGCCTGGAGCAAGGCCGCTGAACAAGACTTCGGCGGGACGCGAGCCGATCGTCACTTCTGGTAACACGCGGGTGGGCCGCAATGTATCGGTGGGAGTGGGCTCGCCGGTCGCGGGCGCATTGTCGACCGGTCCTAGACCGTTCACGTAAAGCTGTACCAATCCGCCCCGCTGCGCCGCGTTGTCCGGAGAGACCAGCAGGAAGCCGCTATCGAGCGCCCCCGCCAGCAGGCGGCCGCTGGACGGATCGGTGTATTCGAACGCGGCGGGCGAATAGTCGTTGAGCGGGACCGTGTAGAGGTCGCTCTGCACGTTACCGATGCTCACCTTCACGATCGCCGAGTTGAGCCCCTGCAATTCCCAGGGAACCTGCACGTTGATCTGGCCATCGCTCACGAAGTAGATCTTGCCGGACGCGCTGATGCGGCGCTCCGGAACGTCGAAGCTGACGCTCACGCCCGCCAGACCGGTGGGCAGCCATGCCGTGGACGCAACGCGCAGCGAATCGGCCAGATCGCGCCCGAAGATCGACGCGAAGGAGCCGGGAGCGACGCCCCGGCCCACCTGACCGCTGGCCGCGTTCGTCACGCCGTCGGTGCGAATCGTGGGCTGCAAGCGGCCGAAGCCGGAGAAAAACAGGTCCGTGTTGCCAATGGAAGCGGCGAACTCCTGCGGCCCGAGTCTCGGGCCCGCGATCACGGTGGCATCCGAGATGCCCAGATTGTCGGTGCGCGGAAACGCGGTATCGATGCGGCCGTCGCCGAGCGTGGCGCGATAGCGGACCGTCGCGTTGGAGACCGGGGCGCCATACTTGTCCACCGCCTTGAACGCGATGCGGAACCTCGAGTTCACCTGCGCGACGAAATCGAAGCCGCGCAGCGGAATCAGGTTGTCCACCACGTTGTCGCCCACGATGTAGAGGTACGGAATGCGGATCGGAACCGCGCCGCCCGAGATCACCACGTCGCCCTCGTACACGCCCGCGGAGGGACGTCCTCCGCTCAGCGAAAACGAAAGCTGCCGCGACCCGCGCCCGGGTACGGTGAAGCCAGACTGATCCACCGCCACTCGAGCCGTTTCCGTGAACCGGGGCTGGACCTCGACGCGCAGGTTCAATTGCGCCGCGCCGTGGTTGTTGATCCGCACCCCGGCCGACGGCAGCGCGCGCGCGGGATCGATGTAGCCGAACGAGAGAGTGGCGGGTTCGGCGGTGACATCCACTCGCGTCACATTCGCGGCGTCGATCTTTCCAGCTCCCACGGCGCGGACGCTCGCGCGCACCAACTTGTCGTTATTGTCGAAGTCGTCGATCGCGGCCACCGCGGTGTTCACCACCGCCGACTTCACCTGCGCCGCCGTCGCGGCGCGGAAACGCTGCTTGAACAGGGCCGCCGCGCCCGCCGCTATCGGGGCCGCGAAACTGGTGCCCTGCGCCGCGACGAAGCCATCCGCCGAGTACATGTCGCCGTTGGGATCGAAGCTCTGTGTGGCCATGTAAATCGCTTGACCGGGCGCGACCACTTCGGGCTTGATATTGCCGCCGCCGATCCCCGGTCCGTACGAACTGAAGAAGGCGACGATGTCCGGATCGAACGGGGCCGCGACGGTGGACGGATCCATCGCCGCGACCGCGCCGGCGTTGCTCTCGAGGTAGTCGCGGAGCGCCTTGCCGTTCGCGCCGCCGATCATCGCCGCGGGGATGCCGGTCTCCTTGAGGCCTGTCATCGGGAACAGCGCGTTGGCATTCTCCGGCCGCTGCACGATCACGCCGGCCGCGCCCGCCTTCTGCGCGTTGTTGACCTTGGTGGAAAACGCGCAGCCGCCCTGCTCGACGATCGCGATGGTTCCGGAGAGCGAGCCGTTCGACAACGGCGAGCACGCGCGCGCGTCCTCGCCTTGCGCCGCGCGCACATCGCGCAAAGGCGCGGTCAGCGGAACGGCGGGACGCGGACCGTCGCCGAACAACGCGAAGATCTGGGACAACGGCGGCGCGGCGCCCGTCACACGGATCGCGGAGAAGTAACGCTGCGAGTTGGTGGAAGCGCCCACCGTCAGCGCGCTCTCCACCGTGCCGGGCGTGTGGACGGAGTTGTAGGAAGGCGCGAACAGCCCGATGTCGCCATCGTTGCCGGCCGCGACCACGACGGTCATGCCCGCGCGGGTGGCCTGCTCCACCGCGTCCGCCCACGGATCGCAGGGGCGGTTGTTGGGCAGGTCGCACACCGTGCCACGATCGGCGGGGGACCAGACGGCGGGCCTGCCCAGCGAAAGCACCGCGATGTCCATGCCATCGCGGACCGCGTCGTCCAAGGCGCGAATCACGACATCGTCGAAGGTCGTGTCGTTGACGCCCGGCGAACCGAAGATCTTGTAGTTGCCCAGGAACGCCTTGGGCGCGACGCCGGACAGGGAGCCGAGCGGGCTGTCGTGCCGCGCGCCGGCCGCCATCATCGCGACGGCGGTGCCGTGCCCCACGCGGTCGCGCGCCGACAGATCGTCCGGCCGCGAGTCGAGAGGATTGTCGCCAAGCACCAGCATCTGCACGTAGCTGCGCGCGGCGATCACTTTGGTGGTGGTGAAGGAGCAGTCGGAGCCCGCGCATCGTGGAAACCCGGACGGCGCGGTGAGGGAAGGATCGCGAAAAGCGGGGTGCAAGTGGTCGATCCCACTGTCGAGTACGGCGATCCGCACGCCCGATCCGGCGTTGGCTTCTCCGTTAAGATTGCGCCAGGCTTCCTGGGCCCGCACCAGTTCGAGAGCCTTGACGGCTTGCCGCTTGATCGGCAGCATCTCGACAACCCGGGCCACTCCGGGCAGCGATGCAAGTTCAGCGGCGCGCGCCGGATCGGCGGCCACGAAGATGGCGTTGAGCACAATCTGGGCCGATCCCGTGATCTCCACCCGGCGGTCCGCCAGCGCGAGACGGAGCGTGGACTGCGCCGCCGCCAGCCGCGATTCGGAGCCGGCAGCCTTGGCTCCGGGCGCCGCCGATTCGGCCAATGGCGCGTCCCGAAGCAGCAAGGCGTAACGGGTTCGCCTCCCTTCGGCCGGCGAAATCGACGGCAGCGCCGCCAGAACGGCGAGGATCGTGTAAAATGTGTTCACGGCTTTCTGTAGGGACGCGTCGCGGTACGCCCCGGTTCCGAAACCTCGATTCTACGCCGGAACGTCCGGGAGAGCACGAAATTTCGACGAGAGCGGCTTGGATCGCGTTTCGCGCCTGTGGTACCCTTGATACGCTTCCCATGAGCCGCTTTCCGAACGTTTCCTTTCACGCCAGAACCGGATCGAAGCAACCCCTCGCCCCACGGAGCTAAGCGCCACCCGAATGAGTTTTACCGTCTTCCTTGGCAACCTTCCCACTTGGGTAACCGCCGACGACATCAAGTCCTGGCTGACCGCCGAAAATCTAGTGGCGGATCAGATCAAGGTGATCCGCAACCCCGAAACCCAGGAATCGAAAGGTTTCGCCTTCATCGAAGCTCCGAACAACGACGAAATGCAGTCGATCATTCGCCGCTTCGATCGCGCGCCTCTGGAAGACCGGCTTCTGCGAGCGAACCCCGCGCAGCCCCCCAAGGGCAAGCGCGCGCCGGGCGCTCCCATGGGCGCTCCGGCTCCGTCCGAACAGCGCACCGGCGGCTATCGCGAAGGCGCTCCGGCAAGCGCGCCCCCGCGCCGCACCGGACCTCCGCCAACAGGCGGAAGTCCGGCCGCCAGCGCGACGGCTCCTCCATCCGCCGCCGTGGCGCAACGGCGCGACCGCAAGCGAGGCGGACGCTCCGGCGGCCCGCAAAGCGCCTTCGCCGAGGAACTGGCCAAAGCGCTCTAACTTCGCGAAGCTCCCTCCCATCGCGCGATCGCGGTGGGAGCCACGCAGTGCCCCAGCACGTTCACTCCGGTGCGGACCATGTCGATCGCGGCGTCCACGCCCAGCAGCATCGCCAAGCCTTCCATCGGCAGTTGGAACGATCCGAACAGCGCGCCCAGAATCACGAAGTTCGCGCGTGGAATCCCCGCCACGCCTTTGCTGGTCAGCTTGAGCGTGAGCAAAATCGCTGCTTGCTCCCAGGACGGTAGCGAGCGTCCGGCGGCCTGGGCCACGAAGAACGCCGCCATCGCCAGGTGGATGGTGCTGCCCGCGGCGTTGAAACTCAGCCCCAGTGGCACGACCAGCCCTAGCACCCTTTCTGGCACGCCGAACTCGCGCATCGACGCCAGAGTCGCGGGCAACGCGGCCGCGCTCGACGTGGTTCCAGCCCCCACCAACACCGGTTCGCGAGCGGCGCGCGCGAACGCTCGCAATGGCACGCGAGCCCACAACAGCACCGGCAGCAACACCGCCGCCGCATAGAAGAGTTGCGCCGCCCAGGCCACGGCGGTGAACCGGCCGAGTCCGGCCAGCACACCCAGGCCGCCCTCGCCCAGCGCCGCCGCCATGGCCGCGAACACTCCGGCGGGCGCCGCGTACATGACGATCGACGTGTAGCGGAACGACACTTGCGTCAACGCTTCGCAGAAGGCGCGCACCGGCTCGCCGCGCCCGCCCACCGCGTTCACGGCGAGCCCGAACAGCAGGCAGAACACCACGATTTGCAGCACGTCGCCGCGCGCCATCGCTTCGAACAGGCTTGCGGGGAACGACCGCTCCACGGCGTCGGCGAACGTCATCGCGGACGCCCGAGGAGCGTCCGCGGCCTTCAACACCACGCCATCGCCGGGGCGGAACAGCGCTACCGCGCCCCATCCGATCAGAAGGGCGAGCGTCGTCACCGCCTCGAAATAGATCAGCGTTCGCAGGCCCAAGCGGCCCAGTCCACGCAACGATCCGGCGCCCGCCATCGCCGACACCAGCACGCCGAACAGCAGGGGAGCGACGATCGAGCGGATCAGCCGGAGGAACACCGAACTGACGGGCGCCAGCCCGCGAGCCCAGTCCGGCGCAAGAAGCCCGAACGCGGCGCCGCCGGCCATGGCCAGCGGAATCGCCGCGCCGGCGGGAATCCTCACCAGGGCATCGCGCGCTTGGTGTGCTTGCGGCCCTTCTCCGCCGCTTCCTGGCCGCCCGACCCGACCATCACCCCTTCCTTGATCATCTCTTCCACGTCATTCGGGCGGACCGTGTTCAGGAACGCGATCTTCGACCTCTTGCAGGCGGCGAGCACCTTGGCGCGAGCGGCGCGCATCTCCGGGTGCAGCGACTCATTGGCTCCGTGGCCGTCCGGCAGCTTGAGCGAGATGCCCATGTCTCCGGGGCCCCATTCGGCGAAACCGATCCCGGGCACGGCCGCGACCTTCTCCGCGTTCGCCAGCGCGTACTTATCTTCGATCTTGAGTCCGAGCAGGAATTCGCCCTCCGGATTGAGCGGCCACGGATCGGCCTTCTTCATGTACTCGGCCGCCGTGATGCCCCAGATGCGGGACGCGAAGCCCTGGCTGCCGTTGCCAAGCATCCCTTCGCCGAGCCCCGGGACCGGCTTCGCGTTCGGATAACGCACCGATTCGACGAACACACGCACCGCCTCTGGACTGCGCGCGTGACACAGCAGCACCCCGTGGATGCCGCAAGCGACCGCCTGCTGCACCACCCAGAAGTTCGCCTTCATGTGCGCCTCGTCGACGCCCAGCACGGGCAGCGTCACGATCACGGCGGGCGTGCGATGGCCGCTCTTGGTGGGTCCGGCGTCGGCCAAGCCTCGCATGAAGTCGCGCAACGCGGTGAAGTCGAGCGCGCCGTGCTCCATCTCGTAGTTGATGTAGTCGGCCCAGGTCTGGGCCATCTTCTTGCCTTCCTCGTAGCCGCCGTGGCCGCCGGTGTAATAGATGGGCTGGCCGGCCTCCAGCAGTTCGATCGCCTTGTTGATGCGTTTCGGCTTATAGGCCGCGGGCGGCTCCGCGCCCAGGTAGAAAAAGGCGGCGCTCGCCGCGAACAGAGCGGCGCCGGCCGTCGTGGATTTCCTCATGGCAACCTCCAGTCGAGTGTGACTGACTGGACAGTATATCAGCGCAACAAGCCCTTCCACGAAGGGTCCGGCGGCGGCGCGTTTTTCAATCCCAGCAGCCGCGCGAACATCGCGTACAGCGTCGTGTTGAGAACGGGTCCGCAATAGGCGCCGGGCCGGAACGCGGGGCCGGCGGCGTAGAGGATGCCGTCCATCTCGCGGAACCGCTTCGGGTCGTAGCCGTGCATGCCGCGCAGCGGCGGGATCTCGTACTTGATGGCGATCATATAGGGGCCGTTCGGCAGGATCACCAGATCGCCGATTCGCGGATTGTCCGAGAACTGGAGGTGCGCGGGGATCTCCGCGCGGCGATAGACCGTCCACATCGGACTCTTGCCTCGCAGCGCCGCGTATGTCTTGTCGATGAGCGCGATGTCGCTCGAGTAGAGTTGCACGAGACCGAGCCCGTTGGAGATCCGAAAGCCGCTGAAATCGGCGAGCGGCGTCAGGTCGATACTCTGCTGCACGGCGGACATTCCGTGATCGGAGACGAACACCACGTTGGCGGCGATCTTCCGCTTGGCGAGTCCATCGAGGATGTCGCCGGCGGAGCGGTCCACCGCGGCGACCGCCTCCTTCGTCTGGGGGGCCAGCGGCCCGTGTGCGTGACCGGCGGCGTCGACATCGGAGAAGTACAGCATCACGAGGCCGGGACGTTCCTTCGGTGGAAGGTCCAGCCAGGCGAGCGTTTGCCGCACCTTGTCGTCCCGAGTAACCTTGGGATCGTAAACGAAAGACCAGGATGGCTTACGGCCCCGGATCGCGACGGACGAGCCCGGCCAGAAGTAAGTAGCCGCCTTGATACCGGCGCGTTCGGCCGCGAGCCAGATCGGCGTGCCTCCGTACCAGGCGGGATCGGCGACGGCGGCGGCGTCGCGGTAGTAGAAGCGCTTACCGGAGGGATCGTGGAAGTCCATCTCGACGATGCCATGGCGAGCCGGCGGCAGCCCGGTAGCGATGGTGTAGAAGTTGGGGAAAGTAGTGGAGGGAAAGCTCGGGACAAGGCTGGCCGCGGAGGCGCCTTGCTTGACGAATCCGGCGATGCGCGGCGCGGAGTGGCGGATCGCGTAGTCGGAGCGGAAGCCATCGAGTCCGATGACGATCAGCGGCGTCTGCGCGTGGGCGGACATCGCCGCGAGGAGGAAAAGGAGGCGCACGGACCTATTAGACCAAACCGCCGGCTTGGATTCGGCTCCCTCGGTCGAGATCGCCACCGCTTTTTCCGCGGGGCCGTAGGTGAAAAGGCGGCGAAAAGGTCTTAGTATTTCCCGGGCGCCGGGTGTACAATCGAACCGAGGAAAAAATGCTCCGAAACAACATGTTGCTTCCGCTGCTTTGCGCTGTGTCCTCCGCGGCCTTCGCCGCGGCGCCGCTGATCGTGGGTGATAGCTTTCACTTCGAGCCCAACATGGGGCAGACCGATGCATCGGTCCGGTATGTGGCGAAAGCCCGCGGCATCGGGATCTATGTCACATCGTCGGAAACGGTTTTCGCGCTGCCGGGCGGGGACTCGGTCCGCATGAAGATCTCCGGCGCCCGCAATGGACGGCTCGAGCCCGAGGAGAAGCTGCCCGGCGAGGTGAACTACCTCATCGGCAACGATCCGCGCAAGTGGCGGACCCGGATTCCCCGTTACGCCAAGCTGCGGCGCCGGAACGCCGCCCAGGGAGTGGACTTCGTCTACTATGGCAATGGCCGGAACCTCGAGTACGACTTCGTGGTGTCGCCCGGGGCCGATCCGGACAAGCTCGAACTGGTGTACGAAGGCGCCTCATCCGTCAGGACCGACGGGGCGGATGTCGTGATCCGTTGCGCGAGCGGCGAGATCCGGCAGCACAAGCCGTTGGTTTACCAGGAGGTCGCCGGCAAGCGGGTGGAGATCGCGGCAACCTATCGGATTCGCGGAGAGCGCGTCGGATTCGAGTTGGCACGCTACGACAGGTCGAAGCCGCTGGTGATCGATCCGGTGGTCACGTTCTCGACGCGGCTGGGCGGATCTTCGGAAGACTCGGTGGCCAGAATGGCGCTCGACCCAGCCGGCAATGCCTATGTTACCGGGCTCACGCGGTCAGCCAATTTCCCGGTGAAGAACGCGCTCGTGCCTTTCGGAGCCTCCGGATCGGACGCTTTCGTGGCGAAGTTCACCAACCAGGGGAGCCTCGTCTATTCCACCTACCTCGGCGGCATCTCGGAGGACTCCGGCCAGGCAATCGCGGCGGACGCGAGCGGATCTGCCTATGTGACCGGAAGCACGTTTTCGGCGAACTTCCCGGTCGCGAACGCATTCCGGAACACCCACTCCAACACCGCATCCGGCGACGCGTTCGTGGCGAAGATTTCACCCAACGGAGACCAATTGACCTTCTCGACGTTTTTCGGGGGGACGGGCGCGGACTCGGGCTCGGCCATCGCCGTCGACGGAGTGGGCGCAATTTACGTGGCCGGATCGACGACATCGACGGACTACCCAACGGTCAACGCGTTCCAAAACCGCCTGGCCTCGACATCCACCGACGCGTTCCTGGCCAAGTTCAATGCTGCCGGCGCGGCGCTGACCTACTCCACGTACCTGGGTGGACTGTCCACGGAAGCCGTCCGGGGACTCGCGGTCGACGCGGCGGGCGCCGCCTACGTGCTGGGCGACACGAATTCCACGAACTTTCCCGTGGCGAACGCCCTTCAAGCCAACTTCAATCTCGGCCTGAACACCTTCTCCACGGACCTGTTCGTGACGAAATTCGCCCCGTACCTCAGCGGAAACGTCACATTGGCCTACTCGACGTTTCTCGGCGGGTCGTCCAGTGACAACGCCGGTGGTTTGTTCGTGGACGCGACGGGCGCCGCGTATGTCGCCGCCAACGCGCAATCGGCGGATTACCCGGTGGTCAACCCCTACAAGGCGCGCCCACCGCAGTCGTTTCTCAATGGCGTCGTTACCAAACTCGCGCCGGCCGGCAATGCGCTCGTCTTCTCCACGTTCCTGGCGGACATCGGCAACGTCGCCGCGAACGCCGTCGCCGCGGACTCGAATGGAAACGTGTTCGTCGCGGGTTCGTTCAACGGACTGCTTCCCATCATCGATCCTCCCGCGGGCGTTCCACCCTATCCGGCGGGAGGCCTTGATGCCATCGTCGTGCAGCTTAACCCCGCGGGTAACGCCGCCGTCATGTCGGCCATGATCG
This sequence comes from Acidobacteriota bacterium, assembly GCA_005808475.1. Classification (GTDB taxonomy): domain Bacteria; phylum Acidobacteriota; class Terriglobia; order Bryobacterales; family Bryobacteraceae; genus SYLY01. The sequence goes on from SYLY01000291.1 coordinate 13,516, forward strand.
GCGGCACATCGACGGATTCCGCTACGACGGTAGCGGTGGACGCGTCCGGAGCCATCTGGCTCGCGGGGTCGACGTCTTCCCTCGACTTCCCCTCCGCCTTCGGCCTTCCCGCGCCGCAGCAGTCTACTTTCTTCAACGACGGATTCATCATGAAAATCGTCCCAGGAACGTCGCCTTCCATGGTGAACATTACCGGTCCGGGAGCCGATCAGATAATCCCGGTCTCGGGGGTGACGATTTCCTGGCAGCCCGTGCCTGGATCCACCGGCTACGGTCTTCGGGTCTATCGCGATCCCGGTAGTTTCACTAGCACTCTAGGCGCGTTCACCGGAAGCTTGGCCGGAGGAGACTCGACATCAACTCTCGTGACCCTGCCCGATGGAGACTACGTCGCGGCAGTGCGAAGTTGCATCGGCGGCGGATTCACCGATACCGACTGCGGCCCCTATTCGTTCCGGAGGTTCAAGGTCCGGCAACCGGTTCCGTTCACGCTTCCCGTAATCACGGCGCCTCTGTTCAACGCCGTACTGCCGTCGTCCACGCAAACGCTATCTTGGCTGGCGGCTCCGGGTGCAACCTCGTATGAGGTGCGAGTCCTGAGCGGAGGTGCTCTCGAACTCCAGTTGCGGGTTCCGGCCTCGGAACTCTCGACGATCTACTCGTTCCGGAGCGGCTCCTATCAAATGAACGTTCGCGCATGCTCCGCCGCTTGTGGAGGCTTCTCGGCCGCCGTGAACTTCACCATCAACCTACCGGCCGTCGCGGATACGCCGCCGGTCGTCTCTTCCGCCGTCGTGGGCGCGGATGGCAGGCTGACGGCCTCGTGGAACGCGGTGACCGGCGCCGACCTGTACCTGCTTCAAGTGGTCCAACCCGCGCCCGCCGGACCGGGCGGCGGCGCTCTCACCGTGGCGTCGGCGCGTGTTTCCACCACCACCGCCACCGTGCCCGTCCCGCCGGGCGAAGCCTCCGTGTTCGTCGCCGCGTGCAACGGCAGCGGCTGCAGGGGCAATAGCGGAGGCGTCACGATCAGGCCAACGTCGGCCCTGGGCACGGCGCCCACCGTGGCGCAACCGGCCAACGGTTCGCAGGTAGACGGCCCGGTGGTACTGATCGCCTGGAATCGCGTCGCCGGGGACAACGGTTCCAACACCACCTACCGGCTGTTCGTGCAGGATCTGGGACGCCAGGCCACGGCCCTGGATGTGCTCACAACCAGCAACTTCCACGGCGCCTACTTCAGCCCCGGCAGCCGCTACGACGTTCAAGTGATCGCGAATCCGGGACCGGCCGAAGTCAAGAGTGCGGCAAGCGGATTCTCGGTGCGTGGCTCTTCTCCGAGTTTCGCCACGCTTGTCGGTCCGGCGGGCGGATCGCGCGTCCGGGAGGGCAACATTGGCATCGGCTGGACACCGGTCCTGAATTCGGCGCTCTACCAGTACTTCGTCACCACGCCGGGCCGCGCGGACCCGGTGTTTAGCGGAGTCACGTCGGGAACCGAGGTCCGCGTGCCGGTCAAGACCGTGAGCGGCGCCGATACGCTCTACAACGCGATCGTCCGCGCATGCAGCCCTAACTCCTCATCGTGCGATGCCGCTTCGAATGGTGGTTGGCTGGGGTGGTCCAACGTGGCTGGCGGATCCGGCGTGGCCGTGTTCACCGTGACGCCATAGACGACGCGGCGCCCGCGCCCTTGCGACACTGAGAGTGATGCGCAAACTCGCGATCGCCGCCGCCGGATTCGCCATCCTCGCCGCCGCGCTCGTGTTCGGCCTGCCCGCGCTGCTGAACACGCCCGCTTTCCGCGCCCAGGTTCAGTCCGAGATCGAAAAGAAGCTCGGCCGCAAGGTCACCTTCGACTCGCTCGACCTCCGCATCCTGCCACCATCCATCGCGCTCGCCAACACCGCGATCGCCGACGCCCCCGGCTTCCCGGCCGCGCCCTTCGCCCGCGCGGAGCGGTTCGCGCTCCGCGTCGGCTTGGCCGCCCTCTTGCAAGGCAAGGCCGACGTGCGCTCCATCTCCGTCTCCAATCCCGCCATCGAACTTATCCGCAACGCGGACGGGGTGTGGAACTACACCAACCTCGGAGCGTCGTCCGGCTCGAGCGACGGCAGCGAGCCGCTGAAGATCGCGCTCCTCGAGATCGAGGATGGCAGTGTCGGCATCACCGACCGCTCCAAAGACGGCAAGCGCGCCCAGTACGACCATATCGACATCGCCCTGCGCGACTATGGCTCGACCACGCCGTTCAAGCTCGACGCCGCGCTTCGCCTTCCCGGACAGGGCAAGCAGCAAGTGGAATTGCGCGGATCCGGCATCGCCGGCGGAGGCGGATTCAATGGCTCGCTGAAGCTCGGCGAAGCGTCTCTCGGCGCGCTCGGCAAGTTCCTCCAGATCGACGCCGCGGACGGAATCGAGGGCTCGGCGACCGGTGAGACCGCCATCGCCACTCGCGACGGTACGGCATCCGCCAAGGGCAAGCTCGACATCGCGGACCTGCGCATCCGCGGCCAGGCGCTCGGCGCCCCGCTGGGCTTGATCTACGACATCGTCAACGAGCCCGAACGCACGGTGGTCAACGGATTTCAAGCCAAGGTGGGCAGCCTCGCGCTCATGGCCAAAGGCGCGGCGGCCGAGAAGAACGGCGTCCGTCACCTCGACCTCGACACCGAAATCGGACGCGCCTCCATCACCGAGTTGGCGCGGCTGGCCGCCCTGGCGGGCGTGGCGTTCGGCAAGGATGTCGATGTGAAGGGGCAGGTCGCGGCGAAGCTGAGGATCACCGGCCCGGCCTCGGAACCCGCGATCGACGGGGCCGTCGACGCATACGGGCTCGACATCTCCAGCAAGGCTTGGAAACAGGCGGTACGCGTCCCCGAGATACGGATCGCGCTCACGCCAGAGGCGATCCGCGCGAAGGACTTCACGGTCGAAGCCGGCGCCACGCACCTCGGCGCGAGCTTCACTCTCTCCGGCTACGCGTCGAAAACCGGGGGCGTGCTGGACGCCTCGCTCACCGCGCGCGAGGCTCGTCTCGAGGAACTCCTGCGGATCGCCAAAGCGTTCGGAGTGGGCGCGGCGGAGGACATCGAGGGAACGGGAGCGGTGACGCTCGATGTCCGCGCGCGGGGACCCGTGAAGAAGGCGCTGACCCTGTCGGGAACCGGAGCCATCGCCGATGCCTCGCTGCGAGTGCCCGCCCTACCCAAGCCGCTCGCGGTGCGGAAATCCACGATCGCCTTCGCCGGCGACATGGTGCGGCTCGAGGATGTCACCGGGTCCATCGGCGGCTCCAACTTCCGCGGCAACCTCGCCGTACGCGACTTCCAGGCGCCGAAGCTCGAACTCGCGCTCTCGGTCGACCAGATCGACGTATCCGATCTGAGTGGCCCCGCGCCGGCCCAGACGAAAGCGCCCGCGCGAAAGGGAAAACGGCCGATCGATATCATGACGGGCTCGGGCCGCGTCGAAATCGGCAGGTTGATCAACGGAACGCTGCTGCTCGAAAAGGTGAACGCGCGCTGCGTCCTCGACAAGGGCTCGATCCGGCTCGAACCGCTCACGGCCGAGGTCTACGGCGGAAAGCAGACCGGCGCCATCTCCATCGACATGCGGCCGGACAAGCCCCGCTACGACGTGCGCGTGAAGTTCGACAATGTGGACGCCAACCGGCTGATGTCGTCCACCAGCGCGCTGCGGAACATCGTGCAAGGCTCGCTCGGCGCCGCGGTGGAGGTCGGCTTCTCACTCGGCGAGGGCGAACAGATCGCCAATACGATGAACGGCAAAGTGGCGTTTCGCATGGGCACGGGCAAGATCCTCGGCGTGAATCTGCTGAACGAGTTGGCCAAGCTCGGCCAGTTCATCGGCTTTCCGGCCGGCGCGGAGGCGTTCACCGATCTCGCGTCGCTGTCGGCGAGCCTGAACCTCCGCGAAGGCCTCGGCAGCACGGACGACCTCTCGCTGCAGTTGCTCAACGGCGGACTACTCACCGCCACCGGAACGCTAAACCTCACCGATCAGACAGTGAAGATGCGCACCCTCACCGTCTTCGGCAAGGACTTCGCCGAACTCGCCGGCGGGACGAAGATCGGTGGATACCTCACCGCCGCGCTGGTCAACGAAAAGGGCGAGATGATGATGCCCACCCTCATCACCGGACCCGTGAGCAAGATGCGGATCGTACCGGACGGCGAGCGCCTGGCGCAGTTGAAGGTCCGCGCCATCACCAGTCCCGAGGGGCTCCGCGGCGTCACCGAAGGCGTGGTGGACGCGATCCGCAACAAGCGCCCCGATGGTCTGCTCGATATCCTGCGCGGCAAGAAGAAGGACGCTCCCAAACCGTAATCCGCGCCTCCGCCCCTGGCGGGACTGTTATATGATGGGAACGAATTCCCGGCGGAGGTTCGAATGAGCGATTGGCGTGTATCCCGGCGCGCGGTTCTGCGCGGAGCCGGTGTGTCGATGGGGCTGCCCCTTCTCGAGGTCATGGCGTCCGCCGCGGCCAAGAGCGATCCCGCCGCCGCGCCCAAACGGCTGCTCTGCCTCTTCCATCCGAACGGCGTTTATCCACCGGCCTGGGACTGCAAAGGCTCGGGCCGCGACTTCGAACTTTCGCCCATCCTCTCTCCGCTGCAACACCTGAAGAGCGAGATCTCCGTGATCTCGAACCTCGGCACCAGCGCCAAGGGACACGTCGCGGCTACCACGGCGCTGCTCACCGGGACTCCGCTGCAAGTGACCGCCGACGAAGCGTCGCTCGTGCCGCGCATGGGCGTCTCGCTCGATCAGATGGTGGCCAAGGCCGCCGGCGGAGAGACCAAGCTGCGATCGATGGAACTCGGCACCGAGCCTCCTCGCGCGGGCGGCGAAAACGCGCTGCCGATCTCGTTCGCTAGCACCGTCTCGTGGTCGGGCCCCAACACCAAGGTGGATCCGGAAATTAGCCCCGCGGCCGCGTTCGACCGTATGTTCGGCGATCCCGCCGCCGCCCGCAAGAACGCGCTCCGCGACAAGAGCCTGCTCGATCTGGTCCGCGACGATTCCCAGCGCCTGATGCGCCGCGCCTCCACCGCCGACAAGCGCAAGCTCGACGAGTACCTCGGCTCGGTGCGCGACGTCGAAAAGCGGATCGAGGAGACGCTCTCGCCTCGCCAGACCGCCTGGGCGCCGAAGGTCCAACCCGCGCTCGTGCGGCCCGACGACGGCGTCCCCGCGCGCCGGGACATCCACCTGAAGCTGATGATGGACCTGATGGTGTTGGCTCTGCAAACCGACACCACGCGCGTCGTGACGCTGATGATGGCGCACGGATTCAGCCGCCAGAATTTCACCTTCCTCGACGGCGTGAAGGGCGATCACCACTCGATCTCCCATCACAAGGAAGATCCCGAACTCACCGTTCCCTACACGATCGTCAGCAAGTGGTACATCTCGCGGCTGGCGTATCTGTTGGACCGCATGAAGGCGGTGGACGAAGGAACCGGAAACCTGCTCGACCATTCGATCGTCTTTTACGGCTGCGAACTCCGCGACGGCAACGGCCACACGACACGCAATCTGCCCGTGGTGGTGGCCGGTCGCGGCCATGGCTCGTTGAACCCCGGCCAGCACATCGCGATGCCGGCCAATACTCACCTGGCGAACCTGCACCTCACGCTCGCGCAAAAGATGGGCGTCCGGACCGATAGCTTCAACGGCGTCAGCACCGGAACGATTTCGGCGCTTTAGCCGGACCGGATAAACGATTTCCCGTCCTCGCTCGTTTCATCCATAGAGGATGTGGCGGGCATTGCCAATCACGGGAATCACTATAGAGGACGCTCCGGACTTCGACTCCGTCGTACGCGAGCGCGAAGCCCAGGTGTTGCGCACCGCCTACCGCATCCTCGGCAACTGGGCGGACGCCGAGGACGCGGCACAGGAGGTCTTCACACGCCTCCATCGCCGTGGAACCGGGTTCGCGAACGACGCGGCGATGGGAGCGTGGATCTACCGCGTCACGGTGAACCTGTGCCTGGACCGGGTTCGCGCGCCGGCTCGATCCGGGCCCTTGCCTCTGGATCTCGCGTCGAGCGGAGCGTCGGCGGAAGCAGAGGCGATGCGCGGGCAAGACAAGCGGCGGCTGGATGCGGCGCTGTCGGAGTTGCCCGCCCGCGAACGCGCCGCAATCGTGCTGCGCGAGATCGAGGGGCTGAGCACCGCGGAAACAGCAGCGGCGCTGGGCACGGCGGAATCGACCGTGCGCGTGCAGATCGCCAACGCGATGGCCCGGCTGCGAGAGATCCTGACGAGGAGCGAACGATGACCGATGAACGAATGCGGGAACTGTTCCGCGAGATGCGCGACGAGCCCGTTCCGGCGGACTCGAGGGCGCGGGTGCGGATCGCCGTCGCCGAACGCACCCGCCGCCGGCGTTGGATCTGGCCGGTATTGGCGGCCAGCGCCGCGGCGGCCATGCTCGGGGTGATCGCCATTCCACGCCGGGCGCCAGAGACGCCTCCGCGGGTGGTGGCGGTCCAACGACCTCAACCAACGGCCATTCCCCAGCCACCCCCCGATCCTCGGCCCGCTCCCCGGGCCGCTCCCGTTCGCCGCGTGCGTCCACCCGCCCCGCGAACGGAAGACGTGACCATTCGAATCGAAACCGCCGACCCCGACGTAGTGATTCTGCTCGTCGGGTCGGGCGGCTAAGGAGACCATCATGAGACCCGCCGTACTGCTTCTGTCCGCGGCGCTGCTTTGCGGCGCCGATGGAAAACCCGAGGCCACCATCATCCCCGTGAAGCACCTGACCGGTGACGCTTTCGAACGTCTGGTAAAGCTACTATCCGTATTTGGCGCCCGGTTCAGCAGCGACGAGACGCTTCGCTCGATCGTGGTCTATTCGACGCCAGAGACCAATGCCGAGATGAAGCGCGTGGTCGAGGCGCTGGACCGTCCCGATAGCCGCGCCGCCATCGGCCGCAACATCGCCTTGATGCTGACGTTCCTCAAGTGCGATCCATCGGGCGCCGCCAAACCGGTCCCACCCGGAATGGAAAGCGTGTTCAAGCAACTGCGCGCGGCCAACCTCTGCCGAAGCGTGGAGGTGTGGGACACGCTGCCGATCCGGCTGCAGGAAGGCAGACAAGGCGAGGCGAACTCCCGGCTGGCTTCCAGCGGGCCGGATGTCCCGCCGGCAAACGTGCAAATCAAGGTTCGCGCCGACTCGATCGTCGCCAAGGATACCGGCCGCTACGCGCGGTTCGGCATGTTCAACGTCGGTTTCCGCGTGCCGTACGCGACATCGGTGGGTCCCAACTCGACCCAATACCAATTCGTGGATGTGGGCATCAACACGTCCGGCGACTTCAAGGAAGGCCAGAAATCAGTGCTCGGTAAGATCACCGGAAGCGGGGATGGCGGCGCGGTGTTCGTCGTCGTCGAGCTACAGGTGCTCGATTGACCGGCGCTCGAACCACGGCCGCAGCCGCGCCGTGACGGCCTCCGGCGCGCGGAGCTGGCACTCCCAGACGATCAGCACTCGCATGCCCATCCGGCGAAGATCCCGGCACTTTCGCGCGTCGCGGCTCCGGTTGCCCGCGATCTTCGCCGACCAGAACCGCCGGTTCCGCGCCGGAACGCGCGGAGCGATCCCGGACTTGGTCTTGGCGCAGTTCTTGTGCCCATGCCAGAAACAGCCGTTCACGAAGATCGCCCAGCCGCGGGACCGGTTCGACAGGTCGGGCGTTCCGGGCAGGTTCCCGTTGTTGGTCCGGAACCGGTGGCCCATCCCGCGCAGCAACGCGGCCACCCGCGTCTCGAGTGGCGTCAGCCGCTGTCCGACGCGCCGCATCATCTCGGACCGCTTGCGCTTGGAGACGATATCCTTCGGACGCGACGCCACGCGGCGATTCTACCAGCGTCAAGCCTGCAGCCGCGCCCACAGCCACTCGCGCAGTTCGCCTCCCGGCGATTCCGGCGCCACGCGAAACCGGGGCAGCGGCGGCGACTGGTCCCGCAGGCGCGGATGCTCCGGCCCGGTTGAGGACGCGCGTCCGGAGATCACCAGAGCATGCGCGCGTTCCACGCAGCCGTCGGACGATCCCTTCCAGTCCGCCACGTCCGGAGCGACAACGAACAGCACGGCGTCGGCCCGGCAACACGCCGCCAGCCGGTTCGACTCCACGATCACGTTTTCGCCCGCCGCGATCAGCCGCCGCACTTCCGCGGCGGTCTCCGCGATGGCTTCGTCCGCCGCCCGCACCAACAGGGCTCTCACCGCGCCGGCAAGCAGGTAGCGCGAGGCTTGGGCTTCGGCGCCGGTATCGCCGCGTCCGGCGCGAGGTCTGTGCGAGTGGCTCGACACCTTGATCGCGGTCCAAGGGGCCGGCCGTAGCGCGTCCAGGATCCGCGCCACCAGCGTGGTCTTGCCTACATGGCGGCTGTGGCCGCCGACAATGATGAGTTTGCCGCGCATGAATGAATCCGGGCTTCCGTTCTAGCCCGCCACGCCGCACTCGAACGCGTCGCCGCCAACGGCGCCCGCCAGGTTCCCGAGTACGGGAAGCACGGGGCTGGGCCCCACTCTCGCCAGCAGCGCCTGTCCGGCCTTCGCCAGATAGCCTACGCCCGATTCGGAGAGCGAACGCGCCAACGGCTCCGCCACGTAGACCAGGTGCTGCGAACGGAAATCCTTCGCCGCTTCCTCCGCCAACGCCGCCGCTTCGGTGTTTCCTTCGGCGAGCGCGAACGCCTGCTTCACCCGAAGGTATCCCGCGAAACCGGCCTCCACCGATACATGGTCGATCGCTTCGATGGTGCGCGGCCGGAACGCGAACGCCTCGTGGAAGGCGTTCAACTCCGACATCAGATAGCCGAGTTGCACCGTGTCGTGGTAGCTCACCTCGCGAGCCGGCGCCGGACCTCCGGGGCCGAGGATCGAATGGTGGATTCCTTCGCTCGCTTCGGCGAGCGCTTCTTCGGCGGCGGTGCGCAAAGCGGGATCGCGCACCTCGGCGCCGAGCGCGCGTACCTTCTCGCGCCATTCCGGCCCGGGACACTCGAACAGCAGGCTCAGCAGCCGCCACTCGGCAGCCTCGCGCAGCAACGCTTCCACTCGCGGATTCATCGCGCCGCCCTCACCGCCAGCGGGATCCACCCGGTGCGCATCTTGCGCGCCCCGGTTTCTTTCGATGAGCCCTCCCAAACGGCGAACGCGATTTGCGTCCGCTTGTTCGGGCCGAGCCCTTCCGGCAGCTTGCGCGCGATCACCACGGCCCATCCGTCATTGGTTCGCGCACCCTTCCCGCGAGACTGGCGGGCGCCGGCGGGCGACAATGTTCCCGGACCTTCCGCCACCAGATCCTCCACCGGCGAATCGCGCGGTCCCGCCCGATGGTTGCCAACCGCCCGCGCCGGCGCGTAGCGGGTCTCCATCTGCTTTTGCGCGTCCGTTCCCTCGAGCGACTTCGCCTGGAACGGATAGTGATCCACCGCGGCGTTCGGATAGATCGCTTGAATCGTGTCCTTTCGCCCGTTCACCGCAGCCTGCCAATCGGCGCGCCAGAACGCGATCTCCACCGGACGGCCGCCTTGTCCCATCCGCGGATCGGGCGGGTTCGGCTCGATGCCGCGCGGGATCTGCACCGCGCATCCATCCAGGAACCGGGCCGGGCCGGGCATGTCGTCGTTCGTCCGGTCGATCCACTCGAGGCGGAACGCGATTTCACCGCCGTTGTGGACCGACCGGACGCGCACCTCCGCCGTGGTCGGTTTGAGAATACGCGGATCCACGAGATCTTGCGGGAGGAGATTGGCAAGATGCTCGGGCGCGGCGTCCCAAATCGAGCTGGAGGCATCCGTGGAAATCTCCCGTGACGCGGTGCTCACTACTTCGTTCGTGCGTGTCGGAGCGCGGTGGCAGCCGGCGAGCAGCGCGGCGGCGGCCAACAAAACCAGGCGTCTCATGCCATCCTCCTTACGGGCAGTTGGTGCGCGTGATCTGGTACAGCTTGTCGTACGCGGGCCGTATGAACACGGGTTCGTTGCGTGGCACGCGGACCAGCGTCGCGCCCTTCTCGTCGAGTCCATAGACGTCGTCGCCGATCCGCTTCCAGCGAGGCATCAGTTTCTCGCTCGAACCGAACAGGCAGAGCAGCGCCGCCAGATCGGCGTCGTTCTTCGCGTTCCTGTACGCCTGCACCGCGGCGGCCGCGCCCGGTCCGAACAACTGGCGCGAGAACGACAGCGGCACGTGAATGGGCGGAATGTAGTAGACGTTGGGTTCCAGGCCGTACTGCGGAAACAGCGGCAACGCGATCTTTTTGATGTGCACCAGAGAGTCGATCGGGTTGTCCGGCTTGGCGTCCTCCGGCTTCGAGATCCACCCCGCCATCCGGATCTTGCCGATGCAGTTGACGAAGCACTGCGGCTGAATCCCCTGCTCGATTTTCGGATAGCACGCGATGCACTTCTCCGATGTGTTGGTCATCGGGTTGAAGAAGACCTTCTTGTACGGACATCCGCGCACGCATTCCTGATAGCCGCGGCAACGCCCTTGGTCCACGAGCACGATGCCGTCCTCGGGCCGCTTGTAGATCGATCCGCGCGGACACGACGCCAGACACGCCGGATAGGTGCAGTGGTTGCAGATCCGCGCCAGGTAAAAGAACCAGCTCATGTGCGGCAGCGACATCATGCCCGCGCCGCCGTCCACCTGTCCGGCGCAATCGTCCTCGCCGCAGTTGGGATAGGCGTAGTCCTGTTGCTCGGGACGCCAGCCCATCACGCGCTCGCCCGCCGGCGCCGATTCGAAGATCGTGCGGCCTTCGTACTTGTTCCCGCTCCACGACCCTGAATCCAACATGTCGAGCAGCTTGACGTCGTAGGCGAGCGGATAGCTTCCATACGGCTTGGTCTCGACGTTGTTCCAGAGCATGTACTCCTGGCCCTTGCCCGACGTCCAGGTCGTCTTGCAGGCGAGAGTGCAGGTCTGGCAGGCGATGCATTTGTTCGTATCGAACACCGCCGCGAACTGCCGTTTCGGCCTGCTTTCCGGATACCAGTAGGACATCTCGCGGCCGAGTTGCCAGTTATAGACGCGCGCCATTATGCATTCTCCTTGTCCGGCGTGAAGAAGCCACCCGACAGGTACTTCTTCATCGCTTCGGATTCCTTCTTGGGCCGGATTCCCAACGTCACGGGCCGCCACGCGCCCTTGCCGTCGATGCCGCCGGGCTCGGCCTTGGTGATCTTCACGATCGACTCGCGCGGCGCGCCGGTGGGACAATGCACATCGGGCAGGAAGCCCTTGCCGAGGCTCTGTCCGAACAGATCCTTGCGCGCCAGCGAGTCCGTCATCAAAGTCGGCTTCAGCCATCCGCGCGTGGCCGACTGATGCGACCCGGAGCGGAACATCGCCTGATAATTCGTCCTCGGATTCTTCGCCAAGCCGTCCGCCCGCGCCTTCCGCCCTTCCACCGATCCGGGCGTCGCGCCGTACATGTTGAACCACATGCGCGTCACGCCTTTCGGAGTTCCGGGGTAATAGCGCGCCCGGCAAAGCAACCGCGCGAACTCGTAATCCCGCGTGTTGTTCTGCCAGCCGCGGAAGGGCCGGTCCTCCGGATCGGAGTCGATCCAAACGTAGTCGCCATCACCCACTCCGAGCGCGATGGCGTCGTCGGGATTGATGTCGACATAGCCTTCGGCCACGAACGGACTGCGCTTGTCCTGCCGGTACAGATCGCCGAACGGACCGAACAGCACCGCGATCATGTCGGTGTCGATCGGCATGGTGTGCGCGCCGTGCCGGTACTTCGGCGTGTGGAAGATGAACTTGTAGCCGTCCTTGGCCAGCGGATGCGACGTCTTCTTGGCCTCTTCCCACGTCAACACCACGTTTCGTCCGCAGCGGGTTTCGCACGAAAGGTCGTCGCGTTTGACTCCGTACGCTTCCGGACCCGCCGGCCGCAGCGCCTCGTGCTTGGGCGCGACGATGATGTTGGGTTCGTAGAACGTCGAATCCACGGGCTCGCGATGAACGGGAAGATTCTCGCCGGCCTCGATGAATTCCGGCTCCTCGCGATAAAACTCTAGCCGCCCCGTCTTGGTGTACCAGGGATTGGAGTCCACCACCTGTTCCCATCCGACCACCTTCGGCGACGTGCGGCTCTGCAGGATCGCCGGAATCCCCTGCTTCGCCTTGGCCTCGAGCTCGTCGATCTTGAAACCCCTGGTGTTGGACGACGCGTTCAGGATGCGCTGCAAGTAGACATCCGTGCGGCCCTCCCGCACGAACTTCCAGCAATCGTCGAACCGCTTGTCGCCCGTGATCTCCGCCATCTTCGATCCCACGAGCGCCAGCACGTCGATATCGCCGATCGTCTGGAAGATCCGCTTCATCGGAGTTCGCGGAAACACCGTCAGGAACGGATTGGTGACCGATGCCGTCATGTCCGGCTGCTTCAACTCGGCCCACGAGTCGACGCCGAACACGATGTCGGCCCACTCGCACGAGGTGGACCACCACCATTCGTTCACCGCGATCATCTCGATCTTCGGCAGCATGTTGACCACGGTGTTGTAGTGCCACTTGACGTTGCCGAGAATCGAGTTCGCGTTGGCGAACCAGAGCGACTTGGTCGGACACGGCATGTGCGTCTTCCCGGTCAGCAGCTTCTTGCCGACCCGCAACGGATGGTCCTCGTGGTTGTAGTAGTGCGCCGATTCCGGCTTCCAGTACTGCTTGGGACGCGCCGGCTTGGCGGGATCCAGTTCGAGGTCGAACGGATTCTCGTTGATGTACTGGGGAGCGCCGTTGAACAGCGACACGCGGTAGTTGCCCGCGTACGATCCCACGTTGCCGCCGATCTTGCCGATATTGCCGGTGAGCGCCGCCAGTAGAAACAGGTCCCGGTCCTTGTTGTCGTTGTTGAAGAACTGGTTCGGCCCCATGCCGATGGCGAAAAGCGTGGTCCCCGGCTCCTTCGCCAGATGCCGCGCCAGCGACTCGACGGCGGCGGCCGGCGCCCACGTCATCTCCTCGGTGGTCTTGGGCGTGAAGTGGTCCGCGTATTCGCGAACCAGATCGAAGATGGGCCGGCACCGGACCTTCTTGCCGTCGTGGAGCGTGACCTCCACCGAACCGTCGAGCAGCGGATCTCCGATCGGGGAGTTCTTGCCGACCATGTCTCGCGTGACGGCCTTCGGCGCGTTGCTCGCGCGATCCCACCACACGCCGTCGCCCCATTCGCCGCGGAGCTTTTCCGGCAGCACTTGCACGGTGTGGGTCCCCGGCGGCGGCATCTTGTCGTTGACGCCGAGCGGTTGCGATTTCTTCAACTCCGCCTGCTCGCCGCCGAACACGTCCTTGGCGCGGAGATTGGTGAGCGTATCCATGCGGACCAGCAACGGCAGGTCCGTCCACTGCTTCATGTACTCGGCGTCGTAGAGTTTCTCCTTCAGGATCACGTGCGCCAAGCCCAACGCCAGCGCGGGCGTCGTCCCCGGCCTCACCACCAGCACTTCGTCGCCCTTGGTCGCCGTAGCCGAGTACTCGCACGCGATCACCACCACCTTGGTCCCCTTCAACCGCGCTTCGGTCAGCCAGTGCGAATCCGGCATCTTGGTGGTGATCCAGTTCATGCCCCACACGACGACGGTCTTCGAATACTCCACCGCCGACAGATCGAACTCCACTGTCTGCTGGCCGGTGACCATCGGATGGCCCGGCGGCAGATCGGTGTGCCACGAGTAGTTGTCGAATCCCTTGCCGCCCATGGCCTCGCCGGGGCCCACGTTACGGATCTTGGCGTCGAGCAGCGCCATTGAATTCGCCATGCGGTACATACCGAACACCCGCGTCATGCCGAGCAACGGCATGCCGCCGCGGAACTTCATCACCTGAGTGCCCACGCCTTGGGTCGCCTCGATCACCGCTTCGTCGTAGTGCTGTGCCTTCAACCGGCGCTTGCCTTCCTCGCCGGTGTAAGTCTCGGCGATGTTCTTCAGCCCTTTCGCCACTATCAGGGCGGCCACGTCGTGCGGCACACGGACCCATTCGTCGCGGGCGCGCTGGAAGTACTTCTCCGGCGGCTTGCCGTCGCTGCCGCGCGGAAAACCCTCGTCCACCCACTTCTTGAAGCCGGCTCTCACCATGCACTGATTCACCCGGCGGTCGCCATAGAAGCGGCGGGTGAGCGCGAGCCCCTTCTGGCAGATGCGCGGATCCCACCGGCTGGTGGTGCGGTTGCCGCTCAGATCGGACGCCTCGCCGTACTTCATCGTGGGACCGAGGCGCGTGATCACGCCCTGCCGCACGTACGCCTCGAGCAGGCAATTGTGCGTGTCGTTGGGCGCGCAGGTGAAGGTGAACGTGGAGTCGTACTTCCACAGGTCGCGATAGGCGCGCTCCCATCCGCGATCCGGGTAGGCGGCAAGCGGATTCGACACCGCCTCCAGTCCCCAGGCGTCCTTCACCGACGCCAGGAAGCCGCCCATTCCCGCCGCGGAGATCGCGGCCAGAAAATCGCGTCTCGAGTCCTTCGAGTTCATCGTTACCTCCCCTGCCATGCGCGCACGTACGCCACCACGGCTTCCATTTCGTCTTTCGCAAGGGCGCGGCGCGTAGGCGACCCTTCCTCGAATCCGGCCATCGCGGTGCCGCGCCGGCCGCGCCGGACCGTCTCGAACAGATACTTGTCGGAGACCAGATCCAGAAACGCTCGATTGGCGAGCGCCGGACCCTTGCCGCCTTGGCCCTTGGGTCCGTGGCAACCGGAGCAGTTGGCGTCGTAGATCTCCACCCCCTCGAGCGGATCGATCGCGACGCTCCACGAATCCTCCGCGGCGGGTTCGGTTCCGCTCAGCGAACGGAGATGCTCCACCACTCGCGCGATCTCCTCGGGACGCAGGCCGCCCTCCTTCGCCCAGCCCGGCATGCGGCGTCCCGGCCGTCCTTGGCGAACGGTCTCGGTGAGGAACTTGTCGCTCACGATGGACTGGAAGTCCGGATTGGCGATCGCCGGAAACGCGGCGCCGCCGGGTGCTTGCCGTCCCTGGCCCTCGGGCCCATGGCATCCCGAACAGAACGCGCCGAACAGCGTAGCGCCGTCGGTCGCGAACTCGCGCTGCCCGAATCGCGCCGCTTTCATGCGGTCCACCGGAGTGTAGACGCCAGGAAGATCGCCGCGCCGCAACGAAAGGACGAACATCGTCAGACGGTCGATGTCCTTCTCGGACGCCGCGACCGGCGGCATCTGCGATCCGGCGGTCACCGCGGCCGGCGAGCGGAAGTGCTCGGCGATCCATCCGTCCAGCCGGTGTCCCTCGGGCACGTGAGTGAAGTCGGCTTGGCCGGGATCCTTCTCGCCGGCCCGCGTCAGATCGGGTCCTTCGTCGCCGCCCACGCCGCCCACGCGGTGGCAGCCGAGACATCCGAAGCTCAGGAACGTCGACTTCGCTTCCACCAGCGCGGGAGCCGCGGTCCTGGTGGCGAGATAGGCGCGCAGCAGTTCCAGGTCTCCGGCGCCGGTCTGGGCGAAAGATGTCTTCCACGGACCGGCGGCTGCCTTCTCGCTCTTCGCCGAATGCTTGGCGTACCAATCGGCGTCGTAGCCCGCGATTCCCACCCGCGACAGATCGGGCCCTTCCATGCCGCCGCCGTCCGGGCGAATCGTCCCGCCGCTTCCATCCACGCGATGGCAGGCGCGGCAATCCAACCGGTCGAACGTGGCCCGCGCCCGGTCGAACGCAACGCGTCCGGGCGTTCCCAACGCCACGTGGCATGAGCCGCAGCCGGCTTGCGCATGGCGGAGCGGAATCATCGGCGCGGGCCAGAAATGAACGGTCCCGTGGGCGTCGTCCTTCTCCGTCGCCGATCCCTGTCCCGAATGGCATGTCGTGCAGCCATACTCCGCGGGATCGTGGACCACCGGTTTATGGGGCGCGAACATCAATGAGCCCTTCACCGCCTGCTCGCCCGGCGCCATGGCGACATGGCAGGAAACACAGCGGTCGCCGATCCCCAACTTGGCGTTGGTGATCTGCCGGAGTTGGACGTCGATCGCCGACTGGTCGATCCGCCCCGCCGCCTGCACTTGACGCCACGGCTTCAGCCAGTTTTCCTGAACCGCCGCGACGATGAGCAGCAGCAGCACTCCCAGGCTCGACGCGAGTAACAGCAGCTTGTTTTTTCGCATGGCGTCAATGCCTCGGCCAATCGGAAGGCGACCAGTAGAACACCCAGTTCGGGCCGCGGAAATAGGTGCCGATCGCCGTCAGCACCAGAAATCCGCAGAGGAAGCAGGTGAACAGTCCCAGCGCCCCGGCGCGCGCCGAGCGATGCCGCTTCACCAGCCACACCGAGTAGATTCCATACGCGGCCGCCAGCAGCGTGCCTGGATTCAGAATCGTGATCAGCAACTGTGGCGCGGCGAGATACCATTCGCGAATCCACCCGAAGCGAATGGCGAACGTTTCGATCGCGAGCGCCGCGCCGAAGCCCACCACCAATGCCTGCTTGACGACGCCCGGTCCACCGGATCCGCCGAACCACTCGCCCGTGCCGCTGTCTTCACGGTCGAGATAGGGAATCAGTCCCAAGCCCGCGAGCACGATCATCGGGATGCCGATCCCGCCTACGAATGCGGAGAACGAGACCAGTTCCTGCAGTCCAAGGAAGTACCACGGCGCCTTGGCCGGATTCTCCGGCACGTTCGGATTGGCGAGTTCCTTCAAGGGAGCGTCGGAAACCAGCGCCAGCGCCAGGCACACGAGCGTGGTCAGCATGAACACGCCGAGCTCGGCGTAGAACAGGTGCGGCATCGATGGGACGGTGTTCTCCGGCCCTTGGCCCACCGCTGCCGTACGCCCCTTGACGATCGCGGCGAGCGAGTACGTCTTGGCCGGCGCCTGCGTGAACACCGGATACATCGCCCCGGCCGGATCGGGCAGCCGCTCGTCCGCGCCGGCCGGACGCGCCAATCCGCCATCCTTGCGAATCCGCCAGAAGTGGACCGACATCAGCGCCACCAGCGCCAGCGGCAGGATCATCACGTGCAGCAGGTAGAAGCGAATGAGCGCCTCCGGACCCAACGTGTCGGAGCCGAGCAGCAGGAACCGTTGCGCGCCGCCGGGATCGAACCAATCGGTGATTCCGATCGCGTCGGTGACCTCGCGCGGCGACTGCGCGATGTTGGCGCCGATCGTGATCGCCCAATAAGCGAGTTGATCCCACGGCAACAGATATCCGGTGAACGACAGCCCGAGCGTGGTGGCGAGAAGCCCCATGCCGATCAGCCAGTTGAACTCGCGCGGCTTCCGGTACGAGGCGGTGTAGAAGGCGCGCGCCATGTGCAGAATCACCGCCACCACCATGACGTTCGCGGCCCAACGATGGATGTTCCGCATGAACCGGCCCGTGGGCACCACGAAGTGGATGTCCTTGATCGACTGATAAGCGGCGTCCGGGTACGGCTTGTAGTAGAACATCAGCAGCACGCCGGTGATCAGCGTGATGAGAAACGCCGCCGTGGTAGCCAGCCCCAGACCGAGCGTGGTGCTCCAACGAAGCGTCCAACGATGCACGCGCGTGGAGTGCAGATGGAGAAATACGTTGCCGAAGATGAACGTGGACCGCGTGCGGTCGGTGGACGGCTTCCCGCTCCGGAACGCGGTGTCGAGGATCCGTTTCGGCGCCGCGCGCAGATTGGACTTCAACTCCTCGAGAGCCGGCGTGCTCATACTGTCACCTTGGTGCCGGGCGGCACGGTCTTTCCTTCATCGACATGGAAGATCCCATCGCCTGGGGTCACCTTCAGCCACGCGAGCGGCCGCGGCGCGGGTCCGCGCGACACCGCTCCATCGGGTTTGAACCGCGATCCGTGGCACGGGCACTCGAAACCCTCGGCGCCGGGCTTCACCACGCAGCCGAGATGCGTGCAGATCGTCGAGATCGCATAGACGCCCTCGGCGTCGCGGAACACCGCCACCGCGCGATTCGGCGGCACGAACGCCTCGCCGATTCGCAGCGATTCCGGCAGCGCGACATCGAAGCCTTTCGACTGCGCCGCCACGATCGCGGCCTTCGGCAGCCGCATCGATCCGAGCAACGCGAACAGCATCGCCGATCCGGCCGACCACAGCGACGCCAGGCCCAGCCAGTCGCGGCGCGGCAGAGGCTCGGGATCGAGCCTCGATCGGGGACTTCCGGGTACCACGGTCATGGGTTCCTCCAGGACGTACTGACTTCCACTCTCTCCATCGCGATCGCCTCCACCGGACAGCGCATCGCGCACAGCGCGCATCGAATGCAGCGGTCCTCGTCTTTCACGATCGCCGAGTACTCGTCCTCGTCCGCCTCCTCCGGCAGCAGCGGCTCGCCGGCGTCGACCGCGCGCAAGGAGAGAATCTTCAGACACTGCGTGGGGCAGACATCCACGCAGCCGCCGCACAGCACGCAGCGGTTCCCGTCGAACACCGGAGTCACGCCGCAGTCGAGGCATCGCGACGCCTCGCGCATCGCATGCGCGGCGTCGTAGCCGAGTTCGACCACCGTCTCCGGATGCGCCAGGCGGTCGCCGGGATGGCGCACGGGAATCTCCTGGCGGCGGATCGATTCGTAGCCGCGCTCCCGCCGGTAGCCGTCGAGCAACCGGTAAGACGTGACCGCCTCCGCTCGCAACCGGTGTCCGGTGAGATAGCCGTGGATGGAACGCGCGGCGGCCTTGCCGGACGCAACCGCGTCGATCAGCAGCCGCGTGCCGTGCGCCAGATCGCCGGCCACGAACACGCCGGGCGCGGTGGTGGCCAGCGTTTCGGGATCGGTCTTCGGCCAACCCGGACGCCCCTGCTCGATGTCCGCGCCGCCGTCTTCGAGAAAGCCGAGCGATGGGGATTGCCCCACCGCGAGCAGCACCGTGTCGCACGGAATCTCGCGAACGTCGCCATCGTCATAGACGGGCGCGAACTTCCGGTTCGCGTCGTAGACGCGCAGGCAGCGGCGGAACCGGATCGAGACCGGATTGCCGCCGGCGTCGCGGCGGATCTCGAGCGGACCCCAACCGTTCAGCCGCTCGATGCCCTCTTCGTCGCCTTCCACGATTTCGATCGTGTCCGCCGGCATCTCCTCGAGCCCTTCGAGCGACACCAGGCGCACCGCCGACGTTCCCGGCAATCGCGCGGCGGTTCGCGCCGTGTCGTAAGCGATCTGCCGCAACACCGTGCGCGCGACATCGTAAGCGACGTTGCCGCCGCCGACCACGACCACCTCGCGGCCTGCGTCGATCTTCGATCCCACCGCCACCGCGCGCAGCAGGTCCACGCCGCCGAACACCCGCGGTCCGCGCTCGCCGGGCAATCCGAGACCACGTGACGATTTCGCGCCCACCGCGATCAACACCGCCGCGAAATCGCGCCGGAGTTCGGAGAACGGGACGTCTTTGCCGACGGTCACGCCACACCGGATCTCGACGCCCAGCGCCTCGATCACCGCCACTTCCTTGGCGATGACATCGCGCGGCAGGCGATAAGCCGGAACGCCCACGGCGAGCATGCCGGCGGCGACGGATTCCGATTCGAACACGACGGGCCGAAAGCCGAGCAGCGCCAGATCGTGCGCGGCGGAAAGCCCCGCCGGACCTGCGCCGATGATCGCGATCCGTTCGCCACGCCCCTTGGGTATGGACGGATCCATGCCCGCGCGCAGCAGCGCCGCCATCTCTTCGGGCTGAGCCGAACGCGGCGGCTCGGCGGACCGCAAGCCGCGAAGCACCTCGACTGCCGGACGGGCCTCGGGTCCCGCGAAGTCGCACACGAACCGCTTCAGCGCGCGGATGGCGATGGGCCGGTCGGGCCCGACGAAGTGTCCATCGTCGTCGACGCGCGGTACGCGGCCGCGCCGGCAGGCAACCTCGCACGGCGCGCCGCAGATGCGCCCGCAGATCGACGCGAACGGATTCGGTCCGCGCGCGATCAGGTACGCCTCTTCGAACCGCCCTTCGGCGATCGCTCGAACGTAGCCGCGTGCGTCGGTCCGGACGGGACACGCCGTCTGGCAGGAGATCAGGCCCGCGTGGTAGCCTTCCGCCGGAACGTGAACCCGAAGCGGCGTCATGACTTGCCGCCCGCGGCCAGAAGTCCGAACAGCGACGGCTCGGCGCCGTTCAGGATCACGCAGGAGATTCCACCTGGCTTCGCGGCGGATGCCGGCCTGCGCAGCAACTGGGCCAGAGTCCACCGGGAAAGCACGCCGCTGATCGCATCGTGGAGCTCGGCCGCCGCCTTGTGATACGAACACACCAGATTCAGGTCGCACCCCGGCTGGCAATAGTCGCCGACCAACGAGCCCTGGCACGCCTCGACGATGGCGAGCAGCGTGATCGACTCGGCCGGGCGGTTCAGCCACACGCCACCCTTCACTCCGCGGTCCGCGCGAAGCAGACCCGCCTTCACCAAGTGGCGCGTGACCTTGGCCATATACGTGGGCGACTCACCGAGCCTCTCAGCGATCCGTCGGGGCGGAATCGGCTCTGAAGATCCCTCTCGCGCCATGAGCATCAGCGCCCGGATCGCCGACAGTGAAGTCTTGTTCACCATGCCTAATGTGGATAATATACATCCTCTTTGTCTGAATTGCAAGAACTTCCTCGGGGGACCCTCTTCGGGGTACTATCGAATTTCGAACATGCGATACGAACTGGCCGGCCGGGTGGCCTTGGTGACGGGAGCCTCGCGCGGATTGGGAGCCGCGATCGCCGTGAGTTTGGGACAACGCGGCGCGCGCGTCGGCGTGAACTACCATGCAAGCGCCGCCAAGGCGGAGGCAGTGTGCGAGGCCGTCCGCAAGGCAGGTGGCGAGGCGATGGCCGTTCACGCCGACGTCCGCGACGAGGAGCAAGTGCGGGCGATGGTGGACGCGGTGGGGACCCAGTGGGGTCCTGTCGATATCCTGGTGGTCAACGCCACCGGACCGCAGCCCTTCCTCGCGATCGAACAGCAGACGTGGCAGGCATATCTCGATCAACTCGAGTTCTTCGTCAAGTCGCCGTTGCTGCTGTTGCAAGCCGTCCTGCCCGAAATGAAGGAGCGCCGCTACGGGCGGGTGATCCAGATCGGAAGCGAAGTCTTCGAGATCGGCAATCCGCGATTCGCCAACTACGTCGCCGCCAAGGGAGCGCAGTACGGGCAGACGCGGTCCTGGGCGCGCGAACTGGCGCCCTGGAACATCACCGTGAACCTGATCGCGCCCGGGTGGATTCCCACCGAGCGGCACGACGGGACCAGCCCCGAGGACTTGGCGATCTACGCGGCCGGCGTTCCGATGAAGCGCCAAGGCCTGCCCGCCGATGTCGGCGAGGCCGCCGCCTACCTCGCCTCCGATTCGGCGAGGTTCGTCACAGGGCAGAAGATCGCGGTGAACGGCGGCAACACGCTCGAGTAGTAGAATAGCGGGCGATGACCCGACGCGATCTTCTCAAGGCCTCCGCCGCCGCCGCACTGCCGGCAAACGCCGCCAACGATCTGGTTCGCCGCGAGAATTCCAAGACAGGCGCGCTCGACTGGCAGTTGACGCGCGTGCGCCTGGACCAGGGAACCAAAGGCTATCGATCGTCGCTGATCGAAGGCTACTGCTCCCATCAAAGCGTCGAGGCCGGTGAAACGATGCGCGTGTTCGTCTCGGCGAATCCGGCGCGCCAGTTCACCCTCGAGATCTTCCGCATGGGCTGGTACGGCGGCCGCGGCGCCCGCCTGATGACCACCATCGGACCGCGGCCCGCCAAGCCGCAGCCAGATCCGCCGGTGGAGGAACGCCGCCTCCGCCAATGCCGCTGGGAACCCTCCACCGAAATCAAGATCCCCGCCGATTGGCCGAGTGGCGTCTACCTGGGACGCCTCACGAGCGTTCCGGGAGCCAAGTTCGAGCACGCCTGGCAGAGCTTCGTCGTCTTCGTGGTGCGCGACCGCCGCAAGGCGGACGTGATGTTCCAAGTGAGCGACAACACGTGGAACTCTTACAATCGCTGGCCCGACAACTACTCGATGTACACCGATCCGCGCCACTCCTGGGCGCCGTCGGTCGCCGGCAGCTTCGACCGCCCGTACGGCAAGTACGCGCAGATCTACGATCACCCGTTGTCGATCGGCTCCGGCGAGTTCCTGCTGTGGGAGTTCCCGCTCTGCTTCTGGCTCGAGTCGATGGGCTACGACGTTACCTACACGTCGAACGTGGACATGATCGATCCGGCCCAGTTCACGCGTGCCAAGACCTTCCTCAGCATCGGCCACGACGAGTATTGGGACGTCCGCCAGTACGACGGCGCCTTGGCGTCGGTGAAGGCGGGGGTGACGCATCTCTATCTATCGGGCAACGCCGTGATGGGAGTGACGCCGTTCCAGCCCGCGTTCGACGGACGCCCGAACCGCGTGATCAGCCGCGAAGGCGTGTTCGGCGGCATGTACGGCAACTTCGATCAGTTCATGAAGCTCCCGTTCCCCACCGAGGGTCCAAAGGCGAATCTGCTGATCGGCGCCCACTCGGTGTATCCGTTCAACGGCGGCGACGATTGGCGCGTCACCAAGCCGAAGCACTGGATGTTCGAGGGCACGGGGATGAAGGAAGGCGACGCGATTCCCGGCTTGGTGGGCTGGGAGTTCCACGGCGATCCGGCCCCGATCCCGGGACTGGAAATCGTGGCCGAGGGCGACGCTCTCAGCGGCGGCACGCGGCCTTCGCACTGGACCGCCACCATCTACCCCGGGCCGAAGAAGAACTTCGTGTTCAACGCGTCGACCATCTGGTGGTCCCAGGGATTGTCATCGCCGCCGGGCCACATCCTGCCCTGGTCGCACTGGGTGCGGCCTCACGGGCCGGACGCGCGCGTGCAGCGGATCACCGCCAATCTGTTGAAGCGGGCGCTCGGATAAAAGAAACCGGCCGCCGGGCGAAGGGATCGCGCGGCGGCCGGTGAACCGAACGGACTGCCTAGAAGATGATGCGTCCGCTGAACTGAATCTGGCGGCCGAAAACACCGCCCCTTTGGGAGATGATCTTCCCGAAGGTGGCGGACGTCACGCCCTGATCCGGGTCGTTCGCCGGGAAGCGATTCGTCAGGTTGTAGGCTTCGGCGCGCAGCTCGAACTTGAACCGCTCGGTCACGGCGTACTCCTTGGCCAACGTCGAATCGATGTTCCAGAAGCGCGGCCCGGTCAGGCCCGCGTACTGAAGCGGATTCGAGCGCCGCGTGAAACCGGGAAGCTGCTTGATCTTCGACGTGTCGAACCATTGCGACTGGGTCGGGTTGTCGATCTTGGGATTCCCCGAGATATCCAAGCCGCCCCACCGCAGGAACAGCCCGGTGGTGTAGGTGAACAAGCCGCTGACCGCCCAGCCGCCGAGGATGGCGTCGGCGGCCTTGGGAAGCGAGTTCATGTGTTTGCGGCCCTTGCCGAACGGCAGTTCATAGATCGCCGCGCCGGTGAATCGCTGCTTGGCGTTGGCGGCGGGCTGCCAGGTGACCGTCTGCGTGAAGTTGTCCTGGTTGTCGTAGAACTGCTGATTCGACTCGTTGTTGTAGTTGTAGCCGAACACGAAGTTCCAGCCATTGCTGAACGGCCGCTGGAACTGCATTTGCGCCGAACGGTAACGGTTGCCGAAGCCGCCGCGCAGATTTTCGTTCAGTCCCTGATATTGCGGATACGGCCGCGTCAGGTCGGTGACTCCGATGGTCCGCTGGGTGCGGAGCTGGCCGGGCATCTTGTCGGCGGCCAGCAGATTGAAGAACGGGTTGTCCACCGTCTGCGTGCTGGCGACGCCCAGCCGGAATCCGATGCGCGGATCCACTTGGTTGACGTCGTAGTTGTACGGCGCGCTGCGGCCGGCATTCATGAAGAACGTGATGTCGGCCAGGATCTTGCCGGGCAACTGCTTCTGCAGGCTGATGTTGAACCGGTCGTTGACGCCCGGCGTGAAGTCTTGCTGATACCACTGGCCGGCTCCGCCCAGGTTGGTGTAGCGCCCCAGTGTCTTTCCCGTGACCGGAATCAAGCCGCCGGGGAACGGATTCGAAAGCCTCTGTTGTGGAACTCCCTGCAGTTCGCCGATCGTGGTGGTGCGAGCGTCGAAGCCCGGCAGCGGCACCGATCCGAGAATCCCCAAGCCGTCGGTAAGCGTCGCCGGAACGATATAGCGCGCCCAGCCGATTCGGAGCGCGGTCCCATCGTCGACGCGCCAAGCCAGACCCGCGCGGGGCATGAACAGGTTCTTCGGCGCGTTCCACGAATTGCGGTTGTTGCCGTCCGCGAACAGCCACGCGCCGTTGTAAACCGGCGCCGCGGAACGTAACGCGGTGGCCGCCGCCGGGAGCCGGGGAGCGTTGGCGCCCTGGAACTCGGAGATCGGGCTCGTCAGGTCCAGGAAGCGGGTCAGCCGGTCCGTGGTGTCGCGCATGGCGGTGAAGTACTCGTAGCGGAGGCCGAGGTTGAGCGTGATGCGCTGCGTCAGCTTGTAGTCGTCCTGGAAGAAGAAGCCCAGGAAGCCGACGCGGGGGCGCTGGATCGGAATCGACGCGATGGCGGAACTGCCGTCGAGCGCGCCCAGCAGCATCGTCGCGTAGCCGTCGCCGCTCAACCCGGTATTCGGCGCGACGTAGGTATTCGCCGTCAGCGCGGGTCCAAAGTTGAACGTGAACGACTGCGGACGAGCCGCGTTCACCCGTTCCTTGCGGTACTCGCCGCCCACCTTGAAGTAGTGCTTGCCATGGTTGCGCGAGATCTTCGATTCGACGTTGTATGAGTCCGGCTCCTGGAACCAGTAGCCTGTCCGTCCCAGCGACAGACCCGAGCCGCTGCGGCTGATGTTGACGCCGGGGTAGTAGAGATCCGGCAGACCCTGCAGGTAGCCCTTGTACCAGGGGTTGCCCGGCCAGAACTTCTCGAGGTCGGACTCCTTCAGCAGCGCGGCAGGCACGCCGAACGAGTCGACGATGGAATTGTACGCCGAGCGGATGTTCCACACCGTGTTCGCGTTCAGCGTGTAAACCAGGTCGCCGGAGAAGCTGCGCGAGTGCCGCTTGGAGCCGTCCACCGGCTGCGCCACCGAGCCGGTGTAGTCGTCCTGCGCGGTGAAGGTGCGGAACTGATTGAAGCGGCCGAACACCTTGATCCGCTCGTTGACGTTCCAGTCTATGCGCTCGGAAGCGTTCCAGTAGCGGAAGCGGTTGGCGAAGCCCTTGCGGAAATTGTTCACCAGCGCCGAGCCCGAGCCGGCTTCGTTCGGCTTCCAGATATCGGCCATGATCGCCCTGCCGGCCGGGTCGATCCGCGACGCCGGAATGATGTTGCCTGCGAAGGGCTGCCGCGTGATGGTGGAGCCCACCGTCTGCGTCGTGAACGGATCGTGGATCGCGCGCAACCCACCGGTGTTGTTGATCGACCGCGAAAAGTCGCCATTGCGCTCGAGATCGGTGGGCAGCGTGTTCAGAGCGCTGCGTGGCTCGATGGTCCGCCAGGCTTCATACGAGAAGAAGCTGAACAGCTTGTTCTTTTTGATGGGATTTCCCAGCGTGCCGCCCCAGACGTGCTGCCGCGTCAGGTTGGATGCGCGCGTCACCCGGTTGGCCAAGCCGTTCAACGCGGGGTTGCGGCCGAGGTAGTAGCCAGTGCCATGCCAATCGTTGGTGCCCGACTTCATCGCCACCGAAAGCACGCCGCCCGCGGAGTGGCCGAACTCGGCGTCCACCGCGTTCTGCTGCAGGTTGACTTCGCTCACCGCGTCCATCGGAGGCGTGTAGCTCGACTTCTGCGCGGTCATCGACGGCGAGCCGTCGAGAATGATGTCGTTCTTCGTACTCGTGTTGCCGCCCACGTCGAACTGAGACGCGGCCCAGTGATGGAACGGGCTTTGCTCGGTGGACGACCGGATCACCGTGGCGGGATTCAGCGACACCAGCAGGAACGGATTCCGGTGGATGATCGGCAGCGAGTTCGCCATCTTGGTGTCGAGCGTCAGCGCCATGGTCGACGTGTTGAACTGCACCGCGACCGGTGGAGCGTCGACCGTGATCGATTGCTGCGTGTCGCCGGGCTGCATGGTCGCGTTGACGGTCACGTCGCCGCGCGCCTGCACCAGCACGTTGCGCTGCTGGAACTTCTTGAACCCGGCGAATTCGACCGTGACCGAGTAGTTGCCGGGAGTCACGAAGTCGAACAGATACTGTCCGGTCTGATTGGTCTGAGCCGTGGTCTGGATGCCGGTGCCCTCGTTGTTGAGGACCACTTGGGCGCCGCCGATTACGGCTTGGGACGCGTCGACCACAAGGCCTTGGACGCGACCGCGTGAATCCTGGGCGAGAGTGGCGGCCGCCGACAAGGCGAACACCGAAACGGTGGATGCAAGTCTACGCATCGAACCTCCCTGAGCTGAGTACTCAGGAGATGGTAGCACAACGCAACTAGAGGGCTGGACAAGGCGTCATACTGAGAATGGAGATGCGGCTCGTCTGGATTGCGGTGCTGTCGGCGCTTCCCGCGATTGCGGCGGCCGCCGTTCCCTGTCCAGCCGGAGTTCCTCTCGGCGATGTCGACCTCGCGGTGGCGCGGTCCGGCATCCCTCGCGCGATCCCCCTTCGTTCGGTGAACCGGCTCGTGCCCGGCGACCGGATCGTCTACACGCCGCTTCGCGACGGCGGCGACAAGCGCAAAGGGCAGGTGGCGCTGTTGCTCGCACCCTCGGAACCCGACGGCGACGGCGATCTCGAGTTGTTACCCCCCAAGCCCGCCAGCGACCGGGCCGAGTGGCCCGTCAACGGGCAAACCAGGACAGCGGCCTTTGTCTACGGACCGGCCGGACTCAACGCCGCCAAGGTCAAGCGATTTCTGGCGCGCGACCCCGCGCTGATCGGCCAGCTCGCCGACTATGCCCAAAATACCGCGCGGACCGAGGAGGTGCTTCGGGCGCTCGCCAGCGACGGAACGGCCGGAACCGGCGACAATCTCGGCGCCGCCATCCAGGGCTTCGCGACGCAGTACGGCTTGAACAACCGCATCAACCGCGACGCACCGCCGGAACAGCAAACGCTGGCCTTGTTCCGGGCCATCAATCCAGCCCTGGCCAGCTACGATCCGATCTCGCCGCAAGGACCCCAGCGCGTCAGCCAAACGGCGAGCCTGGCGGCCGTGGTGGCGGGGATGTTCCTCGGCAATCCGGTGGGACTCGCGGCCGGCGGCGCCGCGATCGGCATGAACTTCCGCTCCATCCTGTTCCCGAACACCGAGTTCCGGTCCGCCTTCGCGCAGCCGGGCGGCGGAGCCATGACGCTCTGCGGCAAGCGGGAGCCCGCGCGAGGCCGCGCCAAGCTGGCCTATTTTTGGGCCGTGCGCGTGCCCGGGTCCGAACCGCCCAAGCTGGCCATCGACGGCCGGCGTCACGCGATGATCGGGGCCAGGAGTCCGATCGGCCTGAAGGCCACCGGACCCGCGCCGCTGGACCGTGTCCGCAACTGGCAACTCGCCGGACCGGGCCGCGTATTCGATATCGGCGCGCGGACGGCGGACGGCAAGCTCGAGATCGATTTGACCGGCATCGCGGCGGAACCGGGCGAGTACCGCCTGCGCGGACACTGGGACGAAGCTCCGTTCGAAGCCGCGGGAACGTTGGTGCTGCACGCGCGGCCCGATCTCTCCTCCGCCCGGATCGGCGCTTCGATGCACGACCGGCTGGTGGAGGACACCGGCAAGCAGGCGGTGGCGCTCGAAGGGCCCGATTTCCAGTTCGTCGAGAAGATGTCTCTGGTCCGCATCGACGACCGTTTCGCCTCGCCCGCGCCGATTCCGTGGCGGCTGCCGGAAGGACCGGGGCTGGGCGCCCAGCGGCGCGTCGAGATCGAAATCGACACAGCGGGCCTGAAGCGCGGAGCTTACCGGATCGCGATCGCGCAAGCCGGATCGGAAGAATCGGCGCCGCTGGAGATCCTGGCCCCGCAACCGCGCCTCGACGCGATGCCGTTGCGAGTGCACTCGGGCGAAGCCAACCAGCAATTGACCCTCGAGGGCGACGGCGTCGAGCGTCTGGTGGAACTGCGCGCGCAGGGTGTGGCGCTCCGTCTGGGTCCGGCGATCGCCGGCCAACGCCGCCGGCCGGTGGAAGCGGCGCCGGAAGCGGACTTGCGGCCCGGCCAGTCGCTGGATCTGCACGCTCGCGCCGAAGGCTGGCTCCAGCCCGCCCGCATCGCGGGTGGCGTTCGAGTGCTGCCGCCTCGCCCCGCGATCGTGATATCCAAGGTGCTCGCGCCGGCCGGCGTCGACATCGCGCTGCGGGAAGGAGAACTGGTGGCGGGCGTCGCGGCGGGCGCGGTGCTCGACGTGAAGAACGCGGGACCGCGCATTCAAGTGGAGCTCGGCTGCCCGGGATCGAGCCGGAAGCTGCGCGCCGCGGTGGGCGAGCAGCGCGACGGCTTGAAGGTGCAGTCGCTCGCGGCCAACCGGCTCTATCTGTCGTTCGACCCGGCGGCGTGGCCCTCCGGCTGCGAAGTGGAAGCGACGCTCGAAGCCGCCGAGCGAAGCGTGTCGGCGCCGAAGCGAGTCGGCCGCGTCGTAAGGCTCCCGAAGGTGGAGCGGTTCCAATGGACGGAAGACCGCGCGGACGACGGAGCCTTCTTCGGAACGATGACCGGCCGCGATCTCGAATCGGTGGAGAAAACCGGATGGAACGGCGCCGACGGCCTGAGCGTCTCCGAACTGCCAGTATCGGGCAGCGGACCCGCGCAAACGCTGCGGATCAGGATGCCTTGGCCGCCGCCTTCACCGAGAGCTCCGATCTACCTATGGCTGCGCGGAGACGAGCAGGGCCGCGCCACGTCGATCCGCCCGTAGCGAGGCTCAGAAAACCTGGAAGCAGAACACCTGCACCGATCCCTGCGGGCTCATGCAGTACTCGCCGTTGTCGAGCCACTGATTCACTTCCACCCGGTAGAGGCTCTGCTCGATGCGGTCCACCTTCACCCGCAGTTGCTTGGGCGCGTTCTTGATGCGCTTCTTCGAATCGTTGGGAATGGAAACTTCGCGCTGGCCATTCTTGATGTCCATCTTGTAGAGTTCGAGCTTTTCGGCGGAGACCTTATCGGACTCGATCAGGAAAATCGGCTCCGCCATCGGAGTCTTCACATTGGACTCGGCGCCCTTCATCACGTTCGCGGTAACGTCCTTGCGGGTCTCTTCTTTCGCCTCGCCCGCCTCGGTGGGGATCAGGTTCGACGCGTGCAGCAGATAGAGCATGTCCGGCTTGGGCGGCTTGGGTCCGGCATACTTGTCCTTCTGGGCGAACAGCGCCCCGCACGCCAATACGCACGCCGCCAGCGCCACACGTTTCATGCAGGTCATTCTAGCCGATTGGATGCGGCCCGCACGCCGCCGGTTGCGCACCGGACCCGCCGGTTCTGATATTCTCGGCTCCCATGAGGTTCCCTGCCCTTCCGCTCGCGGCCGCCGCCGCGCTGCCTCTATTCGCGGAAACCACCGCGCCCGTCAATGGAGAGATCCGCGTCCAGAGCCACATCGCCGTGCCCATGCGCGACGGCGTGAAGCTCTACGCCGACCTCTACCGCCCCCGCCACGAGGGCCGCTTCCCCACGCTAATCACGCGAACGCCCTACGGTGTGCAGCGCGATGGCATGCATCCGGCGGTGATCGCCTTCGCGCGGCGCGGCTACGCCGTCCTGGTGCAGGACACGCGAGGCCGCTACGAATCGGAAGGCGCGTGGGACCCGTTCCGCAACGAGGCCAACGACGGCTACGACACGGTGGAGTGGGCGGCGCGGCAACCCTGGTCCACGGGCAAGGTGGGCATGCATGGCGGATCGTACCTGGCGCACGTGCAGTGGCAGGCCGCCACTATGCGTCCTCCGCATCTGACGGCGATCTTCCCCGCGCTCGCCTCCACCAGCATCTACCACAACACCTTCTATCACGGCGGCGCGTTCAAGCTGGCGCTGGCGTTGGGATGGGGCGTGGTGCGAATGCCGTTCCGCATCATGAATCCGCAGTATTGGCACATGGATCCGTACGCGCCCGAGGAGATGAAGTACGAAAACATGGTGTGGAAGCTGCCCGTCTCCACCATCGATCTGGAATCGAGCGGACAGCCGGTGAAGCACTTTCGCGACTGGGTGGCGCACCAGAGCTACGACCAATACTGGCGCGCCATCAGCGACGAGGAGCGCTTCGACAAGGTGGCCGTGCCCGCCTACAACTTCGGCGGCTGGTTCGACCTGTTGCTCGGCGGCACGTTGAACGGCTACACCGGAGTCCGCGCGAAAGGCGCGACCGAAGCCGCTCGAAAGGGCGCCAAGCTCATCGTCGGGCCCTGGGGCCACGGGGCGAGCCAGAAGTTCGGCGATCTCGACTTCGGCCCCGCCGCCATGCGCGACATCCTGGAGTTGGAGAACCGCTGGAACGACCATTACCTGAAGGGCATCGACAACGGCATCGACCGCGAACCGCCGGTGGAGATCTTCTTCATGGGCGCGAACAAATGGGCGAAGTTCGCCGATTGGCCCGTGCCCGGCGCGCGCGTCACACCGTTCTATCTCGACAGCGGCGGACGAGCCAATTCGTGGCGCGGCGACGGCGTCCTAAGGCGCGACCCGCCCACGGGGGCGCCGGTGGACCGCTACAGCTACGACCCGGACAATCCCGTGCCGAGCCTCGGCGGCAACGACTGCTGCGGCGCGCCGTTCCCCGTGGGTCCGCGCGATCAGCGTCCCGTGGAATCGCGCAACGACGTGCTGGTCTACACGTCGGCGGAACTGGCGGAGCCGTTGGCCATCGCCGGGCCAGTGCGCATGAAACTCGCCGCGTCCACCGATGGGCGCGACACCGACTGGATGGCGAAGCTGGTCGACGTCTATCCGGACGGCCGCGCGTTCAACGTCGCCGAGGGTATCCTGCGCGCGCGTTTCCACGGCGGGCTCGACAAACCGCAACCGCTGGAACCGGGCCGCTCCTACGAGTTCGACATCGACATGCGCGGCACGGCGAACGTGTTCCTGCCCGGCCACCGGATTCGCGTGGATATCACCAGCGGCAACTTCCCGCAGTTCGACCGGAATCCGAACACCGGCGAGGCGCTGGGCGCGTCGTCCCGCATGCGTGTGGCGAAGCAGACGGTGCATCACGGAGCGGGCAAGCTGTCGCGGATCGAACTGCCGGTGGTGACACAACCGTAACCCGATTTCACGGAAGCGTATCGGCTTCGTCACGCCGGCGAAACCTACAGGTCCTTTAATGAGAGTTCATTCTCTCCAAAAGGACCCCATTGATGCCAGAGACTTTCGAATCCGTTCTGAAGGAACGATTCAACCGCCGCTCGCTGCTCGGCGGCTTGCTTACCACGATCCCGGCGGCCGGGCTGATGACAGGCAAGGACACCGTGGCCGCAGGCTCGATACCGGAGGCCGCCGCCAATGAGGCCAAGCGCGACACCCGCATCCAGTTCAAGCCGCTCGCCGGCTCCAAGGCCGATCGCATCGAAGTGGCCGAGGGCTACAAGTCGTCCGTCCTGATCAAGTGGGGCGACCCCCTCTTCAACGATTCGCCGGCCTTCGATCCCCAGAACCAAAGCCCCGAAGCCCAAGCGAAGCAGTTCGGCTACAACAACGATTGGATGGGCTACTCTCCGCTGCCGGCGCATGACGTTCAGAATCCGGGCCGGGGCCTGCTCGCTGTCAATCACGAGTACACCAATCCCGAGTTGATGTTCTTGAATCACGGCGGCTTCAATGCTCAGACGGCGGCCCAGACGGCCATCGAGCTGCAAGCGCATGGACTGACCGTCGTCGAGATCGCGCGAGACGCGACCGGCTCCTGGCGCTACGTGCAGGGCTCGCAGTTCAACCGCCGAATCACGGCTACCACGCCCTTCGAAATCACCGGACCCGCCGCCGGCAACGACGCGCTGAAGACCCGCGCGGACGCCACCGGCCGCCGCGTCTTGGGTACGTTGAACAACTGCGCCGGCGGTCAAACGCCTTGGGGCACGATCCTGTCCGGCGAAGAGAACTTTCATCAGTACTTCTCCAACGCCGGCGCCGTGACCAACGCCCGCGCCGGCGCGGTCAACGCCAACTATGGTCTGCCGGCCGCCAACGGCGAGTACCCATGGGCCCGGCACGAGGACCGGTTCGACATGGCCAAGGAGCCCAACGAGCCCAACCGCTTCGGGTGGATCGTCGAGATCGACCCGTATCATCCGCAGTCGATTCCACGCAAGCGCACCGCGCTCGGGCGTCTGCGCCACGAAGGCTGCACGATCCAAGTCGCGCGGAGCGGCCAGATCGTCGCCTACACAGGCGACGACGAACGGTTCCAGTTCGCCTACAAGTTCGTGAGCAAGGGCCGGTACAACCCGTTCGACCGCTTAGCCAACGACAGCCTGCTGGACGACGGCACACTGTAAGCCGCCAAGTTCCACGCCGACGGCTCCGGCGAATGGCTGCCCCTCGTGTTCGGACAGGGCCCGCTGATCCGGGGCAACGGTTACGACAATCAGGGCGACGTGCTGATCGATGCCCGCGGAGCCGCCGCGCGCCTGGGCGCCACCCAGATGGACCGGCCCGAGGACATGGAAGTCAATCCGGTAAACGGCAAGGTCTATTTGGCCCTCACCAACAACACTCGCCGCACCGACCGGGACAAGGACACCGTCAATCCGCGCGCCAACAACCGCTGGGGACACATCATCGAGATCGCGGAGGACGAAGGCGACCACACTTCCACCAAATTCACCTGGGAGATCTTCATTCTCTGCGGCGATGGCAAGGTCCCGGCCCACGGGGCGTTCTTCGCTGGATACGATCCGGCGAAGGTCAGCGCCCTCGCCTGCCCGGACAACATCGCGTTCGATAGCAAAGGCAACCTCTGGATCGCCACCGACGGCCAGCCCGGCGTCCTCGACATCAACGATGGCATTTACGCGGTTCCCACCGAAGGCTCCGAGCGCGGATTCGTGCGGCAACTGGTGAGCGGCGTTTCGGGCGCCGAGACCGCCAGTCTCGTATTCAACACCGACGATACCGCTCTGTTCGTATCGATCCAACATCCGGGCGAGGGCGGCAGGTGGACCATCAATCCGAGCGATCTGGTCAGCCGCTGGCCCGATGGCCGCGGACCCAACAAGCCTGGCGTTGTGGTAGTGACCAAGAGCGAAGGAAGCCCCGTCGTCGGGACCTAGAATCCTCGTGATCCGCTTCGAGCGCGCCTTGCCGCTTTTCGTGGTTGGCGCGCTTGCCTCCCTGGCGTCCGCGTATTCGGGCGGTCCGCCCACGCGGCGGACGGGCGCTCCCGGCGAGCAGACGTGCCTTTCGGCGAACTGCCACGTGGGCGAGCGTTTCGACGACTCGCCCACCGTGGAGTTGGACCTGGACGGACCACGCGAATACGATCCCGGAGGCCCACGCCAGAGGTGGACCCTACGGATCGGAGACGCCGCGCGCGCCTACGGACTGCAATTGAGCGTTCGGCGGGCGGACCGTCCACTCCACCCGGCCGGCCGGCTCTTCCCCGTCGACGGTTCCACCACGGCGGTCGTCTGCGAGGACGACAGCATTCCAAAGGCCGGCTGTCCGGAGGTCTCGCCATTGGAGTTCTTCCATCACACGGAGCCCCGACGGCAGGGAGTCTTCGAAGTCGATTGGACTCCACCGCGCGATGCCATCGGAGACTTGCTGGTGTACGTCGCCGCCAATGCATCGGTGGCAGGCCAGCGAAACTCCCGCATCCACCTGCGCGCATTCCGCATTCCGCCGCGGCGCGACGACGTCACGGTATTCAACGCCGCCAGTCTGCTTCCCACGTTCTCTCCGGGAGCGTGGATCTCGATCTTCGGGAGTGGCCTGGCCCCGGCGGCGCTGGCATGGCAACCGGGCGGAGACGTCCCTCGCTCTCTCGGCGGGGTGCGCGTCACGGTGGGTGGCCGCGAGGCCGGGATCGGTTTCGCGGGTCCTGGGCAGATCAACGCGCTGGCTCCGGAGGGCGTCGAGCTAGGCCCGGCCCGCGTGGAGGTCATCCGCGACGGCGCGCCCACGCTCGCGGGACAGGGATGGCTGGAGCGCGTCTCTCCAGCCTTGTTCGACGCGAGCCGCCTCATTCGTGCGCGCGCGGGCGAGATCGTCTCCCTGAACGGGACGGGTTTCGGTCCCACGAATCCGCCCGTGCCGTGGGGCTCCGCCTTCGAGGGCGAGGCCAGATGCGTCTTGCCTGTGGTGGTGCGCGCCGGGGATGCCCAAGCGAACCTGCGCTTCGCCGGGTTGGTGGCGCCCGGCGTCTACCGGATCGACTTCGCCATGCCGCCAGTCCCTGCGGGCATCCACGACTTGGTCGTGTCGGTGGATGGCTGGAAAGCCCCAGCCGGCCGGATCTCTTCCGCCGAGTAGCCGGCCCGGAAGCCGCCTCAGCGGAAGTAGTGGAACGGGTTGGAGAAACGGCGGGCGAGATCCTCCTCGTCCTCGTACATGAAGCGGAACTCCTCCCCGCCGAGCGTTCCCGTTTCGTCGTGGCTCCGGAACCGCGCCCGGAACTCGGCGGCGATGGCCTCGTGCACGCCTTCGCGGCCGGCGCGCAAGGAGAGTTCCCCCGTGCGGTAGACCACCGTGTATGTCTGGCTGCTGTACTCGAAGATCGAAGAGACGTGCTCGGCGAACATCGCCGTGATGGCGCCCTCGAAGTCGGGCTCCGCCTCCTTCCAGCGTTGCATCGCCAGTTCGAACGCCGTCGTCTGAAAGACGATGGGAAACGGACTCAGTTTGACGAGTTCCTCCGGCCGGTAGGCCGGATGCCCTTCGCCGCCTTCCGGATGCTCCGCCAGGATTTCGATGAAGCGGTTCGCGAGCGGCTTCCGGAGCGGAAGGTCGTACCAAAGCTCGCGGTCCCGATCGGACTCGATGACGACGATCAGATACGGCGAAGTGAACTCCCGATCCGGCGCGGCGTCGAGACCGGCGTGATAGCCGGTGATGCCGTGCGCCGTCTTCAGCCAGTCGAGGAAAACGCGGTAGACAAGCGCCTGTTGCTTCTCGCCGCAACGGATCGCCAGGCACTCCTCCCAGACGGCGCGTTCGGCGGCTCTCATGCCACCCCGATTTTCGCACGTCCGGATCGATGCCGAAAAAAGTACAATCAAGAGCGAATGCTCCCGGTCCACTCCCGCCGCCATTTCCTTCGCCATTCGGGCGCCGGCCTCGGAACCGCCGCGCTCGCGCACCTGCTCGCCGAAGAGGGCCTGGCCGCCAGGGACCCCATGGCCCCGCGCGCCAGCCACTTCCCCGCCAAGGCCAAGAACGTCATCTTCCTCTTCATGGAAGGCGGCCCCAGCCAGATGGATCTCTACGATCCCAAGCCGGAACTGGTCAAGTGGTCCGGCAAGCCGCTGCCCGAATCGCTGACCAAGGAGTATGGAGCCAGACTCGCGTTCACCAAGCCCGACGCGGCGGTGCTCGCCAGTCCGCGGACCTTCCGCCCATACGGGCAGTCCGGCCTGGAGTTCTCCGACTACATTCCGAACATCGCCGCCAACGCGGACCGCATCTGCCTTGTGCGGTCCATGTACACCGACGCGTTCAACCACCACCCCGGCCAGTTGCTGCTGTTCAGCGGCAGCACCCAGTTCGGCCGCCCGAGCATGGGCGCGTGGGCCGCTTATGGGCTGGGCAGCGAATCGCGCAACCTGCCCGCGTTCGTCGTGCTCGCATCGGGCCGCGGCACCTCCGGCGGCGTCACCAATTGGACCAGCGGATTCCTGCCCTCCACCTATCAGGGCGTCGTCTTCCGCAACTCCGGCGACCCCATCCTCTACTTGTCCAATCCCGAAGGCCTCGCCGCGAACACGCAGCGCCTCACTCTGGACGCGCTCAAGGAGCTCAACGAAGCGCACATGGCCGAAACGCGCGACACCGAAATCGACTCGCGCATCGCGTCCTACGAACTCGCCTTCCGCATGCAATCGGCCGCGCCCGAACTGCTCGACTTCTCCACCGAATCGCAGGCCACGCTCGACATGTACGGCGTCGGCAAGCAGCCCACCCATCCGTACGCCTCCAACTGCCTGCTCGCGCGGCGCATGGTGGAGCGCGGCGTTCGATTCGTGATGCTCGCCCACGCCAGTTGGGACGACCACTCGGACCTCAATAAAAAGCTGAAGGAAAACACCGCCATCACCGACCGGCCCATCGGCGCGCTTCTCACCGATCTCCAGCGCCGCGGCCTGCTCGATTCCACGCTCGTCGTCTGGATGGGCGAGTTCGGACGCACGCCGATGGTCGAGATGCGCGGCGGGCCCACGGCGCTCGAAAACGCGGGCCGCGATCATCATCCCTTCGCATTCTCGATGTGGATGGCCGGCGGCGGCATCAAAGGCGGCCAGGTTGTGGGCAAGACCGACGACTTCGCCTTCCACATCGCCGAGGACAAGATCCACGTGCACGACCTGCAGGCAACCATCATGCACGCGCTCGGTTTCGATCATACCCGGCTGACCTTCCGCCACCTGGGCCGCGACTTCCGCCTCACCGACGTCCACGGCAACGTCGTGCCGAAGCTGCTCGCCTGATATGCGAGTCGCGGTGGTGGGAGCCGGCGCGTTCGGCGGATGGACCGCGTTGCACCTGCTTCGGGCGGGCTGCGACGTCACGTTGATCGACGCGTGGGGCGCGGCCAATTCGCGATCGTCTTCCGGCGACGAGACGCGCGTGATTCGCGGAGCCTACGGTCCGAACGCGATGTACACGCGCATGGTGGCCCGATCGGTTCCGATGTGGCGCGATCTCGAGGCCGCGGCCGGCCAGACGCTGCTGCACTCGGTTGGGTCGCTGTGGATGGCGCCGGAGGGCGGCGATGAGTGGGAACGGGCCTCGCTCGAGAATATTCGCGCCGCCGGCATGAGTGTCGAAGTGCTGCGCCGGGACGGCCTCGAGCGGCTGCATCCAGGCGTAAACTGGAGCGGCATCGCGTGGGCGCTGTTCGAGCCGGACCTCGGATACCTGATGGCGCGCCGCGCCTGTCAGGCGGTGGTGCGCATGTTCGAACGCGAAGGCGGACGGTATCTGATCCAAACCGAAGTCCCACCCGCGGACGCCGCGGTGTGCGCTTGCGGACCGTGGCTCGGCGCGATGATCCCCGATGTCCTGGGCGCGCTCATTACCGCGACTCGGCAGGAGGTTTTCTACTTCGGCGATGCGCCGGGACGCGCTCCGTTCCCGGCCTGGGTCGACAACACCGCGCCGCGCCACTACGGCATCGCCGGCAACGAGGGGCGCGGATTCAAGGCCGCGCGCGACGTACCGGGACCGGAGTGGGATCCCACTGCCGGCGACCGGACGCCGTCCGCCGAGCCCCTCGCCGACGCGCGCGCCTACGTGGCGTTCCGCTTCCCCAGGCTCGCTGACGCCCCCCTGCTCGAATCGCGCGTCTGCCAGTACGAGATGAGCGCGGACGGCCACCTCATCCTCGACCGCCACCCCGGCGGCGGACCGGTGTGGTTCGCCGGCGGAGGATCGGGGCACAGCTTCAAGATCGCGCCCGCGGTGGGCGAGCACATGATGGAACTGGTGCTTGGGAAGCGACAACCGGACCCGGCGTTCGCGCTGGCGCGCTTCGGTTCGGGTCCGGTGGAACGGCGTTGGGAGCGGAAGTAGCTACAACAGCCGGAAATTCACTTCCACGTTGGCCGCGACACGGACCGGTTTGCCCTCGATCTTCCCGGGCTCGAACCGCCACTGCTCCACGGCCCTGATCGCCTGCACGTCCAAACCCGGATCGAGCGGCGCCACCACCTTCACACGTTGCGGCGCTCACGGGATAATCAAGGCCTATGCCTATGAGACGAGGAAGGGCGTCATTTCGGATGAGGAATCAAACTGATAATTCGATATACATCGTCCTCAATCTTGAAGTAAAATCTCCAACTCTTATCGACGCGAGCTTGCCACCAATCATGGGATTCGTCGTACTTCTTGGCCCTAAGCGAAGGGTGCCTGAGGTTCTGTTCGAGCAGTCTAATCTACTTGAAGAACGCCTGACGTGCCGATTCGGGCATGGTCCTTAGAGCCTCCTCTACGGCCGTGCTATAAAGGGCGGTCATCGGGAGCGTTTGCTTTGCTTTGCTCCCGGCTGCATCAGACCGTTCTTCATGTGAGCAATCATTTCATCGGCGCTGCCAAAAGGTCCGTGAAAAGAGCCGCCCTCCGCGGCGGCGAGCTGGGCATCGATGGTGCGCCGCTCTACTGGGGTGTATTCTTCATCCATGGCCGGAGCTGGTGGAACTGGCTTCATGGTGATAACACCCTCCATGACGCTTACATCAAGACGATCCCCCACCTTCAAACTAACCTGCTTTCGAATTCGAAGGGGTAGGGCTTCTTGAATCTGCTCTGTAAAGATGATCGTCATCCGGACAACCTTAGCTCCTGCACCCAAAGCATAGCACCCAAAGGGGATTCCGTGAAGTACTTGACGAGTGGCCTTACGCGGAAGGCCACCACGCCAGCGGGTGGAACCAGTAGACTCCGCATGCCGCCTGCGACAGCAGCAGCCACCAATGATCGCGCCGGTGCGGGTGCGCCCGATCGTGCTCGACGACCGCGGCTACAACAGGCGGAAGTTCACTTCCACGTTGGCCGCGACACGGACCGGTTTGCCCTCGATCTTCCCGGGCTCGAACCGCCACTGCTCCACGGCCCTGATCGCCTGCACGTCCAAACCCGGATCGAGCGGCGCCACCACCTTCACACGTTGCGGCAGACCCTTCTCGTCGATCTCGAGCGAGAGCTTCACCGACCCGCTGATCTTGGCTTCGCGCGCTTCCTGCGTGTAGGAAGGCTCCACCTTGGACTTCACCCTGGGAGGCGTCGCGCCATCTTCGCCCACCTTGTACACCTTCTGTGCGGCGACCGGCGCCGCCACCAGCAAAGCGAAACACGCGGCCGCGGCCGACGCCGCCATCGCTCCACGCCGCGTCATCGCCGCGCGATTCACCGCCGGATCCAGGATCGCGCGGATCCGCCCCTCGAGTGGAGTCTGCCCCGCCACGGCGATCGCCCCGGCCGGAGCCGCCACCCCCGACTTCGCCACCGCCACGAGCGTCTCCGCGTAGCCCGCCGGAGCCTCTCCGCGCCGCAGCACCAGATCGTCGCAAGCCCGTTCGCGATCCTCCGAGGCCTTGCGCGCCGACCACCAGACCAGCGGGTGGAACCAGTACACTCCGCACGCCGCCTGCGACAGCAGCAGCCACCAATGATCGCGACGGTGCGCGTGCGCCAGTTCGTGCCCGATGACAGCGGCGCGCGATT
This sequence comes from Acidobacteriota bacterium, assembly GCA_005808475.1. Taxonomy (GTDB): domain Bacteria; phylum Acidobacteriota; class Terriglobia; order Bryobacterales; family Bryobacteraceae; genus SYLY01. Next base: position 52,833 of record SYLY01000291.1, read on the forward strand.
CGCCCACGGGCAGCAGCACGACCGGACGCAACAACCCCCACGTGAACGGCATCACGCCAGCCGCCGCGCGGCGGATCTCGACGCCTTCGCGCGCGCTTTCGCGAGACGCGGCGCGGACCATCGACGCGGCGCGCGCGTGGCCCATCGCGAATCGCGCGGCCATGGCCAGCGCGCCGGCGATCCACGCCCATCGCATCCAGTCGAACGAGCCGGCCGCGCCGGCGGCCGCGCCAGCCGCGGCGTTCAACGCGAACGACGCGCCGGAAGGCAGCGCCACCGGCGGCGCCAGCCACGCCAACAACGGCAGCGCCAGGGCGGCGGCCAATCCTAGCGTGCGAATCATATGCCTTGCCGAAGCGGGTATTCGCCGCGGGATCGAGGCCAGAACCTCGGCGGCGCAGAGCAGTAGAGTGACTTTCAGGATCATGGGGTTCCCTTTCGTTTCGCTTGTTCCACCAACTCCGACAACCGGTCCAACTCCTCCCGCGTGAACCTGGCATCCGGCGTTCCCAATAACGCCGTGACCGCTCCGGCGGCCGATCCGCCGAAGAATGTGTCCACCAGCTTCCGCAACGCCGGGATCCGCGCCTTCCCGGCGGGCGTGGCGGATCGATAGACGTACCTCCCCTCGCGATCCACGTGCCGCGCCGCGCCCTTGTCCTCGAGGATCTTGAGCGTCGCGCGAACCGCGGAATAGCTGGGTGGATCGTCCAGCTCCTCACGCACCTCCGCCGCCGAGGCCTCGCCCCGGCGCCAGAGGATTTACATGATTTGCCGCTCGCGGCGGCTGAGTGCGTCTCCGGTCATCGTATGCTAAAAAACCTGCTACTGCTAAAATACTAGCATCACCGCCCGGCCGCGTCAATCGGAATCAGAAATACATCTTCAGCCCAAGCTGAATCCGCCGGATGCCGCCGATGTTGGCCCCGATGTCGGCATAAGCCGGAGCGAGATTCGTCGCCGCGACCGGCGGATTCGCGAAGCGCTGGTAGTCCAGATTCTGATACACGGTGAAGTTGTTGCCGTTCGTCTGGAAGAACGGATGGTTCAGCGCGCCGAACAACTCCGCGCGGAAGGCGAACCGGATCTGCTCGCGCACCGGGAACTCCTTGAGAATCGCCGCGTTGAAGCTCTGCGTCCACGGCATGCGCACGTGATCCAGTACGCGGGGCGCGTTGCCGACGGTGAGGCGGGTGGGCGGCCGATAGGCCCGGAGCACATCGATATAGGGAGCCCGCTGCGTCACCGGGTTGTTGACGTTCCGCCGCCATCCGGGCAGAATCGGATCCACGCCCGGAACCAGACTCGCGCGGATGCGGCCCACGTCGTCCGGGAATCCGGCGCTGTTGCCCAGATGCGCCTGCAGCGGCAGCCCGCTCGACATTTGCCCCACGCCGCTCAGCTTCCAATTCCCCAGGATCTTGTTGGACCAGCCCCGCGTCCGGAAAGGAACGTCCCAGTTGTAGTTGAAGCGGAACACGTGCGGAATCGAGAATACCGAGATCGACTTCTCGAGACTCCGGATTCCGCCGCGGAGCTGCGGGAATCCGGTGCCCCAATTCTGGATGTTGTCGTTGCAGAACTGGCCGTCGCACGAGGAATCGTCGATCGACTTCATCCACGTGTAGTTCACCGTGAACTGCAAGCCGCGCGAGAACTTGCGGACGAAGTTCGTTTGCAGCGCGTTGTAGCTGGAACTGTAGCCTTGCGCGATCGGGTTGCCGATGCTGCTCATCGTCGGGATGCCGCGCAGCAGATCCTGCCGCGCCACGGTGACGATGTTGCCGTTGGGGTCGCGCAGACCCGCCGGATTCGGCAGCCGCTCGCCCATGTTCTCCCCCGCCAGAAACTGCGTCGTGTAGCCGGGAAGGTCGATCGTGTTGTATAGCGCCGACGGCCCGAATAGCTGCGTTCCTTTCGAACCGACGTAGTTGACCTCGAGTCCGTAGTCCTTGCCGAACTGGAAGCCCAACCCGAAGTTCCATTGCTGCATGTAGGGGATGGTCACGTCGCGGTTCAGATAATAGACCTGGTTGACGTTCTGCGTCTCCACCAGCTTGCCGTCCTTGGGAGGCGTGTAGCCGCCCTGGGGAAGCACCAGCGGGTTCGACTCCATCTGCACCCAGCCGCCGTTGGCCGCGCCCGCCGACGCCAGTTGATCGGGCCTCGGGTTCAGATCGGGGATCGGAATTCGGAACAAGCCGTTGGTGGGCACGTGCGAGATCGCATAGGCCCCGCGAATCACCGCCATGCCGCCGATGGAGCGCGGCAGCCGGTAGGCGAAGCCGATGCGAGGCTCGATGTTGTTGTACCGCGTGGGCCACAAAGTCTTCGGCGCGCCGCCCAGTCCGTGCAGTTGGATATAGCCGCCCAGTTCCTGCCCGCGCGAGTTGACCACCTTGCCGGGAACGAAGGAGCCCTGGTTGTGGTTCTTCTCCGAGCGGGGGACTTCTATTTGATATCGCGCTCCCAGATTCAACGTCAGGCGCGGCGTCAACTTGTAGTCGTTCTGCACGAACGCGGAATAGTATTTCCACCGGTACTGATACGAGATCGCCGCCGGCGCCATGCTGATGCCCGACGGATAACCCAGTAGCAGCGACGCCATCGCGTAACCGGTGGTGAGGCCCGAGGCGCCCAACGCCCCCAGCGTGGAGGACGCACCGATATTGGTCATGCCGCCGCCGAACCCCCAGTTCCCCTGAACGCTCGCCAGGTCGATCAGGTTCTGCTGCGGAGCCTGGAACTCGAACCCCGCCTTCAGATTGCTGCGCCCGCGCGTCCAATTGAAGATGTTCACCAACTGGAAGAAGTTGTCGATCTCGTAGTTGCCGATGCTGGTTCCCGCGTTGAACATGCCTTCGCCGAGGCCCACGATCGGAAAGCCCCGCTCCAGCCGCGACGGAAAGCCGAACTCCTGGAACCAGTTCTTCGAAAGCTGCTCGTCGGACTCGCGCCGCGCGATGTTGGAGCGGTTGAATCCCAGCCGCAGGTCGTTCACCTTGTTGCCGCCCCACACGTGCGTGTCGTTCAGCGCGATGTTGGTGCCGGTGGACGTGTCGGTGGGCACCGACTCGAGCAACCCGGGAATGAACGCGCGCAGACCCTTCACCGGCACTTGCGCGAACCGGAACGACATCCTGTTGGCGGAGGTCACCACCTGATCCAGCTTGATGGTGTAGCGGTTGTCGGTGTTGCGCACGTTGCGGAAAACCGAGTAGTTCTGTCCCAGCGAGTTGAGCGCCATGTTCGGCAGTGGATAGAGCTTCGCCACCTTCTGCCCCGCGGGCGAGATGAAACGCTTCGGGATCACCGCGCCTTCCCAAAGCGGATACGCCTCGTTCGCGCCCAGTTGGATGCGCTGATTGGTGAGCGTGCCCACCGGGCTGAATTCGAACTGCCGGAAGATGTACACCCGCTGGTTGGCCGTGGTGTTGTAGATGGACCGCGAGAAATCGCCCTCGCGTTCGAGCTCCGTGGGGACCCGCGTGAAGGCCGATAGCTGTGTGTAGTGCCGCAGCGGCTCGAAACCGGCGAAGAAGAACGTGCGATTGCGGCCGTCGTAGAGCTTGGGGATGTACACCGGACCGCCGATGTCGGCCCCGCCGCGCCAGTAGCGGACCTGTCCCTTCCTGTCGAACGTATTGCGATACGGAGCCGCGTTCAGCACGTCGTTCTGGCTGAACGAGAACAGCACGCCCCGCAACTTGTTCGTGCCGGACTTGGTGGTCATGCTCACGATCCCGCCGCCCACGCGCCCATACTCCGCCGAGTAGGCATTCTGCTGCACCGACACCTCGGCGATCGCGTCCGACGAGAACGACAGTGAGATCCGCCCGAGGAACATCGCATTGTTAGAGACGCCGTCCGCCTGATACTGCGTCGATCCCATGCGCCCGCCCGAAACCGACAGTCCGCCGCCGGGAGTGACGAACCCCGTGGTGACGCTTGCCTGCTCGGAGCCGGGCTCGCCCACCACGCCGGGCAGCGTGGACATGATCTGCAGCGCGCTCTGATTGGCCAGCGGCAACTCGTCGAGTTGCTTCTGGTTGATGCTGTACTGGATGGTGGAGCTCGACTGCTGGATGATCGGCGCCTCCGCCCTGACCAGCACCTCGGTCGCGGTGCTGCCCACTTCGAGCGACAGGTCGAGCGTCGCCGTGGCGGAGGTTTCCACCGCTACCGGCTCGCGCACCGCCTTCTTGAATCCTTCCATTTCGATCGTCACGCGATAGGAACCGGGAACCAATGCGGGCAGCGTGTAGCCGCCGGTAGTGGACGAGTTGGCCGTCTGGCTGACGTTGGTGGCGAGATTGACGGCGGTCACTTTCGCGCCCCCGATCACGGCCCGCTGCGCGTCGAACACGGTGCCCGTGATCGACCCGGTATTGGTTTGGCTCAGCGCGGCGAATACAAACACGGTGAACGATAACGCGAGTTTCATACACGGCCCCTTGCGCATGGTCGGCCGGACACCATGGTCCAGCCCTTGGGGCAGTCTATCACCGCCGGCGGCGTCTCGGCGGCTTTCCATCCCCTTCGTCGTCCTCTGACGCGAGTTCGTCCCTGACCGCTTCATGCCGGACCAGCTTCCTCTTGTCCGGCTCCACAACCGCCTGTGCGTCGAGGAACGCTCGAAGCAGCCGCGTATCGGCGTTCTGAACCGCCTCGCGATTCGGCAGCAGGATCCAGTCTTTGTCGTCCATCCACAGCAACAGCTTGTTGAAACCGCGAATCAGCACCAGCGCCATGACCACGATTCCCAGAAATAGAGACACGATTCCTCCTTTCCGTTTCAAACGGAAACACCCTTCCACTTACCGAAACGAGGTTCAGCGGGGAAGGGAGGAAGGAGGCGCGCGGCCGCGAACGCCGGGCCGCGGAATGCATACCGGACGAAGGACCGGCGGGCGGCCGGCCGCGCCGAGAACCGTGAGCGGCGCCACGAGCCAAGCCAGGGGCGAACCCCACGCCAGAGCGAAATCCGCCGCGCCGAGGCCGGCGCACAATAGCAACGCCAACAGAACGATCAGGACGATACGGACGATCTTCATCGCACTACGCGCCAGTCACGGAATAACGGAACTGGTCCGGGCCAACAGGCATCGCCGGACCGCCATTGGGAAGTTGCCGCGCCGTCATACGTCCTCTACCTACTGTCCTGAGTGTACCCCGCGTCCAGCCTCCCCGTCGACCCGCTCCTGGACCGCGGCCTTTTGCGTCTGGGTCTGAGGCGCAATTTATCACAGAGATAGAGATCGTGAGGGGGCCCCGAAAACAGGGAGAACTTCGGCCTAGTCTCCGATGGCGGCACGCGCGAGATCAGCGGCCAATCCGCGCAAGAGATCGCCGAAGCCACCAAGGCCTGGGGCCAGAACGACGACATCACCGTGGTGACGGTGCGGAGGAGAGCATGAGCTTAGTCGGCGAGAGGATCCCAAACCGGCAGCAGATCCAGCACGAACCCCTCAATGGGCCCCTCGCCCGCCACGGACGAAATACCTGTCCGCGTCTCGGCGTCATAGCCGGGACGATAGATCTCAACGGTGCGCGCCTCGGCGTCAATCAGCCAAGCCAATTGCGCGCCGTTGGCCAGCCACTCCTCCATTTTGTCGCGCAGCACGCGAATCCGGTCCGTTTGCGAACGCAACTCGATCACGAAGTTGGGGCATACGGGCCAATAGCGACTGAAGGCGGCCGGGTCGAGATCCTCGATGCGATGTTTGAAGATCCACGCCGCGTCGGGCGAACGCCGCGCGGTGTTGGGCAAGAGCCATCCGGTGGACGAGTCGAAGGCTACGCCGCGTTTGTCTTGCCGGGCCCAACGATGAAGCTGGCCCATGATTTCGCCGTTGCGCGCGCCGGTCCACGTGTAAGTTTGCGGCATGATGATCAGTTCCCCGCGGGCGGACAGTTCGAGATTGAGGTCAGCATGCTTCGCGCACAGTTGCGCGAAGGCTTCGTCGGTCATCGGGCCGACCGTCAGCATCGCGGGCAGGTGGGCCTCTTCAATCAGGAACGCCATAACCCACAGTATAGGCCATGCCCGTCGAACCGGGCCGTTGCCGCGGACCGCCCAGCGCGAACTGTTCGGCTTCGATCATACCCGCAAGATCTCGATAGAGCCTGTCCCAAGATCCGCAAAATCGGACCAACCTCGGGGCCCGGCCCGGGCGGCCGCCCCGAAAATGTGGAGGGCGACGATTTCCGTGCCTCGATCGGCGGCATCCAAGGCCGCTCCAAGGCCGCCTAGGGC